>NZ_JADPKG010000040.1:0-52649 GCF_023073875.1 Bradyrhizobium sp. 154
GTGATCCGTCAGGATGGACGCATCGTTGCCGAGCACCCGCGATCCTTTGGCCGCGGCGATACCGTCTACGACCCCTGGCATTATGTGCCGGTGCTCGCCTGCAAACCCGGCGCGTTGCGCAATGGTGCTCCCTTCAAAGACTGGGTGCTCCCGGCCGCCCTCGAGCGGATCCGGCGCAAGCTGGCCAGCACCGACGATGGCAATCGGCAGATGGTCGACATCCTCAACGCGGTACTGACTGACGGTCTGCCCGCGGTGGAAGCGGCCTGTGCCGAAGCGCTCAGTCACAGCGTCCATTCCGCCGATGTCGTGCTCAATATCCTGGCCCGTCAACGTGAACCCGCCCCACCGGCCAACATCATGACGCCGGCCGCACTGACGCTCCGCCATGCGCCGATCGCCGATTGTGCCCGCTACGACAACCTCCGGAGGACCATCTGATGGAACGAACCCAAATCTTCGACCTCATGGGCGAGCTCAAGCTCTACGGCATGAAGGCTGCCTTCGACGAGATCATGGCAACTGCCGTCAAGCGCCAGCACGAACCTCAGCGCATTGTCGGCGACCTGCTCAACGCCGAGATCAACGAGAAGCAAGCCAGGTCGATCAAATACCAGCTCACCATTGCCAAGCTGCCGCTTGCCAAGGACATCGCCGACTTCCAGTTCGACGGCACGCCGATCAATCAGACTCTCGTCAATGACCTCGCCGGCGGCGGCTTCATCGCCCAACAACGCAACGTCGTGCTGGTTGGCGGCACTGGCACCGGCAAAACCCACCTGGCCATTGCCATCGCCAGAAGCTGCATCCGATCCGGTGCCCGAGGCCGCTTCTTCAACGTAGTCGACCTCGTCAATCGCCTCGAGACCGAGACCCGCAATGGACGGCAAGGACGACTCGCCGAGCATCTGACCCGCATGGACTTCATCGTGCTGGATGAACTCGGCTATTTGCCCTTCGCCCAGTCCGGTGGCCAGCTTCTCTTCCACCTCGTCAGCCGGCTCTATGAGCGCGCCTCCGTCATCGTGACCACCAATCTCGCCTTCGGCGAATGGCCGAGCGTGTTCGGCGACGCCAAAATGACCACCGCGCTGCTCGACCGATTGACCCATCACTGCGACATTGTCGAGACCGGCAACGATAGCTGCGGTTCAAGAGCCGAGACGACGATCACGCCACCCGCGCTCGTCTCGTCTCCGCTATCCCGGCCAGCTCCGACGAGACGAGCGCTACCAGCAAAACCCGCCGCACGAAGGGGTCAAAATTGGACGCCGATGAGGGGTCAAATTTGCAGGCCGATTGACAAATCGTCGCCGCAATGTCCGGCTGTACCTCGTCACGGTCTAGGCTCGACTAGTGGCCAGACACACGTCCGCCTTGCGAGGAGCGGTTCATCTGCAGGGTTTGCAATAAGCGCGGCACCATCCTAAGGGAACGAAGTGACCCAACCATGCCCATGAGAACGCGTACGGACTAAGAACTGCAACTCATCTCCACATCGTGTACGCGTCTGTAGCGCATCACTGCGCGCTCAGTAGCTAACCTGGTTCCGGCCATCATTGAGCTTTCCATCGGGTGCTGACTTCGAGACTCTTCCAAGCGATATCGCTACTAAGGCCGATCTCGTGGTTTCTCATCTGTCGCAGACGTTATCGAGCACCGCCCGCACCCGCGGCGTTGTCTTGGCTTCGAACGTCGGGCGAGTCCCGAGAAAGAATGGATGTCAAATCGACTAGGCTTGCAGAATTCGAAAGGTTAAGGCCACCGCACAAACCTGTCCATGGGCTGCGAGATACCAGATACCGGTGTTTCCAAGTCCCTTAGGCATCAACGCCTGCTCGGCGAACATCCGCTTTGCGCAATCGGGTTGAAAACTCGAGCTTGCGAACAGCCGAAAGCGCGCATTCACTCAGGTATAGAAGCCTGGGACGAAACAGCAAGCGCAACAAGCGACCCATCGTAGGCATGAAGGCAGATCTCTGGAAGAGCGCGGACCACCAGTCGCCGGGCCTCAAGCACTTCCCGAGAAGCGCACCGCTTTGGGACCAGCAAAAAGTAGCCGATCATCGGCGCCAGGCAGATATCAGCTAGCCAACTCCTGCCGTCTGCTCGATCAGAGACAAGCCACGATCGAAGCTTCTCTTGCGCACCAGGTGCCGCTCTGTCACGTTTCAAACGCATTCACCGTGTGTTCGCCGTCACGATGGGCGCCAAGAGCAGGACGAGGCACATGAGCCCGGCTAGGACCCCAAATGCGGTCGGCAGTCCCACGTACGTGGCCAGTAACCCCATACCAGCCGGTCCAATGAGAATTCCGGCATAGCCAACCGTCATGATCGCGGCAATCGCCGGACCAACGGGCATCGCCTCCTGCGTGCCGGCGCGCCGGAACAGAATCGGGGCGACATTCGATAGGCCAAGACCAATGAGCAGCAAGCCGGCCATGGCGATGATGGCTACCGGTGCGGCCAGCAGAGCTCCGAAACCGGCCAAGGCCAGTAGACTTCCGAACATAAGTGTCGCGCGGTCCCCCGCGCGTTCGACGACGGCGTCGCCAGCAAGGCGTCCCACCGTCATGGCTATGGAGAACAGTACATACGCTAAGCCGCCCTGCGTCTTTGGAGCAAGACCAGCGCCGACGACCAACAAGGCAGCCCAATCGAGCATCGCGCCTTCGATAAGGAAGGCGATCGCCGCAATCGCGGCTAGAAGGAGCACGATGGAACGCGGCAGAACGAACGACGGTCCCTGATCCGCCTGCGCCGTTGGCACCAATCGCGGCCACGCCAGCATGATCGCTATCACTATCAATCCCGAGCAGACCACAGTCGAAACAAATGCATCAATCTGCAGCGAGAGAAAAGCGGTCATGGCTGCAGACCCCACAAGTCCCCCGATGCTGAATTGAGCGTGGAAGCTGGACATCAGCGGGCACTCCGCCGTGCGCTCGACCTCGATCGCATGAATGTTCGCGGCCACGCTAATCGAGCCTATCGAGGCGCCTAAGGCGAATAGCGCGACGCCGAGCGCCAACTTGCTAGCTATCGTGAGGCACGGCAGGACGATCGCGAGACTAAGCCCACCCACAAGAATGATCAGCCTGACGCCGTAGCGGGCGCTCAAAACACCGGTCAGAAGCATCGCGATGATGGATCCAGCACCCAGGCAAAGCAGTAGCAGGCCAAGCACGCCGTCATCGACCGCCAGCCGGTCTTTTGCAAATGGTACGAGCGGGGCCCAGACCCCGAAGCCGACCCCGGGAACGAAGAATGCAAGACACGTTGCTAACCGAGAGGATGGTTGACCAGCAGACGCCATGACAGGGACCTTATTGATAGACGACCCGCGGGCGCTGTACCGGCGGCGGACTCCCGAGCGACAGAGAGTGCGCAGGTTCGGCGGTCGAGAGGACATCGTTTGTTGGCGCAATCCGCCATGCCGGACGTTCAGCGCGTGCTATCGGATCGCGTCGATCGTCACTCTTCTAGTTCGATCCGCGACGACATCTTTGATAGCAAATACGATGCCACCGCGAAAACGCACGTGACGTCCCGATCCGAACTCGATGCGATCGGGCAACTGTGCCGGCTAGGCATGGAGCGTTGGGGGCTCTCAACAAGCTTGTTACTTGCTGATTGATGAGCGCGGTCGCGCACTGAAGGAGCACGAACCACCCGAGTGCGCCTCGAGACTGCGCCGTGGCGCCCTTCAGCGCGCCAACGCGGCCTCGCCTCCCGTAGTCATATCCGCGACAAATCAATATGGCTCAGTCGCAAAGCTGACAACAAGATGAAATTCCATCTGCCGATCGCAATCGGTCTCAATGCGAGGCGATGGGTTTGCAACCCGGTTACTCTGGGCTTGCGTAGCCTGCCAAAACGTTGTGGCAACCGACAGCGCGGTGTAGACGCCGACATAAACACTTTGATCATGGAAGGCACGCAGCTTATGTGCCTCCTAGACTCATGGTCTTCGTCAACGCCCCCGTCACGGCTCGCCATTGACGACTCCAACAAAGAAGCCCACGGCGTCGCGTATCTTCGGCCGACGCTCCACCAATCATCAAATGCCGAATCATGGTCGCCCATAGAGTCAGAACCACCCCGAATTGCGACTGTAGTGCTAGACACGGTCGCCAAATGCATCGAACTCCGTCCGGATCGCCTGTCCGGTGTTCGGTTACGCGCATATTCCCTCCTTCAAGAAGCAGCAGTGCAAGATCGGCGAATACGCCCTGCCCCAGAAGTCGTGCGTCATTTTCAGTCGGAATTGATTGCGGAAGCCCTGGTGACGCGGGCTACGTGCGCATTAGTTTCGACCACTTCGCCCTCCCCCGCCGACAAATCTTGCCGCGGCGAAGCGCGAGGGGCGGCTGCGTCGGAACTCCCAGACACCGACGACGCGGGCGAAACGGATAAAAAGAAAACGGTTTATCGATTTGGTTCTGAATTGCGCTACAGAGTTGGCAACGCGAGCAGTACGTTGTCGATCAGCCGGGTCGAACCGACGTAGGCTGCGGCACAGAGCGCCGCCGGAAGCCGCAGCGGACTCGCGGCGCGCTTGAGCGTATCACCATCGACAAGTTCAAGGTATTGCAGCCGATCAACTGTCTCAAGATGCCGCTCGGCGATCGCAATCAGCTTGTCCACCTCGCGCACTCCTGAGCGGAACTCATCCGCCGCGGCGAACAGCCCACGACTGATGGCAACGGCTCGTCGACGTTCTTCCTCGCTGAGATACCGATTGCGACTGCTCATCGCGAGCCCGTCCGGTTCCCGAACGGTTGGCACGGTGACGATCTCGATGGGAAGATTGAGATCAGTTGCCATGCGACGCACGACCGCGCATTGCTGAAAATCCTTTTGCCCGAAAAACACGACGTCCGGATGCACCATGTTGAACAGCTTGCATACGACGGTTGCGACGCCGCGAAAATGCCCACGCCTGAAAGCCCCGCATAGTGGCTTAGCCAATTCGCCCGGCTCGACGAAGGTCTCGAATTGAGCCGGGTAGACTTCCTGTGCACCCGGCGCGAAGACAATCGCAACACCGGCATCGCGGCACAGTTTTTCATCGCGCAGGAAATCGCGAGGATAGCTGCTGAGATCCTCGTTTGGTCCGAACTGAGTCGGATTGACGAAGATGCTAACGACGGTGACGTCGCATTGCGCTCGGCTCGCCTTGACCAGGGCCAAATGGCCATCGTGCAAATAGCCCATTGTCGGCACGAGCCCGACGCGTTTGCCCGCGCTGCAAGCCTTCGCGAGCTCACGACGAAGCTCAGCGACCGTCGTAATCGTCTGCATCGTAGCACCTTACATCAGGTTGGGTTGGGAGGAGCCCAGTTTGCGATGATGTTACCCAGGCTTTCAGGAAGCCGATAGGACTCTTGCGGCGCCGGGAACGCTCCACTGCGGACATCGGTAGCCCAGCGCGACAGCGCGTCCTGCAACAGCTGAAAACCATCTGCATAGGCGCGAACAAATTTGGGCCGATGACCTTCGGTCAGCCCTAGCACGTCATGGAATACGAGCACTTGGCCCGAGCACCCGGGACCCGCGCCGATTCCAATAGTTGGTATCGACAGCGATTCGGTCGCTCGCTGGGCCAGCTCGGCCGGAATGCCTTCAAGCACCAACGCGAAGCATCCGGCCTCCTGCAGACGGTGAGCGTCATCAAGCAGCCGCAAAGCGTCATCGGCTTTTCGGCCCTGCACCTTGAATCCCCCCATGATATTGACGCTCTGCGGGGTGAGGCCGAGATGGCCCATGACGGGAATTTCGCAATCGACCAGGGCACGCACGATTTCCACGCGCTTGGCTCCGCCCTCGAGTTTCACTGCATCTGCGCCTCGCTGCAGGAATCCTCCGGCGTTGCGTATCGTCTCCTCCGGACTGAGGTGAAAGCTAAGAAACGGCATATCGGCCACGAGCAGGGCACGGGGCCTTGTGCGCGCAACAGCTTCGAGATGATGGTTCATCATCGCCATGCTGACTGGCAACGTGTTGTCGAAACCGAGGCAGACATTGCCAACACTGTCGCCGACAAGAATGATGTCGACGATGGGGTCAGCGATGCCTGCCGTAACCGCATCATAGGCGGTGGTCATGGCGACATGCCGCCGCTCCTGCTTCCATCGCTGCAGGATTGGAATCGTGATCCGCTCAACTGACACTTCCGAAGCGTGGCTCATTTTCGATCCGTTCCGTCAGATGGCCTCAGGTCGATTTCGCAGCTCAAGCGATACTGATTTGATCTCACCTGTGTCGCCTACGATTTTGAAGCCACCGCCCTCACGAAGTCCCCGCGTCACCGAATATGCTAGCCGAACGGTAATCCGATTCTTGCGACCGAAGCCGTTGAGCCCGCGGGACCACTCTTTTTTTATGGCGGACGAATGAAAACTGTCAACCGTGAAACGGAAACATACGTCTCCAAAGTAGCAGGCGCGTGCATAAAAAATCCAATGGTCGCGCGACCATCAAGCAAGAACTCCCCAGATTGAAATTGTCATTTGGAAGCGCCTTGCGTCACGCTGGGCGTCAGGACGCGCCGATGGGATCATTCTGACGCAATTTGCGTGCGGCATTGTCTTAACCGCATCTCGTGCGTGTCGGACTGGCTGGCTTTGCCACTGAGGCAATACTCTACCGGAGCAAGTTCGTTTCCGAGCCTCATCAAGTTCAACTGCAGCCAGAGGATCTGTTGCCGCTCGCACCTGCTGCGCTGAATCAACGCTCCGGCATACTTCCCCATACGGAGCTGATAGAAATTGCGTACCATGCCCTGCTCCAATCCCTTCTCCAGGATACTCGGCATTTTCCAGCTCCCGAAACAGGCCTCGCGCTCACCCTCTGTTGTAGCGGCATATCGCGATCGGTTGGTTCGATGAACACCTGCCTGTCGGCCGAAAATTGCGTCTGCGCGTAATTCCGCGATGAAATTCTTCAAACGAGCTCGGAGTGACCGCCCCGCCTTCGTCAGATGCAAGCATGGGAGTGCTTTCCAGCGCAGCAGACCGTGAAAGCTATGCAGACGCGCGTCTGCCCGCTAATTCGATGGCGTGTGGATAACCCGGGCGTACAGACTTGTCAGGCGAGCCGCTTAGAGGCGTCGCTGACCTGAGGCGCCGGTGCGCTTGCCGTCCGCTTGCTGCTCAATTCGCAGCAGCCATGGCAGCCCAAGCGTCAGGCCATCGAAGAGTCGACGGTTTGACACGGCCAGCCAAGTCATGCGATGCAAAAGGGCTAAGCGGGGTTAAGGCGCAGTATTGCGGTCGTAATCTAAGCGGCGGCTGCCATTGCGGGGTCAGCAGCTTCTGCTGCACACGTTCAAAGACCACTACTATTCGTCGAAGACACGATTTTTCGTAACAACACCCCGCATTCCCCTTGTGCGTCTTTTCGTGGCGTCTTGTACTGGTTGTCAGCGCGATCGTTCTACCCGCCGCGCTAATGCGTAGGTCAGGTCGATACCGCTAGGCGTCCGTGCCCGATGCAGTGGCCATGCACTGACAAAATGACGAGAACTGGCAGTTGCCAGGATACCCCCAGATACGGTCTTTGCAGACAATGAGCGTCCTGCCAAGCGGGTCGCAGGACGTACACTCGCAGGCGAGACAAAGCCAACTAGCATGGGAAGTGCTAGCAGCGACAAACAGCAGATTGCGCATGACTTGCCTCCGCTAGGCTTTGCTTAAGGAAAGACCATCGAATTACATCTATTGATGTTGATCAAGCAAATGGCAGCCGCGCTTCCCTGGGCGATCGCATCCACCGAAGTACTAGCGCGTTGGGCTTTCACGCGCACGCAAGCGACGCGGTTCAAGTGAAGGCAGTCTAAGAGTGCTCGATCAGAACCGCGACACCCAGGCGGCCATTTTGCCAAAACTTCGGCGAAGGCGGAGCAGCATTTCAGCGACTTTCCGGAAGGGAGCGCAGCCTTCCGGTGCGATGCAGCTGCGCGCTGAAAGCGCCTCCAGGCAAGATGTGCACGAGGTACTACCTTTCTTCGTTGCTTCGCGACGAGCAGCGCCGAAACGATAAGCTCCTCCCAGGCGCCCTGTATGGCTGAGACTATCGCCACGTTCCGCGATGAAAGAGTTTCACGATCGATCTCTCTGCGGTGATCAGCCGAAGAGCGGATTCAACCTTGAAGTCACGCGTCGATGTCAACCCAGGGGCTGGCGGCGGCCTTCCCCCTTCTGTTTTATGACCCAGCCTGTATTCAACGAAAGAGCGCATTTTGCTGCAGTTCTTATGCGGCGATCCTGCAAGTGAGACCGTTTCATGCACGAGATCCGCGCGAAGCTAATGACCGGAAGCATCTACTGAAAGTTGTCCTGGCGACTGATGATCAGGCGGTTCCTTACTTCGATGCAGAAATTCGTCTCAGAGATTGTCTACCTTGCGTAATAGCGGAGGAAGAATCGAGCTAAACACCCACCAGAGCGATCGCGCAGGGAGCTGCCGTGCAGTGGCATCTGAGCGGCTGCCCGAGCCTTGCAGACTTTGCGATGAGGCTTCTGTCGCTTTGGGCGAAGTCAAACCGCAATGTTCGCGATTACCGACGGTCATCTATGATTCGACATATCGTATTCTTCACCGCAAAAGATAAGGCGCATGTCGACAAAATAGTCGACGGCCTTTCCGTTCTCGCCAAGATCCCGCACGCACGCCGGCTTGAGGTCGCTCGCAACCGCAAGAGTGACCGGCTTGGCAACGACATTGACGTGATCGTCTACGGTGAATTCGACGACGAAGTCGAACTCGAAGCCTATAAAGCGCACGAGCTTTATCAGGAGTCGATCCGGCAGGTCAGACCGCTCCGAGAGCTACGTCTCGCGGCCGATTACAGCATGTCAACAGATGCGGAGCCATTTGGCAGGCCCTACCCGCGGGCGTAATTAACCTGGCAGGCACGTAGGGGTTTTTGGGTGCCGTGAGGCTCGCCTTCCCCGGGCGGAATTACAATCAGCCATGTATCGCTGAGCGACAGACTAATGCATGTATTGGAACTGCAGTGGATTGAGCCCGTCACAGCCATGCGACGCCTCTCGCATCGGAGGCACCTCACGTTCCTGGATAGCGCATCGAGACACGCGGTGCTCGGGCAGTACTCGTATGTGACGTGCGATCCCTTCAGCACTTATATAATCGCGGACGGGAGAGGTATTTGCAACGGAGAGTCCATTGTGGGCGATCCGTGGGCGGCACTTCGCGCCATGCTAGCCAAGTATCCGCAAATGCATCGCGCCGATCTCCCGGCATTCCAGGGCGGCGCCGCCGGCTTTTTCGGATACGAGCTGAACAGGACGCTGGAGCGATTGCCGGTGCCGAGCATCGGGGGGCATCGCTTGCCTCAGGCCCTCCTACATCTTTACGACGTCGTGATAAGCTTCGATCACCGCCATGACAGATGCTGGGTCCTTTCTACCGGGTGGCCGGAGCAGGATCCGGTTCGCCGGCGTGAGAGAGCTCGCCGAAGAGCCGAAGAGTTTGTTGCGCTGATTACAGTCTCAGCCCCCCCTCCTGATTTTACATCAGGCCAGGCCGGCTCATGGCATTCAAACTTCAGTCGCCAGGGATACATCGCGGCGGTACAACGCGTGATTGATCTCATTCTGTCGGGTGACGCCTTCCAGGTCAACATTGCGCAGCGCTTCAGCGCTCGCCTGGCGAACTCGTTCGATCCGATAGCCTTCTATTGTCAGCTGCGGAAAATGAATCCGGCTCCCTTTGCCGCCCTTCTTCGGTATGGCAAGCTCACCATTGCATCGAGCTCGCCCGAGCGTTTCCTAAAGCTTGACGGGCGACAGGTCGAAACGCGACCTATCAAGGGGACGGTGGCGCGTTCTGCTGATTGCGAAGAAGACCGGCGTCGCGCTGAGGCGCTGGTAGATTCGGAGAAAGACCGCGCCGAGAACACCATGATCGTCGACCTCCTGCGCAATGATCTCTCGCGCGTTTGCACGCCTGAATCAGTCCACGTCCCGTCCTTATGCAATCTCGAGTCCTATGCCTCGGTGCACCATCTCGTGTCCGTCGTTACGGGTGAGCTAACACACGGAGAGGATGCCGTGGGCCTACTTAGGGCCTGCTTTCCTGGCGGCTCAGTTACCGGAGCTCCCAAGGTTCGCTCGATGGAAATTATCCTGGATATCGAGCGTGTGGCGCGAGAGGTGTATTGCGGGGCCATAGGCTACATAGGTTTCAATGGACATATGGATGTAAATATTGCCATTCGCACCGTAACGATCGACGACGGCCAGGCCGTCTTCCATGCAGGTGCCGGGATAACGGCAATGTCCGATCCGGCCGCCGAATATGAGGAGAGCCTTGCAAAAGCAGAGCGCATTTTTCGCGCATTCATTGCTGAAGACTCCGGTGCGCATCTTGATTGTCATTGTCGACAACTACGACTCTTTCGTCTTCAACATTGCGCGATATTTCCGCAAGCTTGGTGCAGCAACATGTGTCGTCCGGAACGACGCGATGGATGTGAGCGAACTTGCTGACCTCAGGCCCCGCGCGGTTGTCATCTCCCCCGGTCCGTGCACTCCAATTGAGGCTGGAATATCGACAGCCGTCGTTCGTGAACTTTCGGGTCAGGTGCCAATTCTCGGCATTTGTCTTGGACACCAGTGCATTGGGACCGTGTTCGGCGCACGCGTAACGCGCGCACGTCGTCCTATGCACGGTCGGCCCTCGTATGTCACACATGAAGGCGGCGGGCTGTTCAAAGAACTACCGTCTCCACTTTGTGTGGCGCGCTACCATTCGCTTATCGTCGAATTGGATCCGTCATCTGCCCGTCACATCACGGTAACAGCACTCTCGGATGATGGGGAGGTCATGGCCCTCGCCCATCGCGATCAACCAACATATGGCGTGCAGTTCCATCCGGAGTCGATACTCACCCCACAAGGGGACGTGCTGTTCGCAAACTTCCTACGGCTTGCAGGGCTTTCTTAAGGCGGCCGTAGAGGACTGGTGCAGCCATAGCGTGGCGGCGGCCGCCGTCAGGATCCGGCCCGATGGGCCTCGATTTTTTTCTGGTTGCGTTCCAGGCGCGACCATCGCTCACCACCCCCGGGCGCGACCGTCGAAGACCAGCGGGACCTCCTGGGACGGGAAAGTCACTCACCGCCGACATCCCGGGCGCGGCGTATCCTGCTCCTGACGGGCATTACCGAGCAGCCGCTCGCCGTCCGGCTGGCTGCTCTCCTGTCGAACCACGGTCACGTCCCGCAATCCAAACACGGCGTCTGCCTGCGTGACCTGCGGGAGGTCGTCCGTGAAAGGATCAAGGGCGCGCACGACGGACGCTGGAGCAAGGCCGACCTGCTCGCAGAGCTCATTCGGCATGGCGGCTCGCTGGCGCGCTGGCGCCGCACCGCGACATTTACGTCCGGCCGAGATCCTTCGACGCGATCAAGCAACAGCTCGAAAAAGACCATGCCGTCGTCATCGCCATCCCTGCGAATTCGTCAAGTGAGGGCAGCGTCCATTTCAAGGACTCGTTTACCGAGTGGAAGTCTGTCTTCCTAGCGCCTCGTTTCGATTTGAGGCGGAATGCCGGCCGGCGAAGCCACCGCGTTCGAGGTTGATATCGCTCGGTTGCGTTTGGTCACGTTCGGTTTTCGGCCAACGGGGGCCCAAACGGACGAGAATTTCTGCAAAAACCTATTGTTATCACCAAGCTTCATGATTTTTGCCAAATAAGTAACTTTGTCAACTGATCAGGAAAATCGCGGGTTTTAACCCGTTTTCATGCCGTTTAGGCCAATTTTGGCTTCCTTATCCTTTCTTAGACCCCTTTTCCGGCCGGCGCCAACTGCGGGCCAAATTTTATTACTTTGAGGTATTTAGGTAGCGAAAATTGGGTTCTCCAGGCACCAAGAATTTGGTCGGGTTTTCGGCAAACGACTCGTCGATGAAGCTTTGGGAGAGCTCGATCCTCAGGTCATATTTGGGAGGCCCTGGGCGAGCGTAGGCATAACCGGGTTTCTTGCCGATCGGCGGGCCACATTCTCAGCCGGACAAGCGCGTATCGTCGGCCTTCCACCGGAAGGCGCAGCTCGGCTTCTCGGTCTAACGGAGTTTTAGTGAGGTGCTCAGCATAATACTATTGACGTTGAACAGCATTATACTATTGTATTCGCACGACATCAAACATGCCCTCCCTCCACGAAAAACTCGCCCAGTCCCTCACCGAGCTGAAGACCCTCAGCAACGGCGGAAAGCGACGAATCTTCCGGAGCGACGAACTTTCGCGCACCCACCGCGAACGGCTGGTGGAGGCCGGGTTCCTGAAGGAGATCATCAAAGGATGGGTGCTGATGCCGCGACCCGAGGAGCGGTTGGGCGACCGCACGTCCTGGTACTCGTCGTTCTGGGAGTTTTGCCGCGCCTACTGCAACGAGCGCTTCAAGAGTGACTGGGTCCTCTCGGCAGAAAGTTCAATCCCGCTACTTGCAGAAAATCTTAACGTTCCGAAGCAGGTCGTGATCGCGGCACCGACCGCCAATAACCAAACCCAGCCCCTCCTCCATGGCACCTCCCTCTATCTGTACAAGGCGACCAAACTGCCGGTGACCCCGGTCGAGACCGCCGGGGTTCAGACCTTTCCGGCGCCGCAGGCGATCTGCGCTGCCGCGCCAGCTTTCTGGCAGACGCAGAAGAACGACGTCATCGCCCTGCTCGGTTCGCAGAGGAATGCCAGTGCAATCCTAAAAGTCCTCCTGGAAGGCGGACATGCGGCCGTGGCGGGGCGCATCGCCGGGGCGTACCGACTGCTGGGTAACACGCGGGCCGCCGATGATATCGTCACCGCGATGACGGCGGGCGGGCACGATGTCAGGGAAGATGCCGATCCATTCAAGGCGCCGGTACCGATGCAGCTTCCAAGCCGGGCCACGCCACCAATCATGACGCGAATCCGTCTCATGTGGGCGGAGATGCGCGAAAAGGTGTTAGCAAATTTCAAGCTTGAGCCGCGGCGTATCAACGATCATGACGGATATCTGGCCGCGATCGACGAACGGTACACCTCGGACGCGTACCACTCGCTTTCTATCGAAGGCTACTCGGTCACGGAGGAACTGATCGAGAAGGTCAAGACCGGGAAATGGGATCCCAACGGCAGCGATGGAGATCGCAAACAAAGGGATGCAATGGCCGCGAAGGGCTACTGGGATGCGTTCCAGCTGGTCCGTGGCGCGGTCGCCCGCGTGCTCAACGGCGAGGACGCCGCCGAGATCGCCGATCGGGAGCACCTCGACTGGTACCGGGCCCTCTTTCAGCCCTCAGTTCAAGCCGGCATCATCAAGCCCGAAAACCTCGCCGGCTATCGAACTCACTTCGTTTTCATCAGGAACTCGGGACACACACCGGTCGCTTGGGAATCGGTACCTGACGCCATGGAGGCTTTTCTTGATTGCCTGAAGGAGGAGAAGGATCCGCGCGTGAGAGCTGTGCTCGGACAGTTCGTATTCACCTTCATACACCCTCTTCCAGACGGCAATGGCCGAACGGGCCGCTTCCTCATGAATGTCATGATGGCATCGGGAGGACTGCCTTGGACAATCATTCCCGTCGGCAGACGCGACGAATACATGCGGGCACTCGAGAGCGCGAGCGTACAAGGTGATGTTGGTCCCTTCGCCGCATTCCTGGCAGACTGTTGTCGTCGTGAACCGCCTCCGCCCCGGCAGAGCCTTCCGGGAGAACTCCAAGCGCTGGCGGACCTCGGTTGAGGATCGCGCCGGACGAGGGCCCGGCAAAAGCCAGTGTCACCAAATCGCGCGCGCAAGTTGCGAGCCATCGCACGGCGAGATGCCGCCGTAACCGGCACCCGTGGGCTAACCTCGGAGCGCGCGCGATCATGATCGGGATTACCACATGATGATGATCAGCGATCAAGCTGACCAGCACCGATCCCGATCGGCGTGATTCCGATCATCATCCTCGGCGGCATCAGCATGCCGATGTCCAGGAGCAGCAGCAGCACGCCATTCCTCTGTCAGCCTCAGAACGGACGGTGGGAGGCCGTTCTCGGCTGCAAGGTCGAGGTGCTGACCAAGGGCTTTCTTTCTCTCGACCCGCGCGGCAGCGCGCGGATGCCGAACAACAGTTCGGCGATGGTGACGCTGGAGAAAAACAGCGTCTCGGCCGCCTGGGCGTCGAGCCAATCACGGACCGATGGATGCGGTTCGGGCTTCATCGCCTCGGAGACCACATTGGTATCGAGCAGGATCATTCGAAGCGCATCGGCTCAGCGGGACGCGCGTCGCGGCCATATTCAAGTGCCTCGACATCGGCATTGGTGAGGCCGATCTTCCGGCTCATCTCCGAAAGGGCGGTGCAGAGCCGCAGCCGGCCCTCGGGACGCACGGCGGCCTCCAGAATGGCGCGCATTTCCGCTTCCGCGCTGCGATTGTGCTGCGCCGCGCGGACTTTCCCCTTGTGGCAGCACCATTCTCAAGCGCGATCGTGCTGCACGACCGGGTCCACGAAGGTGATATGCAACGTGATCGGCCCTCTGGAACCGTCGAGCAACACGCGAAGCCTGCTGCGCGTAGCACCGAACCCGAGAACGACTCCTTGCTTGCCGCTCAGACGCGGTCCAGCCGCTTCGCAAACGACTACACGCTCACCCACGGTCCAGTCGTGGAGCGTACTTTCACTGGCGCATGCCACTTTGAGTGTCCCAGGACTTTACCCGTCCCAATTCCAACCACGCCGAAAGAGACGATCTGCACATCGGGTCCCTCCGGTCCGACACGCCTCGAAATGCTGCAAGACTCGCATAATCGCGGCCCGACGCCTAGTCGAATTATGTGTATGGCGAGCTCTGCCCGGCGGTTCAGGGCCGGACTGGATCCACCAGTTGGAGTACGAACCTCCCGAATGCTGGTCTACTTTGAATTAGAGGATCCTTTTTGCAGTGGCGTTTATCAATTGGTCTAGGAGGGCCTAACGGGCGCTCTCAGGGCAATGAGCGTTCTGTCCACCGTCGCGACGATATCCGCGACCGTGCTGTGGTCGGCATCGCGGTGGTGCTGTTCACGACGCATGACCATTCGGAGGTTGAGGACGATGACTGCCACAAAACTCTCGCGACCCTTCCGTGAAAGAAATGCTCTCGAGCACCTGGGACCGGGAGCTGGCGAAAGATCTTGCCCAGGAAGTCGAGATCTGCACAGGCGACCGCGCGAAACGTTCGCCGAGATGCGCCGCTTCCTTGCCGTCAAGGGCTACCGGGAATTTCTGCCGGCCGCAGAGGGCTCGCGTAAAAAATCGTCGAAGACGCGCTGAACTTGGTCGCTCACGCGATACGCTCCTACGCGCTCGAGAGGCCGGCTCTATCCGCCACGCCTTTCCGGAGCGCAGCCTTCCAGGACGCGCTCCGCGCCCTCGCCGTCCGCTGCGTTCGGCGGCTGGTCGGCCAGCCGGCGCTCGTGGCCAGCGAATGGGCAAGCGGGCAAGGACAAGGAGATCTTCGGCGAGGGCCCACCGCATCGCGGCCGAAGCGATCCTCAAGACCACGGTGCGCCTGGTAAACCGGGCGAGCCCGGACAAGGCGGCCAATACAGACATTCAGGTCGCGCGCAAGCTCTGGGTCCTGACGGCCGGCGAGCTGAAGCACGCGGAGGACCACATGCTGCTGCTCGGCCGCAAGAACGCCATGGAGGGTCGCGACCTTCCTGCTCGAGACGGACATCCCGCACCGCGGCCGCCGGCCTGATGGCCGTCCGAGTGCCACCGTGACATCGGCGACTATTTCGGCCTCATCCTGGAGACGGTCTCGCGAGCCCTGTCAGAGCTTCACGCCCAAGGCCTTCTCGGCTTCTCCGGAGCGCGCCAGATCGTGCTGCGCAATCGCCAGCATTTGCCGGACATGAAGGTCGGACTCCCGCCACGCCGCCGGTCCGTTCAGTTGCGCCGCCTTCGATTGGGAACAACGCCCCCCACGCAGTGACACAACCTGCCGTCATAACAAACCTGGTCAACCCTCTATGAACGACGACAGGGATGCTCTCCCATTCACTGGAAGTCCGCCGCACCTCGTGCGGAAGGCTACCCCTTTACGGCTTAGCCGGGGCCTCTTGCGGCGGCTCGTCGTCGGCAATTGCCCGCCACGCTGCGCCGTCGAAGTCGTCATACTGACCGCTCCGAAGTGACCAGAGGAAGGCGACGAGGCCTGCACCTCCGAGTGCCAGCGCCAGCGGGACTAGGATCACCAGGATTTCCATCACGCAATCTCCCGCGACGCGCTACGCCCCCGTAGCGAATTCAGCATGACCAGGATCGACGAGCCGCTCATCGCGGCTGCTGCGATCAGGGGCGTCACGACGCCGCTGATCGCGATCGGCACCGCCAGGACATTATAAGCGATCGCGAGCCAGAGGTTTTGCCGCATCAGGCGCAGCGCCTTGCGCGCGGAATCGATGGCCGCGACCACCGGCGCCAGCGGCCGGCTGAGGAAGATGAGATCGGCGGTCGCCTGGCTGAGATGCGCGGCCGAGATCGGCGACATCGAGACATGAGCGGCCGCTAGCGACGGCGCATCGTTCATGCCGTCGCCGACCATCAGCACCTTGGCGCCGCGCCGCTTCAATTCCTCGATCCGCGCGATCTTGTCGGCGGGCGTGACGCCGGCGCGCCACTCGGGAACGCCGAGAGAATAGGCCGCCGCCCTCACCGCCGGCTCGCGATCGCCGGAGAGAATTTCGACGCCGATGTTGCGCGCCTTCAGCGCCGCGATCACGGCTTGCGCATCCGGGCGGAGGCCCTGACGCACCGAAAGGATGAATTTTTCGGCCCCCTTGCAGAAAGCCACGCGGGAGGCTTCCGGATCTAGATCGGCACCGTCGCCGACCAAGGCATCGGCGCCGCAGAATGACGGACGGCCGAGACGAATCTCGACGCCGTCGACCGTTACCCGCACGCCCTGCCCGGCCTCCTCGATTGCACCCACGATCGGCGATTTGGCGACGGCGGCCTGCGCGACCGCGGCGGCCACCGGATGATGGCTCGACAGTGCAAGTCGACCGGCGAGGTCGAACATGTCCGCGGGGATGTCGGCCGCATTCGTCACCTCTAGATCCGGCAGGGTGAGCGTGCCGGTCTTGTCGAAGATGACATGATCGGCTTCGGCCAGCCGCTCGATGACGTCGCCGGAATTGAGCAGCACGCCGGATTTGAACATGGCGCCGGAAGCGACAGTCTGCACCGTGGGAATCGCAAGGCCGAGCGCGCAGGGACAGGTGATGATCAAGACAGCAACGCCTGTCACGACCGCATCATGCCAGCCCGCACCGGCGATGATCCAGCCGAAGATGGTGAAGAGCGCAGTTGCATGCACCACCGGCGCGTAAAGTCGCGAGGCGCGGTCGGCGAGCCGCATGTAGCGCGAGCGGGCCTGGAGCGCATTGTCGAGCAGCCGCGTGATCTCCGCGAGCAGCGTCGCCTCTGAGGCCGCCGAGACCCGCACCCGCAACGTGCCCGAGATGTTCATCGATCCCGCATAGACCGGCGTGCCCTGCTCGGCGGTGACATAGAGCGTCTCGCCGGTGATCAGGCTCTGGTCAATCTCGGAGCGCCCCTCGATCACGGTGCCGTCGACCGCGCAGCGCTCGCCGGGCCGCAACAGCAAGATATCGCCGGGATGAATCGCCGCCACCGGCACCTGCGAAATTTCATCGGGGCCGACGAACTTCGCCGCGGTCTCCGCCTTCAGCGCGGCGAGATTGCCCGCGACCGCGCGGGTCCGCCGCCGCATGTTCTGGTCGAGGAAGCGGCCGACCAAAAGAAACGTGAGCAGCATGATCGCCGCGTCGAAATAGGCGTGCTCGGCGTGGTGGATGGTCTCGACCACGGACATGCCCAGCGCGAGGCACACGCCGATCGAGATCGGCACGTCCATGTTGGTGGTCTTGTGCGACAGCGCGCGCCAGGCCGAACGGAAGAACGGCTGGCCGGCATAAGCTGCCGCCGGCAGCGCGATCAGCGCCGACAGCCAGTGGAAGAAGTCGCGCTGCTCCGGCAACATGTCCGAGACATTGCCGGACCACACCGGGATCGACAGCATCATCACGTTCATGGTGGCGAACGCGGCGACGCCGAGACAGCGCAGCAGGAAGCGCGATTCGGCAACTTCAGTCGCCTCCGCGCTCTCGGTCTCGTAAGGGTAGGCCTTGTAGCCGAGCTCTTCGAGCCGATCGATGAGACGGCTTGGGTCGAGCGTGCCCTGCTTCCATTCCAGCGCGACGCGCCGCTCGGTGAGGTTCACCCGCGCCAGCGTGACGTCGGGAATCGCCGACAGTCCGCGCTCGATCCTGGCCATGCATCCGGCGCAGTGAACGCCGTCGACGGCGAGATCGATGTGCTGGACGCCTTCGCCCGCGGTCCGGACGTAGTACGAAAAGTCCCGCGTGATCTGCATGGCGAAATCCTTCAGTTCAGAATCACGCGGTTGCGTGACAGGAAGACGCGCGTCCCCCGCGCCTCACCCGCGATCACCAGGTCCCACTGGCCCGGCGCGAGGGACGCGGCATCGCCGCGATAGAGGCCGATGCCCGCCTCGGTGAGCTCGACGGCGAGATCAGCGCGCTTGTCGGTCGGCCGCTCCAGGCGTCCGCCGAACCTCAACCCGCTCACCGGCTGCCCGGCAGCGTCGCGCGCTTCGACCTGGAGCACGGCATTGCCATCGGCGCGCCGCTCGATATGAGCGTTAACCTGCCATTTGCGCGCGGCTTGATCCTGCGCCGCCGAGATCTCGCGGTCATAAGTGAGGCCTGCGGCATAGGGGCTGTCGACGTCGGTGCCGGGCAGCGTCGCGATCGCGAGCTTCATCATGGTGACGTTGACGCCGATCACGACGCCGAAGAAGGCGACCAGCATCAGGAACACCTTGGTCCCGGTGAGCGGCTTGGATGCCATGGGTGTCTCCTGGACTTACGGCGCGACGAAATTGTCGGTGGCGGATGCGGCCTCGCCGAGCCCGATATCGGTGACGTGGAAGCGGACGAGAATCGACTTCTCCGGATTGCTCTGCGCCGGCGCGGTCACGAGCATGCGCAGCTCGCTGGTGGAGTCGCGGGGGATCACGATCATCGGCCGGTCCGGCGTCACGGAGTCGACGCCGATGACGTGAATGGTCGCGTTGACCGGGCCGTTGGCGTCGATGGCGATGACGCGGTCATAGCCGCTCTTGTTCAGCAGCCGGACCGTGTAGGCGTTGCGGATCGAGCCGTCGCTGAGCCTGACCGCGACCGGATTGCGGTCGTGCAGCACGTTGACGTCGAGCAGGCTGCGGGTCGCGAGGGTGTAGATCATGATGCCGCCGACGCCCGCGATGATCGCGCTGTAGGCGACCGTGCGGGGCCGGACGATGCGGTAGACCGGCGCCTTGCCTTCCTGGCGGCGATGGATGTTGATGTCGTTGTCGTAGCCGATCAGCCGCTTCGGCCGGCCGATCTTGGCCATCACGTTGTCGCAGGCGTCGATGCAGAGCCCGCACTGGATGCATTCCATCTGCGGTCCGTTGCGGATGTCGATGCCGGTGGGGCAAACCGCGACGCACTGGTAGCAGTTGATGCAATCTCCGACCTGCTCGCCGAGCGCACTCAGCTCGGCGGCCTTCTTGACCGAGGTACGCTTCTCGCCGCGATCGTAGCGGTAGGTGACGTTGAGCGCCCATTCGTCGGTGAGCGCCGCCTGGATCCGCGGCCAGGGGCACATATAGACGCACACCTGCTCGCGCATGAATCCGGCGAGCACATTGGTCGTCGCGGTGAGGATGCCGATCCAGGCGTAGGCGATCATCGGCGCCTGAAAGGTGACGAGCTCCTTCACCAGCGTCGGCGCGTCGTTGAAGTAGAGCACCCAGGCGCCGCCGGTCCACCAGGCAATCAGGAGGCAGATCGAATGCTTGAGCACGATCTCCAAGATGCGCTCGAGCCTCATCGGATCGGACGATTTGTCCTTCTTCATCCGCTCGCGCCGATCGCCTTGGATCAGGCGCTCGACAGCGTAGAACAGGTCGGTCCAGACCGTCTGCGGACAGAGATAGCCGCACCAGATGCGGCCGCCGACCGAGTTCATCAGGAACAACGCCACCGCGGCGACGATCAACAGGCCCGTGAAGTAGTAGACCTCCTGCGGCCACAGCTCGATGAAGAAGAAGTAGAAGCGGCTGTTGGGCAGATCGATCAGCACCGCCTGGCTGGGGGCGCCGAGACCGCGGTTCCAGCGCACGAAGGGCAGCAAGTAGTAGAAGCCGAGGCAGAACGCCATCAGGCCCCATTTGATCCGGCGGAACGTGCCGGAGACGCTCTGGGGATAGACCTTCTTCCGGGCAGCGTAGAGCGGCCCGTAATCGTCGTCCGATGTGAGTTCGTTCGGGCTCACGATCTTGTTCATCGCCTGGTACTTTTTGACAGGTGCGATTAAACCTAGACCCGACGCGGCGCCGTCCATTGATCCAGCGCAAACGGGGGCGTTTTGTTCGCCCCCGTCTTCCGTCAATGGGCTATTTTCCACCGCCCAGCGAGTGGACATAGACCGCCATGGCCTTGATGGTGGCCGGATCGAGCCGCCCCTCCCAGGCCGGCATGACGCCGCCGCGGCCCAGGCTGATGGTTTCGATCAGGCTCGCCTCGTCCGAGCCATAGAGCCAGATCTTGTCGGTGAGATTCGGCGCGCCCATCTCGGGGTTGCCCTTTCCGCCGTCGCCATGGCAGGCGACGCAATTCTCCGCGAAGATCTTTTCGCCCTTCGCCGCGTCGTAGCCCTTGCGGGTCGACAAGCCCGATAGCGACCGGACGTGATTGGCGACCGTGACGATCTCGTCGCCCTTCAGCACGCCGTCCTTGCCGAAGGCGAGCATTTGGCCCTCATGCGCCTTGGCGTGACCGGAACGCGCGCCGAACTGGATGGTCTGCATGATCTGGTCGAGCGTGCCGCCCCACAGCCAGTCGTCGTCGTTCAGGTTCGGATAGCCTTTCGCGCCGGCGCCGCCGCTGCCGTGACACGGTGCGCAATTGTCGCCGAACACGGTTTTCCCCTTGGCGCGGGCAAGCGCCAGCAAGGCCGGATCCTTTTCGATGTCGGCGAGTGAGGCCGCGCCGAGCGCCACCATCTTGTCGCCGCGGATCTTCTCGAGATTGGCGAGCTCGACTGCGACGTCGGCGCGGGACGAGTATCCGAACATGCCCGTGGTGTTGCTGGAGATCAGCGGCCAGGCCGGATAGACGAGCCAGTAGCCGATCGCCCAGACGATGGTGAGGTAGAAGGTGACTACCCACCAGCGCGGCAGCGGCGTGTTGAGCTCCTTGATGCCGTCCCACTCGTGCCCGGTCGTGGACCTGCCGGTGACGGAATCGATGTCGCTATGATGATCGGTCATGATCTCTCACTCCTCCCGCAACGGCAGGTGTGCCGCTTCGTCGAAAGCGGGCTTGTTGCGAGGCCAAAATGCGTAGGCGATGATCGCGAGAAAGATCGCGATGAAGACCGGCGTCCAGATCGTGGTCACGAGACCGGACGCAAGATTGTCGAGTGTCAGGATGGCTTTCATCGTTGATGCCTTCTCAGCGAAAATTGGCTTTCTCGTTGTAGATCTTGAAGTCGACCAGCGTGCCGAGCATCTGCAAATATGCGATCAGCGCGTCCATCTCGGTCGGCGTGCCGGTCTTGCCGTCGAAATTGCGCACGACGGCCTTGGCGTAGCGCTTGCTGAAGGCATCGCTGCCGGAATTGTCCGGATCGGCCTGGGCCTTCATATCGGCGCCGGCGCTCGCGATCTGATCGTCGGTGTAGGGCACCCCGACGGTTCTCAGCGTACGCATGTGGTCGGCGATCATGTCGGGATCGACCTCCGTCTGACTGAGGAACGGATAGCCCGGCATCACCGACTTCGGCACGATCGCGCGCGGGTTGGTCAGATGGGTGACGTGCCAGTCGTCGGAATATTTGGCGCCGACGCGAGCAAGGTCGGGACCGGTGCGCTTGGAGCCCCACTGGAACGGGTGGTCGAACATGCTCTCGGCGGCGAGCGAGAAGTGGCCGTAGCGCTCGACCTCGTCGCGCAGGGGGCGGATCATCTGCGAGTGGCAGAGATAACAGCCTTCGCGGACGTAGACGTTGCGGCCTGCGAGCTCCAGTGGCGTATAGGGCCTGACACCGTCGACCGCCTCGATCGTGCTCTTGAGGTAGAACAGCGGCGTGATCTCGACGAGACCGCCGATCGCGATCACCAGCAGGATGCCGACGATCAGGATGATCGAGTTCTTTTCGAAGACTTGATGGCGTGTCCAGAACGACATGGAAAACTCCTCATTCCGCCGGCTGAAGAGCGAGGGGCCTCTGGACTTCCGCTTCGCCGACGCGAACCGTCATCCAGAGATTGTAGGCCATGATCAGCGCGCCGATCAGGAACAGGCCGCCGCCGGCGGCGCGGATGATGTAGAAGGGATGCATCGCCTCGACCGTCTCAATGAAGGAATATTCGAGGAAGCCGAGCGAGGTGTAGGCGCGCCACATCAGACCCTGGAGGATGCCCGACACCCACATCGCCGAGATGTAGAGAACGATGCCGAGGGTTGCGACCCAGAAGTGCCAGTTGACGAGTTTCAGGCTGTAGAGCCCCTTGCAATTCCACGCCCATGGTACCAGGCAGTAGAGCGCGCCGAAGGAAACGAAGCCGACCCAGCCGAGCGCGCCGGAATGCACGTGGCCGATGGTCCAGTCGGTGTAATGGCTGAGCGAGTTGACCACCTTGATCGACATCATCGGGCCTTCGAAGGTCGACATGCCGTAGAAGGCGACGGAGACGACGAGCATGCGCAGCACAGGGTCGGTGCGCAGCTTGTCCCAGGCGCCCGACAGCGTCATAAGGCCGTTGATCATGCCGCCCCAGGAGGGCATCCACAGCATGATCGAGAAGGTCATGCCCAGCGTCTGCGTCCAGTCCGGCAGCGCCGTATAGTGCAGATGGTGGGGACCTGCCCAGATGTAGAGGAAGATCAGCGCCCAGAAGTGGATGATCGACAGCCGATAGGAATAGATCGGCCGCTCGGCGCGCTTCGGGATGAAGTAGTACATGATGGCGAGGAAGCCGGCGGTCAGGAAGAAGCCGACCGCGTTGTGGCCGTACCACCACTGGAACATGGCGTCCTGGATGCCGCCCCAGGCGACGTAGGATTTGGAGCCAAACACCGAGACCGGGAGGGCCGGATTGTTGCCGAGATGCAGGACCGCGATCGTCACGATGAAGGCGAGATAGAACCAGTTTGCGACGAAGATGTGCGGTTCCTTGCGCTTGATGATGGTGGCAAGGAAGACGAGCAGATAGGCTACCCACACAATCGTCAGCCAGAGATCGGCGTACCATTCCGGCTCGGCATATTCCTTCGACTGGGTGACGCCGAGCAGATAGCCGGTGCCGGCGATCAAGATGAAGAAATTGTAGCCGATCACGACGAACCAGGGCGCGAGGTCGCCGGCCAAGCGCACGCGGCAGCTCTTCTGGACGACGTAGAAGGACGTCGCGATCAGCACGTTGCCGCCGAAGGCGAAGATCACGGCGGAGGTGTGCAGCGGACGCAGGCGGCCGAAGCTCATCCAGGGCAGATCGAAGTTCAGCGCCGGCCAGGCCAGTTGCGAGGCGATGATCACGCCGACGAGGAAGCCCGCGATG
The DNA here is from genome assembly GCF_023073875.1 of Bradyrhizobium sp. 154. NCBI lineage: Bacteria > Pseudomonadati > Pseudomonadota > Alphaproteobacteria > Hyphomicrobiales > Nitrobacteraceae > Bradyrhizobium > Bradyrhizobium sp. 154. The sequence goes on from NZ_JADPKG010000040.1 coordinate 23,704, forward strand.
CCCCAGAACATCGCCATGAAGGAGGAAAACTTGATCGGGCCCATGTTGTAGTTGGGGCGGCCGTTGATCTCAGCCGGCGGCAATGCCGCCGGGCGATCGAAGTACCGGTTGATGATGCAGAACACCGCCGCCAGGCTCGCCGCCGCGCTGAGCGCGGCGTGGAAGGCGAAGGACGCGTCGAGCGCCTTGGCCGAGGCGATCACGCACAAGAAGGCGGTGACTGCGAACACGATAGCCAGGCCGCTTTCACCTGACGTCATGGATTTGGAGAGGGCGGGCTGGCTCATGCGGATTCTCTCTGAAAGAACACGTCGCCAGAAACCACATTCGCCCTCGCGGGGAATTGATTGAAATCAAGCTAGCTGGGTTTCCGTTGATGTGAGACCGATGCGGATCAGGGAGTAGTATCAATTGCTTGCGCACGGCACGGCGCACACCGCGAAGCATTGCCTCCGGAAAATCACGGAGCTTGAAATCGCGGGATCAGTCCCGCGCGGTGGCCTTGAGCGCCGCGATGACGTCCTCGCGGGCGATGATGCCGACCAGCTTCCTTGCGCCGTCGAGCACGATGATGCTCCTGATGCGATGCTCGACCATGATCTGGAGCACGCGCGTCAGCGTTGTGTCGGGGCTGACATAGATGAACTCGGGCGTCATGACGTCGCCGATCTTGCGGCTCATCAGGTCGGGATAGCGCGTCAGCATCTGGCTCGGCGTGAAGGCGAAACACTTCAGGATGTCGAATTTGCTGACGATGCCGACCACCTGCCCGTCATCCTCGACTGGATAGGAGTTGAAATCGTCGCGCTCGAACATCTCGCTGAGTTCGAGCAGGTCGAGATCGCACTGAGCCGTCCGTACGTTGCGTGTCATGTAGCCGCCGACGGTCTGTTCAAGAGACTTGTACACGGCGCGTCCTCCTGGATTGGTCTGGGTTCGCCGGCCGTCAGTGCGACAGGAACACGCAGCGGGCCGATTGCGTCATCAGATGATGCGTGGCGCCGCCGAGGATCAGCTCGCGGAAGCGCGAATGACCGTAGGCGCCGGCGACGATCAAGCCGGCGCCGATGTTATAGGCGATCTTCTCTAATTGCGCGGCGGCGGTTTGGTTTGTCGCGGCTTCCGGGATGCGCGCGATCGCAGCGAGGCCGTGGCGAGCGAGCCATGTGGCACCGTCCGTGACGCGCCCCATCGCGGCCGAGCCGTCGCCAGCGTATTCCGGAAGCTCGACGATGGTTATGTCCTTCGCGTTGCGCAGCCTCGGCAATACATCGACAACCGGCCGCCGTGCCTCGGGCGTGTCCTTCCAGACTATGAGCACGCTACGCATATCGAGCCAGTTGACTCCGTCGGTTACCATCAGGAGCGGCCGGCCAGCCTGCATTACCAGATCCTTCAGGCTTGCAAGCGAAAAGGCATCGGAGAAAGCGGGCTATATCCGCCGCTGACGACGATGTCGGCGCACCGCACCTGCGCCAGGACAAACCGCCTGGGAAAATCCAGGGCGCTGCGCCATTCCGAGTGTCCGCCGCGCGCCTTCGTCGCGGCGCGGATTGCGCCTCCAGCTCGGCAAGGCGTTCCTGACGGAAGCCTGCTCCCGATCGATCAGCCCTAGGGCCTCGGCGCCATCTGCGAAATAGAGCGGCGGAGCGAACTGCGCCGCGGCAACGCCGACAATGGTCGCCTCGAACCGCTCGGCGAGTTCGCCCGCGACCTGAAGACGTGCCTCGTTGGGCTGATCGAGCGCCAGGCTGACCACCACGGTCGGATATGTCATCGGGAGCCTCCGGGCAGTACGTTGCTGTGGAAATCTAGCCGCGCCGACGCAAGGCAGGATGAGGTAGATCAATTTTCGGCGCCCAGTTGGGAGAAATCCGCCGATCAGACATCCGAACTTGCCTCCGGTCCGGCCTTGGGCGAAATTGCCGCCACGGGACCCCGCCGCGGGAGAATGGGAGCAATAGCTTGTCGCTGAGCCGCGTAACGCATCCGCCAGAGGACGCTCGCGGCGAGCATTTCGGCGTTCGGATCGAAGGCTTTGGCGTCGGCACCTGGGATCTCGATCTCAGGATGCGCGAGCTGGAGTGGTCGGAAACCGCGAGAATGCTGCTCGGCATCGAACGGAATCAACCGGCGAGCTATGAACTCCTTCTCTCGCGCCTCGGTCCCGCGGACCGCGCGCGCCTGGAGAGCGCGATCGAGCATGTCGTCGACCACGGCGGCGGCTTGGACGTATCCTTCAGAGTTGCCAATGCCTCAGGCCTGGGGCGCTGGATTCGCGCCCGGGCAGGTCTCATCCGGGACGACGCCGGTGCCGCCCGCCATCTCAGCGGCATCTTTCTCGACGTCAACGAGGAGAAACAGGTTGAGGAGGCACTGCGCACCCGCGAGACTCACCTCCAGTCGATCCTCCGGACCATTCCCGATGCAATGATCGTCATCGACGGCCACGGCATCATCCAGCTCTTCAGCACGGCGGCCGAGCGCCTGTTCGGCTGGCCCGAGCAGGAGGCCATCGGCCAGAACGTCAGCATCCTGATGCCTGAGCCCGACTGCACCCGCCACGACGGCTACATCGCGCGCTACCGCACCACCGGAGATCCGCATATCATCGGCATCGGGCGTATCGTGACGGGCAAGCGCCGCGACGGAACCACCTTTCCGATGCATCTGGCGATCGGCGAGATGCAGTCGGGCGCCGAGCCTTATTTCACCGGATTCATCCGCGACCTCACCGAGCATCAACAGACCCAGGCGCGGCTCCAGGAATTGCAGTCCGAGCTCGTCCATGTCTCGCGGCTGACCGCGATGGGCGAGATGGCCTCTGCGCTCGCCCACGAGCTCAACCAGCCGCTCGCGGCGATCAGCAATTATATGAAGGGCTCGCGACGGCTGCTCGCCGGCAGCAGCGATCCGAGCACACGGAAGATCGAAAGCGCGCTGGACCGCGCCGCCGAACAGGCGTTGCGCGCCGGCCAGATCATCCGGCGCTTACGCGACTTCGTGTCTCGCGGCGAGTCCGAGAAGCGGGTCGAGAGCCTGTCCAAGCTGATCGAGGAAGCCGGCGCGCTTGGGCTTGCCGGCGCCCGCGAGCAGAACGTGCAGCTCCGCTTCAATCTCGATCCGGACGCCGATCTCGTCCTCGCCGACCGGGTGCAGATCCAGCAAGTCCTGGTCAATCTGTTTCGCAATGCGCTGGAAGCGATGGCGCAGTCGCCGCCGCGCGAGCTCGTTATTGCCAACAGCCGCATCGCCGATGATGTGATCGAAGTGGAGGTGTCCGACAGCGGGTCCGGCTTCCAGGGCGACGTCATTTCAAACCTGTTTCAGACCTTCTTCACCACCAAGGAGACCGGCATGGGCGTGGGACTGTCCATCAGCCGCTCCATCATCGAGGCTCACGGCGGCCGCATGTGGGCCGAGAGCAACGCATCGGGTGGCGCAACATTCCGCTTCACCCTCCCGGCAGCCGACGAGAACTGATTCATGACAACCAAGGGACATGTCTACGTCATCGACGACGACGAGGCGATGCGGGACTCGCTGAATTTCCTGCTGGATTCCTGCGGCTTCGGCGTCACCCTATTCGACAACGCGCAAGGCTTCCTCGGCGCCCTGCCCGGCCTCGCCTTCGGCTGCGTAGTCTCGGACATCCGCATGCCGGGCGTTGACGGAATCGAGCTTCTCAAGTGCATGAAGGCGCAGCACAGTCCGTTCCCGATCGTGATCATGACCGGTCACGGCGACGTGCCGCTCGCAGTCGAAGCGATGAAGCTTGGTGCGGTCGACTTCCTGGAAAAGCCGTTCGAGGACGACCGCCTCGTCACCATGATCGAGGCCGCGATCCGCCGGGCCGAACCGGTCGCCAAGAACGAGGCTATCGCTCAGGATATGGCCGCCCGTGTGGCCTCGTTGAGCCCGCGCGAGCACCAGATCATGGAGGGGCTGATCGCAGGTCTCTCCAATAAGCTGATCGCCCGCGAATACGACATCAGCCCGCGCACGATCGAGGTCTACCGGGCCAATGTGATGACCAAGATGCAGGCCAACAGCCTCTCGGAACTGGTCCGGATGGCGATGCGCGCCGGCATGCTGAAGGATTGAGGCAGGTCAAGGCACGTGTGCGGGCCTGTGGTAGCCACGCAGGCATGATCGAGATCGGCTCGCCCCATCAGCGGCCCCCAGGCGCATCGGCAAAGCCCACCGTCTACGTGGTCGACGACGATGCCGCTGTGCTGGGATCCCTGCGCTTCCTGCTGGAAACCGAGGGTTTTGCCGTGCGGACCTTCAGGAGCGCTCCGGCGCTGCTCAATGCGACGACCCCGCCCGGCGCGGACTGCTACGTGATCGACTACAAGATGCCTGACATCAATGGCATCGAGTTGGCCTGGCGGCTGCGTCAATCCGACGCCGACAGGCCCGTGATCCTGATCACCGGCTATCCCGACGGAAATATCTCGGTAAAGGCAGCGGCGGCAGGGATCACGGACGTGATTTTGAAGCCGCTCCTCGATGAAAACCTGGCGAAATGCATCCGCCACGCCATCCAGGACAGGCGCGGCCACTGACCTACGGGATTCTCCGTAGGTAAACCTCCTTAAGATATCGCTCGAAATTTCCGGATCGCGCGATCCCGCGTACCAATGCACCATCACAACGGAGATGGCGCAGATGCTGACCCAGACGCTCAAGACCCAGGCGATTAAGACCCAAATCGGCGGTAAGATCGCTCCCGCGCTTTCCGTTTCCGAACAGTTCGGCGCGATCGCCGGACATGCCGGCCTCGTTGCCACCGAGTTCTCTTATCGCAAGGACGAGGAGATCTATGGCGAGGACGAGCCCGCCGAATATGTCTATCAGGTCGTCTCCGGCGCGGTGCGCAGCTACAAGCTGCTCTCCGACGGCCGCCGTCAGATCGGCGCGTTCCATCTTCCCGGTGACGTGTTCGGCCTCGAACCCGGCCAGACGCATCGCCTTGCGGCCGAAGCGATTATCGCCACCAGCGTACGCCTCGTGGAGCGAGCCAGCCTCGAAAGGTCCGCCAGCACCGACGTACAGGTCGCGCGCAAGCTCTGGGTCATGACGGCGGGCGAGCTGCGTCACGCCGAAGATCACATGTTGCTGCTGGGGCGCAAGACGGCGATGGAGCGTGTTGCAACCTTCCTGCTCGAAATGGATCGCCGCCTCGCCGTCGCCGGCATGATGGCACTGCCGATGTGTCGGCGCGATATCGGCGACTATCTCGGCCTCACGCTCGAGACCGTGTCGCGCGCGCTCTCGCAGCTTCACGCAAAGCGCATACTCGGCATCTCCGGCGCCCGCCAGATCGTACTGCGCAACCGCCAGCGCCTGCACAATCTCGATGCCGGATCGCTTTCACCCGGCCGCGTTTCTCCTCTCCGACTTGGCCCGCCGAACGCATTTCGGCGGGCCTTTCTTGCCGCAATCAAGCCGCGGGCTGCGTTTCCGGCCAAGAGGATCAGAGTTGCCAAAACGTGTGCCAACTGCTGCGGCGGAGTTGAAGCCCAAAACGACCAAACCGGTTCGACCTCCCATCAGGTTGTGGCCTAGCAGCCGGCCTGACGTTACGGTGCGCGCAGGCGAATGCGGCGCGGATGTTGACGTCCTCTAGATCATCCTGATTTTCGCGGTACTGGGCCTGCTGGCAGCTCTCGCACCAGTGACGCCGGTCTGGATTTCAGTCCGGGTCCTTCAATGCCGAATCCTGAAGACAGCTTTGTCGAGCCCGCCGCAATCTCCCCTACAAGGCCGACTGGACGAGAGATGGGACCCTCGCCTTGGACCGACTTTCCGCCGCAAGACGCTACGGGCGTCCGATCAAGTAGCCTTGCATCTCATCAGAGCCCTCCTGGACAAGGAGCGACATTTGGACCTTCGTTTCGATCCGTTCAGCAAGCACCGGCACGCCAAGACCCTGAGCGAGCCGATGACAGCGCGAACGATGGCCAACGATCGCTCGTTCTGTCCAAGCGAGCCCACGAATGCCCGATAGATCTTGATCCAGTCGAGAGGGAAGGCCTCGATGGTAGGACAAGGAGGAATACCCGGTCCCGAAGTCGTCCAGCGCGATCAGGATGCCGAGGCTCTTGAGCGATTGCATCGTCTTCTTCGCGCGCAAGACATCCTCGATCAGCACGCCTTCGGTGATCTCGAGCTCGAGGCCGGCCAGCGACAGCCCGCTTTCGCCCAGCGCCTTTCGGACTTGCGCATCGAGGTTCTCCCTGCGGAATTGCGCGGCCGAGACGTTGACGGCGATCCTCAAGAGTCGGTTCCACGACGCGGCCTCACGGCAAGCTTCCATCAGCACCCGGTCGTCAATCTGGGCAATCGAACAGCCTCAGACCGCCGCTCACGCCGCTTAAGCGCGATCAGCCTACCGCCAAAAAGGCCTTGCCCGCTCAGGCATGTCGAGGGGATATCGCATGACAGAACTGTCGGGTGGACGCGCTTTTTGAAGCCAAGCGACCGGGGTGGAAAGTTCCGGCAGGCGATCGCCCATGGAAACAAAGCCATTACGGATCGGTCCGCCACTTGGGGCTTCTCGGAGAGAGCCGATCCGCTCACCATCCCTCCAAGGTGAACGCGAGCGACCGTTTCGCCCAGAACAAGCCGAGAGGGCCGCTCGGCCGAGCACAACCAGGACACAGAAAGCGAGGCCGTCGAAGGTGGTAGCAGGGGGTGGCGCGATGAATATCGCAACTGCCCGGCCAAGGTCTTCGGCGGGATAGCGACGCTGTGGCCCTGCCGGCAATCGTCAAAACACCCGGAAGCCCGCAAGGCAACCCCGGTGAACTTACCGAGACAACTGGTCTCCACGAGGTCCTAACTGGTTCTGCACGATATGACCAGTGTTGAATGTCGCTCGCAACCGAGACTAACCTGGAATCTGCACCGGCAGTGCGGAATAACCGTGCATAAAATTGGATTGAACTCGCTCCGGTTCGCCGACCACCTTTACCTCCAGAGATCGCTTCAGCATCTCCTGCCACAGGATTTTCAGCTGCAGCTCTGCAAGATGCCTACCCATGCAACGATGAATCCCAAAGCCAAAAGAGAGATGTTGCCGTCCATGTTTTCGATCGATGATGAAGCTGTTGGGGCTAGCAATAACGTCGTCGTCTCGGTTGCCAGAGATGTACCACATCACAACTTTATCGCCTCGCCTGATTTGCTTGTGCCCTATCGTGAAATCGTCCACAGCGGTCCGGCGCATATGCGCGATAGGCGTTTGGTATCGTATAATCTCGGATACCGCCCCCGGCACTAGCGAAGCATCATCGCGGAGTTTTCGCAGTTGGGACGGATTTTGACTCATGAACAAGACGCCACCGGTAATTGAGTTGCGCGTAGTATCGTTACCTCCAACAATCAGCAGAATGAGGTTGCCCAGGAACTCACATTGCTCCATGTTTCGGGTCGCCGGTGAATGCGCCATCATAGAGATTAGGTCAGCGCGCGGCGCGGATTTTGCCCGTTCGCTCCAAAGCCGTGTGAAATAATCCAAGCACTCGGACAGCACCGCCTTTCGCTTTTCCCAGCTGTCGATCTGGTGGCCCATTTGTGGACTCAAGGCGGCTACGTCCGACCAGTAGGTCAGCAGCCGCCGATCTTGAAATGGAAAGTCGAACAGCGTGGCCAGCATTTGGGTCGTCAACTCGATGGAGACTCTATCGACCCAGTTGAAGGTATCATTGCGCGGCAAACCGTCCAAGATCTTCTGAACCCGCGAGCGAATCAAGCCTTCAAGCTTGGCCAGGTTCTCCGATGCCGCGATCGGACTGACAGTCTTACGCTGCTGAGCATGGACAGGAGGACTCATCTTAATAAAACTGGGAGTCCAATACTTCTGCGGCGGGTCCACAATTGTGACGCTTCGCTCTGACGTGAATATTGTGTGATTTGAATCCACGGCTACGATGTCGCGGTATTTTGTTATCGACCAATATGGGCCGTACGGGCTGTTTTCGCAGTAATGGACGGGATCTTCCCTTCGCAGCCGCTCGAAACAAGGCCAAACGGTATCATCTTCAAAGCGCTTGGGCTCGCTTACATCAAGGCGGCTCAGCGGGATGTCAGCCTCCTCGCAGGCGTTCTCTGCCGATAAGTCTGTCATGATTGTCTCGCGGACGTTGGCGTGCAATTTTGAAAGCTCGGCTCATGCGCTATTTTGCACTCGCATGGAAGCTCGGTCGAAACACAACGAGCCGGGCTCTACAGTAACAATGTGTGACGCATGTCCATGGCTCGGCTTCGCGAGAGCTCGCACAATCGTCAGAACTCTAAAATTATCTTACGGCCGAAGTTACTTGGGAACTTGGTTCGGCCCTGGTCGATGAAGAATAGTGAAAAGGCGAGCGAAGCTCCCCTATCAAGATTGGGGAGGCGCGCGAACTCGCTTTTGTGTTAGTCAACATCAGGACGCAAGCGCTCGCAGCGATGGCACCAAGCGGCACGCCCGGTTCCCACTCGACTACTTATATTGCGCGAGCAGATGGGACCCTAATCACGGTAGGGACTAAGAAGAGAGCGCGGTTTGCCAAGGACACTCGTTTTTCCTTCACTCGCGATGCGGGCTTTCGTAGAATGAATGAACAGGAGACCAAACGCGGCGATCGTGCGCGAGCCGGACGAAGAGTAAACTAACCTGACCTCACAACTGGCACTAAAGTAGCGTCCATGCGCTGGAATAAAAGAGAATTGGCACAGCTGGAAAAGCTCTGGGCCGCGGGACAGAGTGCCGCGCAGATCGCGCGTCATCTCGAGTGCAGTCGCAACGCAGTTTGCGGCAGGCTAGCTCGGTTGGGCCTAACTCGAGGTCACAAGCCACCAACAGCAAAACCCAAGATTAGACCCGCCCCGAAGCGAAGGCCGACGGCGATGGCGGCTGGTCGCGATTGCGTCGGAAAGAAGCTGTCGCAAAAGGCGCTAGATAGCCAGCCTCAGGAAATGAGCAAGCGGCAGCTTTACGCGATGCTAGCTGAGGCAGTCAGGAATACCGCGTAGAACTATCAGGCGCGCCGCGATCTCCCGGGCTATGCGCCGTACATGGTCCATCCGGACGATTTGCTTGTTGGTTTGCGCGCTTTGTGGCTATGGGACGAACAGTGGCGTCGAGTAGAATGTTCGCGGCGGAGGCTCGATCGTAGGTCAAGTCATCCGATCTCAAGAGGCTGGATGTACTGAATTAGAAGAAGAATGCGTTCTGGTTCTTGAGCCTCGTTTTCGGCTATGCGTCGTCGGGGCCCGACGTCCTGGTTGCGCCGTGTTTGGAAGTTTCTGCACACGCCGTGCCCGACGAGGACGCGAGCTCGGGTGAAGCCGCTTGACCGTGAGCCTGTCCCGATGGAACCTCCGACAGGTACCGCCCCGGCGTCGGTGACAAGCTCAGCCATGGAGCAACTTCACGGACCGCCGAGCTCTCGAGATATTGTCGGACGTCGGTCAAAAATAGACTCCTGCAGTGCCCAGACACGCGAAGACGACCACCACCCACCATAGGTGCCTTGACGATCTGTGCAAAACCGGTGGCAAGTCTGAAACGGCTGTTCAAGTTCATCGATCACTTCTCCCTCGCCTACCGGCTCATTACTTTTTCCATACCAACTGCGAGAACACACTCACGCCAACAGCCGTGGCGCCGCGCGACACCGACGATCCTCGCATTGGTGAAGTTCGACTACGTACCGGGATGTCCCCGAGCCGGCGCAGGATCCCTGGGTAAACGGGGAATACGCCAGGCAGAAGTCAACTACCAAACCTTGTCAGTTGATAAACATTGCGAGGCGACGTATCAATTTCGATCGATGAACCTCGCACGAGTCAGTTCGTGGAGCAGTTCGAGCTCTAGCAGCGTCAACGGCCCCGGTGGATGTCTCGTTGGCGAACGTCGGAGATTAGCGAAGCGGAGTTGAATCTGGGGCCCCGCCGTGGCCGTGTTGATTCGAGTATCTCGCGTGCAGCAGTTGTTCTCTGTCTTCGAGAGGAACGGCTTGCTATCCCACACCGCGTTTCGTCAGCAGATCGGCCGTCACGCAAGCTCCCAATTGTCTAGCGACATTCCCGACTACTGTCGGCAAAAGGGAATGCAAAAGACTTCGCTTGCGACCACAAAATTCGTAAACATAGGAACAATCGTTGCAGACCTCGGTCCTGGAAAAGTATTGCGATGCTCGCCTTCCTTGGTACACCATCTATCCAACTGTAGCCCAGTTCTCCACGGTGGTCGGCGCCGAAGCCTCTGAGAAATGGCTGCAGCGCCTGCCGGTTAATGAGTCCGTGTCGCTCTATTTCCACGTTCCGTTCTGTCGATCGATTTGCTGGTATTGCGGCTTCGCTCGAAGCATCACTCGCCGGGATTCACCCATCCTAGAATATTTGGCGGTTCTTCGTAAGGAGATCGAGTTGGTCGCGGCGCAGGTGCCGCAACGGCTGCCTGTGAGCGACGTGCACTTCGGCGGTGGAACGCCGACCCTCATCGAGCCCGCGCAGTTCGGGGCACTGATGGAACTTCTGCGCCGCCGCTTTGCGGTTTCGAAAACGGCCGCCATCGCTGTTGAGATCGACCCGCGCACGTTCACGCTCGCCACATCCGAAGCGTTAGCGGCTGCCGGCGTGAACCGCGCGAGCCTGGGCGTCCAGAGCTTCGATCCAATTGTTCAAAAGGCCATTAACCGCGTTCAGAGTGAGGCACAAACAGAGCGCGCTGTCGAAATGCTGCGGCAGCATGGAGTAATGCGCATCAACTTCGACCTCATCTACGGTCTGCCAAATCAGACGGTGCAGTCCTGCGTTCAGACCGCGACTACGGCGGTGGCCATGCGACCAGACCGGCTTGCGGTATTTGGCTACGCGCATGTTCCTTCCTTTAAGAAGAATCAGCGCCTGATCGACGAGGCAGCGCTGCCAGACGGCCCTGCCCGTGCAGAACAGGCCGCGGCAATGGCCAATACACTGATTGCTGCGGGCTACCGCCAAATCGGACTTGACCATTTCGCCTTGCCGGACGATGAGCTCGCGCTGGCGCAGAAAGCCGGTCGCCTGCGGCGGAACTCACTGGGTTACTCGGCCGACACCTGCCATAAAGTCATCGGTTTCGGCCCGTCGGCCATCGGCCGAGTTGGCGATGGTTACGTCCAGAATGAAGTTGCAGCGGGTTCTTACAGCCGCCAAATCAAAGCCGGCCGTCTGGCGACGTCAAAGGGCTACTGTCTCAGCCTTGAAGACCGCGTCCGGGCCGCAATCATCGAGCGGCTGATGTGCGATTTCGAGGTCGACGTGCCGGCAATTTGCATTGCTCATGGATTTGACCCGGTCCCGTTCCTCGGTTCACCCGAACGCTTGGCAATGCTCGCCGAGGATGGGATCGTGGAGGTGGAAAAGGGATTCATCCGCGTGAGGCAGGAGCATCGTTTTCTAACTCGCGCCGTGGCCGCCGCATTCGATGCTTATCTTGGCGCGCCGCTCTGACAAGACCAGCCAAGGAGCGCTGATCGTATGAATGCATTACCTTCCGTTACGCGCCCAGAAGCCCGGGTAACGATTTTCGCTCACCTGGTGCACTCACGTACAGCGCCAAATTCGTAAAGGACGCCGTCCGCAGCTGCGCGACGAGAGCCGACCCGGCCCTAGCCGCGAAGTCAGCTCGGCGAGTTGCTGCCGGCAATTGGACCCCCCGACTGCAACGCAGTCCGCTCAAGCGGCGTGACCGACAAAGTTCATCACATCACCACCATTGCCCGTGTGGCCGCGGACCTCGACCAGGACGACGACTGGCTGCGGGACGTCGCCAACAAAATGGCGATCGAGGACGGCTTCATTTGGGTCTACCGCGTCGGAGAAGATGAGATGTAGGCGTTCAGCGACTTCGGTATCTAAAACCTGATCGAGCTCGTCCGGATGTACGAGGATATTTCGACCTCCTCAAGCGCTGGCAGCCCGGGATACCGCAATCAGCCTGGGGTCTACGCTGGATACGAACTCCCAGCAAAGAGGAGCGCTTCGTGGTGATGCACGACGGATCCTATTGATGTGCATGGTCGCCGCTCGACCAGGATCGCTACGGATCGCTGCGTGCAATCCAGAGCAGCAGCTGGTCGACGCGATGAGCTAGACCAAAGAGCACAAAAGGACCGGCGCCGGCGCGACACGGCGCCAACGATAATCGAGCACTACAGTTAGAACCGGATCCCGCGGGATCGAAACAAGTTTCCCGTAAGAGCCTCGCGCAACCGGAATCGAAGCGACCTTCCCGAATAGCACCCCTCGATGCTGCCATACCGGAGTTCGTCCCGAACGCCGGGACGGTCTCGCGCCGAGCGGCACGACAGATTCGCACAGCGAGGCCGACGTCCCGCGCCCGGTCAACCTACCAAACCTAGCAATTGATGGAGATGACGGACACATGCCAGTCAGTGCCGGTGAAACTCGCTCGGGCCACATCAAGGACGAAGTCGCGATGCGATATAGATCCGGTAAATCCAATCGAGCTGATGGATGTTCTGTCTGGTCCCGCAGCTATCAAAACGCCTCCAATCGCGCTCTCCATCTTCCCATGAGAGCCAATCAAGGCCTCGTGCCGGCCTCAGCGAGCTTACGGGCGTCAAAAGATGTTAGCCCCTTCTGCCCGCCTGTGCTTCATCCCATGGACCGAGCTGCGGGCGTTTCTAGGGTCCGGCGTGTTCTTATGCGAGCTCAGCTAGCGCGGCTCTCTGTTGAAGAACATCCTCGTGGCAGCGGATTTGTCGCGAGAATCCCTGGGCTCCGGCGCTGGCCGCCAATCTCTTGCCGGCGAACGTCACATCGAGCAGGCCACTCCCCGTCTCGACACGCAGATGCTTGCACTCGATTAGCGATCGAGCGGCTGGGTTGCGCCGCGCTGGGTACCACCACGTTGGCCAAGCTGCGCCAGCAGTGGTGATAGCGCGGAAGGCTGAGCGGGTCTCGTTGGCACAGAGATGCCGCCTGGCCTCAAGCGTCACCTAGTCCGCCTTGAGCACTAGGATCCCGAACCGGTCTAGACCGTCAGGTGGACGTGCACCTTATTCAAATCGACGGACGTGGAAATCACGATGCATTGTTGCGGTATAGCGCCAGTATCCATGCGGACATACTCGGCTGGCGAAGTTGCTTTCATCTCTCGACCAAGTGCGAAGTCAAGAGGGCGTATTCTCCTTTCCCTGATAGCTAGTCTCGCCTGCAGTTCGGCGGAGGCAGAACCTCGTGATATCTCTGGCCCTAGAAGTCACAGCCCCGATGAGCTCGCCGGAGCAAGAAGCCAAACAATTTCGAATCCGGCTGTAACCTTCCGAAGCGGCCGGCCCAAAGGAGCAGCGCGCCTTTCTGGGAACTCGCTGCCAAAAGCAGCTAGGTCTACCACAACGCGCGACAGTGCGGAGGTCACCACCAAGAGCAGAAGTCAAAAGCAGATTGACCCATTCGCAAAATTCGAGAAGCTCCGCGAAAAAGGTGCGGCGTTCACTGGGCCTGGTCCTGCGGACACCATAGATCAGGATACAGCTTCTGTCAGATCCGAGCTTTCGGATCTCGGGATTGGATTCGCTGGCTGGACCCTAAACACGTTTGCCAACAATCAACTCGGTAATGCCGCCAGAAGCACCATCGCCAATCAACAATATGTCGGCCAGAATCCGACATTTAGTACCGTCAACTCTATGATCGTCACCTATGACCTCGCTCGGTTTGGGATTCCCGACGGTCAGATCGTCGTGGGAGCAGAGCATCAATATTGGACATGGAAGAGCGCCGGGCCAGACCGACTGGGAATCAGTGCGGTTTCCTACTATCAAACGTTGTTTGAAAGGAAGATCGAACTCAAAGTGGGTTACCTCAGGAACCAACATGAGTTTGCGGGTGCCGGAGAAAAAGTGTTTGGCCCCTCGTCGAAGATGCTGTTCCAAGCAGGCATGAGCAACAATTGGGCGCCAACGCCGGCTCTTAATCTGAAGTACAATTTTGACGATCGCTTATATAACAAGCTCTCAATCCAGCGCTCGCTCAGTCCAGCCGGTCAATATACGCATGTAAGCGAAAACCCCACTGGCTTGAACTGGAGCACGCGCGACGCGGGCATTCTTTTACTTGATGAAGTTTGCTATAAGAACAAGCCTGCTCCCGGGGTACCCGAGACTTGGCTGCGGGCTGGCGCGGGCTTTAACAACAGCAGCTACACGGACCTACAGCATCCGACGCAACCGACAGCCAAGGCGAACAGCGTCTACTATGTAGCTGCGGATAGGCAATTCTGGCAGTCTGCCGTCCATGGCTCGGCATCTCGCGGAATCTATGGCGGGTTCTCTGCGATGTACGCTCCGCCTGACCTAAATAGGGCTAGCCAGTACTACGAGCTTCGCCTGTATGCGAAGGGCCTGTTTGACAGCCGGCCCACTGATCAGATGAGTCTTGTTGTCAACAACACCATCTGGAGCCATTTCGCGGTGGACGCTGCATTGGGGAAAGAGCAGCTGGCGCACCGGGACAGCACAGCAATTTCGGGACTGTATACGGCGCATCTGGCGCCCGGGATATATACAACCGTAGGACTGACGTACATCAATCACCCGACAAGCATTACCTACACGCCGCAAACAGGACACGCCCTGAATATATTGGTATCTACGTCGATATTCTTCTAGGCTCTCAGGACTGCGCGGACCGTCATGTAGTCGATATCCCCACTCGCCCTTTTCAACGGTGTGGGTCACCCATCACGGCGATTTTGGTATCCGCTGTGCTCCTGACGCGAAGCCGGGTACCCCCTAATTGAGCCGTGATATCCAACGTAGCATGCTGTTGGGAATGGTAGGTTAGAGCCTGCTGCTTCGGTCTATGGGCGATAGGCCGACATCGTACTTGCGCAAGAGCTATACCCTCCGGCCGCGGAATGATCTCCGATGCTCATTTGTTCAATTGAGTGCTGAGCTTGCGGCAGCGACATTGCTTTTGGATGATTGCTGGTGCAGTTCGTCAGACTCGCGTCCGAGCTCCCCATGACAAGCCGAAATCGTGCCCTCGGAGCTTAGTTCACGCCGAAGAGGTGTGGTAAGCGGAACCGCGACACAGGTGCCAAAGCTACCCAACCACGGCAATCGCTATATCTGTCCGACGGTCGTGGCGCTGGCCGAAACGCGATGCGCGAGGTCGGCGGAGATGTGCCCCCCTTCGGCGGCAAATCGACGCGGACGCGGCCGGATGACTTGCGCCACTCGAATGCTGACTCATTTTCGTCGGTCGAGACGAGCTTTAGCATCTTACTCCAGCAAAGGAGGTCGCCTCCCGAGTCTGCGGCGCGTTAGCCCTCCCACCCAATGCGCGTGGCGTTCTGCTGGGTTCACTTCTCTTCTCAAACATCTATTCGCGCGAACATGCGATAAGAGCAGTGCATGATCGGTGAATTTGCCGAGCCTTGCTAGCCAACCTTCGTGGACGGGTGCTTCGTCGTCTTGAGGCGCGTTACACTGCATCGACCGTCGACGCTGACGGGCGCGTCACCATCGATTGTGGCACGATGAACGATGCGATGCTGGTCACCGTAATCGTTGACCGCATAATGCTGCGTTGCGCGGTTATCCCAGATCGCGACATCGCCTTCTTTCCAGCTCCAGCGTACGGTGTTTTCGGGTGCCGTGATATGAGACTGGAATAGATCAAACAGCTTCTGACCGTCGCGTTTTGGGATATCAATAAACCTTTGCACCAGATCGCCGAGCACCAGCGCGCGCTCGCTGGTCTCGGGATGTACACGGACCACCGGGTGCTCCGTCTCATAGATCGTTTTGGTAAAGACCTCATCAAAATGCTTCTGGTCGATTTCGCGAACACGGCAGGTCCCGGCGTAGTCGAAGGCGTTGCTGTGAACGGTCCAGAGTTCGTCGGCAAGCCGTTGGAGCGGCCGCGGCAGATCCAGATAGGCGGCCACAGCGTTCGACCAAATCGTATCGCCACCGGACGATGGGACCACAATGGCTCGCAGCACCGCAAGTCTAGGATACGCCGCGAGAAAGGTTCCATCGGCGTGCCATACATCAGCCCGGCTACCTCCGCGCGCGGAATCAAGCTCGATGATCGAGGTCGTTCCATTGATCGTACCGAGCGTCGGATGCGGCACCAGCCTTCCCAAACAAGCAGCAAAGCGCTCCTGCTCCGCGTCATCAAGATGCCCCTGATCACGGAAGAAGATCACCTTGTGTTCGAGCAGCAAGCTGTTGATCCCAGCGATAGTTTGGCTCGGTAAATCACCCGAGAGCGTGATATTTCTGATTTCAACACCGATGCGCGCTGCGCGCTTGACGACGTCGGTCAGTGGAATGACACTCTCGGTCGAAGCCGTTTGTTTCATTGCGAATTTTTCCAAGCTTTGCGGATTCTTCAAGCGGGCAAGGGCGCGTGTGACTCGGTTTCGTAGGCGAGCCTCGCGCTACGGGTACTCTCGAGCAAGCACCATGCCAGTCGGAAAACGGAGCTGTGAACGTCCGTCAGGTACAGGATGGGTCGGCGGGAAAGGCATAGGGCACATAATCGATAAGAAATGTACCGCTCGGCACCCGAAGAGAACGGCCATACGCTCCTCGTGCAACGCCGGGCAGCCAGCTGTGCGTGCTGTTCTCGTCCAGTATGCGCCCTCCGCTTAACAGTGCGGACGTCGGCCAGTCTCGAGCCGCCTCTGCGAAAGGGCCATCACCGGCTCTCAAGGTGTCCGGGACCTGCCCTGGCCGTGATCACTGCCGAAACACCATCGGCTGGAAATGGAAGAGGAATAGATGACCTTGGAAGAGCTCCAAACGATGAACTACGGCTTCATCCAGGCGAAAGCCATTGATCCGTTTTACTGGGATCGCGATGTTCTCGATGCACAGACGTCCGAGCAAGGCGAGGCAGATGTTCTGCACGGTCCGGCTGGTTTGCTCAACAAGCCAAAGATATGTCGACTACCAGTCTTGATAGGTGTTCAACGTTGTCAAAGTAGTTGCCCTCGATCAGTACTTGCGCAGATGGTCCAGCATCCACTGCATGGAAGAATCCGCCGCTCTGTTGCGCATTCGTATTGCGGAAGTAATTGCTAAGGAGATGAATAACAGCCTGCGCACCGTCAATGTGCGGCGCCCGCCCTGACATCTCATGGAAATAGTTATTTGCGATGGTGATCGTCTGCGGGACACTAAGAAACAGGAGATTCCAATGGTGCTCCCCGTTACAATAGGAGGAATAGGTATCGCTGCCATCGAAGTCGTTCCAGGAAATCGTAATATTCGTCGTAGGGCCAAAACCGCCGGCAATCATCTGCCGCCCGATATTGTGAAATCGGTTGTGATCGATCCTAACCAGGTCGGCTCGTGCAATTGCAATAGCATCGCCGGCAAATATCACGCCTTGATTGATAACGCTGATGGTCAGGTTGCGAATAACGACGTTGCTCACCCCATTTAGGCGTAGCCCTTCCCTTTGATTGTAGCGATCGGGCCAACGCCGATCACCGTCTTGTTTGAGCCAATCTCCAGCGGGCGCTTGCCGGCCCTGTCGAAGCCGACCAATGTCTTCTCCTTGCCATCGCAATGCGCATCGTTGCCGTCTATAAGGAGAAGGGACTCACTCTTGTAAGGTGCCGAACAAGCACGGCCGTATTGGCAACCCTGCCCCTCGCCTTGCCCTTCCGTACCGGTAAAGTCTATTGTTCCGGCTACCTGGATCTCGCGCGGACTATTGTCATTGCAGTGCCCGTAGCTGTACGAACGACACAACTCATACTTCAGAGCTTTGGTTGATCTGACCTGAACTACCTCGCCTCCAAGGCCGCCCGTCGCTGCAGAGCCAAAGCCCTTGAGGGCTTCCGATCGCACATTGTTCGATCCGAGCACGGAAGAGACGCAGACGACGACAGCAAGTCCGCCGAGCACGCGCAACGACCCCTTGATGTGCTCATCGTGTCCTTCATAGGCATATGCTCTCTCTTACCCGGAAAATCCGCACGAGGACTTGAACTCTCGAACTGAAATGCTGAACCGGAATAGGTCATCAGCATGCGGCGTTAACGCCATCAGATCGTCCTCAATGAGGCAGGATCGGAAGATCGGAACCATGCGACGCAACAGCCGAAGTGTGCAAGCCGCAGGCTCCGCGCCAGCTGTGATGGATCTGGGTAGCCATAGAGCCAATCACGGCCGATGAAAGCAGCGGTCGATGCTTCGAGGCCCCGTCAGCGGAATACTGTAGCGCGCAACACGTCTGGCCTGGGAGGATGGGCCGTCGCTCCTGACGTTTTGCTGGACCGGCGGGAGGCGCTTGAGCTCTTCGGCATTCTCGACCAGCACCAGAACGCGTGATGCATGATAATTCCCATCCGCGGGAAACAGATAGGCGGCGCGGCTGGGATCCTCGTCTTCCTGGATTGCACGTCGGATGTCGGGCCCCTTCTTCTGCGATATAGATGGGCCAGATTGGCCCCGTATGTCGCGTGCCAGACACATCACACGGACGGACGCCTCCTATCGATTTCATGACCGGCAATCATCACGCCGCCGGAATGGCTACGATTTCCTTGTTTTTGATTGTCTGTCCAGTGCCAGGGGCGGATCTAGCACAGCCAGTCACCGCCAACCTGCGACTCGCGGCGCTTCGAGCTGATGCAGCAGGGCTCAGCCGCAATTCTGGTCGTCCCCACTCACAGCCCTAAGGTGAAGCTGCTCATGTGCTGCAGTCATCGCCGCGAAGAGCCGAATTCGTCTGCAAGCGGGCGCATAGAAGGCAACGGCTGACCAGAGTGCAAACTCACCCTCCGATGTGCACCTGCACCTTTGACGCGTCATAGGTTTACTGCCCCCAGGGCCTAGCGCGCGCGGAGGACTGAAACCACCCACCAAAACTGATCCTTTTTATGATCCAGCATGAGGTGTACCCAGTCCGAATGATGAGTCGCCCGGCTTTCCGTCGGGCTGCCGGGGAGCTTCGTCGATGTACACGCCGCCCTCCTTCCAAGTTGTCGATATCACCGACGTTCATCGGACAATGCGCCAGGCACGCTCGGCGACACTGATTACCGCTACTCACGAAGGGCTTGTTGGAACGATGCTGCCCGTCGTACTCGACGAGCGCGAAGGCTCCATGGGCACGATTTACGCCCACGTGGCGCGTGCGAATCCGCAGTCGAAGCTGACACCGACTGGCGAGGCGATGGCCATTTTCGCTGGAGCGGAGGCCTATGTCAGCCCCTCCTGGTACGTGACCAAGCACGAGAGAGGCGAGGCCGTACCGACGTGGAACTATGTCGCTGTGCATGCCTACGGGCCGGTCGAATTCTTCCATGATGCCGATCGGCTGCGAAAGGTGGTCACGCGGCTAACCGATGTGCATGAGCGCTCGGGCAAAGACCGCTGGGCGGTGTCTGACGCCCCTGCCGATTTCATCAAAACGGAGCTTAAGGGGATTGTCGGTCTGCGATTGCAAATTACACGGCTCGATGGCACGCGGAAGATGAGCCAGAACCGCAATGCGGCGGATCGCGCCGGCGTCATCGAAGGCTTATCGAAGAGCGACCGTGACGAAGACCGTCGTGTGGCTCACCTCATTGCGAAAGGATGACGAACTCGAACGACGTATTGTGAACGACGCGGTATCACCTGCATTTTCTCCATATCCTCGACTGCTCTCCTTTGCGCAGCGATGCGCCGGCGGCGGTCGGTTCCTGCTCGGGTCAGGCGCTTTTACGAGCACAGAAAACCATATACGACGCCATCGCTTGCGCGTCGCCAATTGCGAGCGGCAGCAGCGGCGCGAGGCCCTGAGGCCAACTCCGGAGAAGAGGGGTACACCGGTTGCAATCCGGGGCCTGCTTCGGGGCGCATGACAGGAATGCTCTGCATTGAGATCGGATTCAAGGGGGCTGCGCTGGTTCCACTGTTATCAAAGCAACCCTTCCTAAACCACTTTAGCACTTGGGATTGGCTCTAACTGATCAGCCACACCGAGACTCTGCGCAGCCACAGGCGACGATTGCATGCATTATAAAGTAACTCATGTCGCTCTCCCGACTCAAACAAAGATGCTATTGCCGTCATTCTCTCGAACACTGCGTGTGCAGCTTTCGTCTGATTCCGCTTGACGCCCTGCAAGTCTCAAGAGACTTGCAGGAAGCCCTCAAAGCGTCCTGAATCTGACGTTACGGTCAGACTGTAGATCTTCTGATTATTCGCGAAAATCTGCGAGACCGCGGGATCGAGGTTGCTGTCGCTCGCTCCAACACTCCTCGATGGGCAGTAAGAAACGCGAATGTCTCAAATCCTCGAGGTCTCGCCGCTCGCTTGTGTCACGATGATCGGGGCTCCCGGAGCGCCCTGCTCGATATCGAACTCGAGCCTAAGACGGTGAAGCGACCTGTTCCGACCGATCCACGCCCTCCGGCGCAACCGGCATGCTGAACTGAAAGACCGCCCCGCGAGGATCATTGGCGCCCGCCCACATCCGGCCCCCGTGCGCCTCAATAATAGAATGGCAAATGGCCAGCCCCATGCCCATCCCTTCGGACTTGGTGGTGTAAAACGCCTCGAACACGCGGTCAGCGCTGTTCGGATCAAGTCCTGGACCCGTATCCCGAAAAGTGACCACTACGTTATTCGAGTCATCTGTCCGCGCACTGATCAGTAACTCGCGGTCACCTTCGTTGATCTCGCTCATGGCCTCGATGGCGTTCGTGATCACATTGAGAATCACCTGCCGGACTTGGACGCGATCTGCGCGGACGAGCGGCAACGCCTCAGTCCGTCGCGTTTGCACCCATACATCATTTTTCGCAAGTTCCGCGCGAACTAGGGCCAGGACCTCTAAGATCAATTCGTCAATTGCGAGAAGCTCCGTTTGCATAGGAGCCTTATTCATAAGAGCGCGGATCCGACGGATCACGTTCCCTGCACGCATACTGTCACGGACGATCAAACCGAAGGTCTGCCGAACTTCTTCCAGATTTGGCGGCTGAGCACCGAGCCAATTTAGCCCCGCCCCCGCATTACTGCTGATCGCGGCAATCGGCTGGTTGACCTCATGGGCGATTGAGGCGGCCAGCTGTCCCATTGTCGTGATCCGATTGGCGTGTGCCAGCCCCATCAGAGTCTCGCGATACCGTCGTTCGCTTTCACGGGCTTCCGCTTCCGCTCTCTTTCGCTCTGTCAGGTCGAGGACGAAGCCAACACCTTGGTCGTCTCGCGCATCGAAGACGGCGAGGCCAATTAGCACCGGCACGCGGCTGCCATCCTTGCGGACATACTCTTTCTCGAACTGCTGAACGGCTCCGGTCCGTTTTGCTTCTGTTCCAGCATCCAGTGTGCGCTCGTGCCATTCTGGCGGTGTCAGGTCGAGACCGTTCACTCGCCCCGCGACGAGATCCTCGCGGTCGTATCCAACCATCGTGAGGAAGGTTTGATTTGCCTCGATGATCTCGCCTCCTTCGCGAATGATAAATATTCCGATGATGTTAGCGTCGAGTAAGCGCCGAATTTTTGACTCCCGTTGCTGAACTTCGCTGTACAACCGGCTGTTTTCCAGCGCAGTTGCAGCTTGCGACGCAAGCATTTTCAGCACCGAGTTGCGGGCAGCCGAGAATATGCGCGCGGCGAGATTATTCTCCAGATAAAGTACGCCGATCAGCTTGCCCTGCGTGATCAGTGGCAGGCAAAGAATAGAACGCGCTTTGCGCTCGCGGATATACGGATCTTCCGCAAATGAAGGCTCGGCGGCAGCATCTTCGAGAATGACGTTTTCGCGGACACGTAGGACGAAATGCAGCACGGACTCGGGAAGTGCCATCGGAGTTACGGGCTGTTGATTCACCTTTACAAGCAGCGCATCCGCTACCGCTGCGGCTTCCGCCTCGATCCGCGGCTCGCCTCCATGCAGCAGAATTAACAAACCTCGTTCGGCGCCGGCCTGCTCAATGGCAGTCCGCATAAGCGTGTCGATTAGTTTTTGAAGAACCATCTCGCCGGAAATCGCCTGCGACACTTTTGTAACCGTCGCGAGATCAAGATGCTCAGCCGGAGCTCCGATCCTCATTCCATTCGCGGCAGGAGTGGTCTCCTCATGGTTGAGATGGGGATTCAGCTCGTCGAGCTGACGCACTTTGCCATCTGCTCCCCAACGAAGGTAGCCGCGCCGCGCGTCCTGCAGGTAAACCCGGGAGATTCTGTCAAAACCGCGCGCAGCATAAAAGCGCGCTGCAAGTTCGCAAGCGATTGCCTCGTGGTGGGCGAAACCGTCACGTGCTGCGGTCTGGATTGAGTGTTCATACAGTCGCATTGCGTCTGTATCGCGGTATTCCCGCCTTGCAATTTCAGCGCCGACCAAGGCAGCCCGATTCTCAAAATTTTCGGGGCAATTCGCCGCCCATATCTGCAGCTGTCTGTAATGGGCATCAATGATATCCCGATGTCGCTGTTGTTCGCTTTCGCCTGGCTTGTCGCAATAACATGAGTGAGACAGCGCACCATAGAAGTGAAACTCCGCGATCAACGGCTCTGTCGGCATGGTCCATAATTTGGGCTTCGCCTTGGAGCGAGCATCAACAGCCGCAGCATAATCGCCGGCTATGAATCGCGCCTGAAGTTTACGGATCCAGTAGACGGTTTCGCTAGGTGACAGCTCCGGACTCCGTGCCAACGATCGCTCGACGTCTAGCTCGTCAAAATGTTGGTCATCGAAGCAACCGAATGAGCGCGTGAGGCCGCGCATGCTTCTAATGATTGCGAGCTGAGCGGCTACGGTATCAGCAGCAAACTGAACCTTTCTATTCCGTATCGTAGCGAGGCTTTTCTCTATCTCGTTCTGTACCTCTTTCAGGGGATCTCCGGCCATGATCATATTTGAGGTTAGATGAAGCAAGCTGTACGCCTCATAGATGACATCGCCGCTGCTGACCGCAGCTGCGAGCGCTCGCCGAATCAAAACCCGGCCACCTCTTAGGGGCTTCGTCCACGGGATGACGTTGCACCCGAAGGCCAAATAGACGGGAGCCCGAAAACGGGAGAACTCACCGCGATCAACCAGGTCGCAAGCAAGACGACCAAATTTGTCAGCTGCTTGGTAGTCACCGAAGCGCCCGGCCAAGATTCGGCCTAGCCATGCGTAATGGGCGCAAGAAGCATCAGTGTTGCCGTATTCGAGGCTGATGGTGACAGCTCTGCAGATGACCAAAGCGGATAAATTGGCGTCCGTGAAACCTGCGGGCGGAAGAATCCGGGTCAAGACGGCAAGCGTGGCAAGCGTGGTCTGATCTGTCATTGCAGGCAAACTAGCAAGATCCTCGATTGCGTCGGGCAGTTGTGACCACATCCGCTGATATTCGGCTAATGTTTCCTGGTCCGTCGGATGCTGCGACCACTCGATCCCGACGTCGTGAAGATATTCGAGCCCTGTGAGCACTGCCCGCCCGTGCTGACCGAGCGTCAAGTAAAGATCGACCCGCAAACATGCGACCGTTGCTCGCTGGGGCGCGTTCAAGGCGCGCTTCGACAGTACGGACAGGAGGCTCTCTGCAATTTCCAGCTGGCCTACCAAGAATTCGCATTCGGCCCGGCTTGTCTCCAGTGCGAACGCGAGTTCGTGGCGCCTTTGCCAAGAGTGCTCCGCGAGCAGCGCAGCACCGAGGGTGAAATATGTGAGTGCCGAGGCGTAGGCCGCCGACGCCCTGGCACGCTGCCCTGCCACTAAATTCAGCTCTGCGAGCTGCTCACGCTCCTGACCGGAGGCAATTAGCGCGACACCTCGATTAAGTTGGCTGACGATGTCGAAGATAGCCTCTTCGCGTTTGTGCGCAGGGACGTGTGCCGCCAGCATCCTACCGATCCGCAGATGGGCAGAAGCGCGCGAGGATTCTGGCACCAGCAAGTAGGCCGCCTCTTGAACGCGATCGTGGAGAAAGCGGTAGGCTGTTCCGTGGCGCGCGATCAGTTCCTGCCGGATCGCCGGCCACAGGGTCGCGTGCACCTGCTCCTGCGAAATTTCGAGCACGATCGCAAGCTCCGCCGTCCCGGCGATGTTGCCGAAACAGGCCAGCTGTTGCAGCGCGTCCTGCGTTTCCTCGGGCAGGCGGATGAGCTTGCCGAGCATCAGATCCACGACGTTCTCGGTGTACGCTTTTGCGTGAATACGCTCGAGATCCCATCGCCAGCGCGCCGACTCGTGATCGAACGTCAACAGCTGCTCTTCGGCCAGTTCAGAAAGGAATTGAATGGCGAAGAACGGATTACCCATCGTCTTCTGATGCACCAACTTTGCAAGCGGGGCAGCGCGTTTTGGTCCGCAGCGAAGGGTATCCGCGACTAACTGCGCGACATCGTCTGCAGTGAGCGGCGAGAGCGTGATCTCCTCGAAATTTACGTCGGCTCCCCTGATGGAGTCGAGCTTGCGTTTGAGTGGATGGCCTGCATCAAGTTCGTTGCCGCGGTAAGCTCCAATGAGCAGCAGGTGCAGATCCGACTGGGTCAGGAGATCCTCGATCAAGTCGAGCGTTGCGGCATCATGCCACTGCAAATCGTCGAGGAAGAGCACCAAAGGATGGGTTCGCCGGGCGAACACGCCAATAAAGCGACGAAGCACCAGCTGGAAACGAATTTGCGCTTGCCGGGCTGGAAGCTCAGCAACCGCGGGCTGCTCGCCAATGATCAGGCTCAGATCGGGAATCAATTCGGCCATCAGTCGTCCATTCGCGCCGAGCGCCTCCCGGAGCGCTTGCCGCCAGGTGGCGAGTTCGCCCTCACTTTTGCTGAGAAGAGGACGGACAAGACTCTGAAACGTCTGCACTAGCGTCACATAGGGAACGTCGCGCTTCAGTTGGTCGAATTTGCCTGACACCAACTGCCCGCGCGAGGGCACCAGTGCTTTGTGTAG
The DNA here is from genome assembly GCF_023073875.1 of Bradyrhizobium sp. 154. Lineage (NCBI taxonomy): Bacteria > Pseudomonadati > Pseudomonadota > Alphaproteobacteria > Hyphomicrobiales > Nitrobacteraceae > Bradyrhizobium > Bradyrhizobium sp. 154. Next base: position 48,610 of record NZ_JADPKG010000040.1, read on the forward strand.
CTCCTGGACGAGCGAAGACTTACCGACGCCGGAGTAACCGGCGACGAGCACCAACCTCGGCGTGCCGCTCTTCACCGCGCGATCGAAAGAGGCAAGCAAAGCCTCGATCTGAAGGGCTCTGCCATAGAGCCTCTCGGGGATGAGCAACCGATCAGGTGTGTCGTCTGTGCCGAGCTCAAACGGGTCGATGCGACCGTGGGTGGCCCATGCTGCGAGACAGTGTTGCAGATCGTGCTCAAGGCCAGCGGCAGTCTGGTAGCGTTCCTCGGCGGTTTTCGCGAGGAGTTTCATCACAATCTGAGATATCGGCAGGGGGAGGTTTTGTGATTTCTCGACGGGCGGTATTGCTTTTCTTGCAATATGACAATGGATCCACTCCAAGGGATCTGAGCCCGTGAACGGCAGCGCGCCGATCAGCATCTGGTAGAATGTCACGCCAAGTGAATAGAGATCACTGCGACAATCGACCGAGCGATTCATTCGTCCGGTCTGTTCGGGCGCCATGTAGGGCAACGAGCCGGCGATGAACTCGGCAGGCTCAGGCGGCACGCGCTCGCGGGAAAGACGGGAAGCCAGACCAAAACCAGTGAGTCGTACCTGTTCGTCAGGACAATTGACCAGAATGTGAGCGGGTTTCAGGTCCTTGTGGACTAAGCTGTGCCGGTGAAGCTTGCCCACGGCCCTGGCGATACCAACAGCGAGGCGCAGGAAGCGCTTGGGTTCCATACGCACCCCGAGTAAATTTAGCAGTGGCTCGCCGCATGGATCCTCCAGGACCAGCATAGTCCGACCAGCTTCCCGGATCAGTTCCAACGGCCGCACCGCCCATGCCTCGTCTAGCTCCTCCCTCAGCTCATACTCATGGGCGAGGCGGTCGAGCGTCGTTGGGTCTTCCGTGATGGGCCGCACGACAAGCACGACAGCCCTGCTGCCGTGGATTTGCCTCGCACGGCAGAACGCGCGATCACCGTCCTCCCACAGGGGCTGGATGTCACTGTCGACATTTGAGCCGAACAGAGTTCGGCTGAGGGGGTCCCGCGGCATTTGCCCGCCCGGTCAATAAGGACTGAGCCGAAACCTGACACATATGGGGCGAGCTTGTGAAGGGACTTCGCAAAACGGCGCGAGTACCGATTAAGGCCGCCAAAGAGTGGACCGCGGCACGCCGAGACGCGACTTACACACCCAATGCGTGGCCCGATCGTGTCGATCCAGCCCAGTCCTGCGCGCCGGCCGAACGAACGCACGTGAGCGCCCCTGCAGCAGCTCGAGTTCGAGCATCTTTACGACAAACATGACGGAAAGGACTTGAATCGCACCTAGCGTCAGGTTGTACGAAGTCGGTGCGAGGTGCTTTCCTCAACCGCGCAAAGAGCAACTCACAGGCGCTCTGAGAAAAAGAAAAGTTCATGTGCTGATGCCGCTGCTACTCGTTCTGATGTCTATTTTCCTTAGTATGGGTGCGATAGTCTACGCCGCTTGCCGATCTCAACGCGGGCGGGATCGGCGCATGCACAGGCACGATAGCGCCAATTCGCTCAGCTCGCGCCCCCGCGTTCAACTACCAAGGCGCCGGGCATTCTGATCCTTCAGCCGCATAATGGGTCGTCCGCTGCAGCCTCATTCGCGAGGGCCAGGCGACACGCGCCGCCATGCTAAAGCGAGCGCCTCAAGTTCTGGAGTTGGTGCTTCTCGATCGCTGCTGATCGTTTGATCGATGCCGCGGGGCCGATCCGACGCGACGGCGGACAGAGGCGAAAGGCAGTTCTCGACCAGTCGGGCGGTTTTTGCTAGACTTTCCTGTATCATCACGCTGGCGCGAATGGCTGACCCGTCACATACCTGGAAAATCTCAAACTTTGCACTGTGCGAAAGTCCTTGAAAGGCAACGTGGTCAATCAAAGGTCGTAGTAGGGCGACGATTCTACTGAAAATCGTACAAGTGAGGCTCTGATCGTGACCAAGCGCTCTGAACCGCGGAAGGAAGCCGCAAATGTCGTAGGGCCGGAGGTGAGGCCGCGCGTCTTCCTCGTCGACGATGACCTCTCAATGCGCGAATCGCTGGTCAACCTATTTCGTTCGATCGGTCTGGATGTCGTTGCTTACGGATCGGCCCGGGAAATGCTCCAGAGCGAGCTCCCTGATGTTCCTAGCTGCCTTGTGCTTGACATCAGGCTGCCGGGATTGAGCGGCCTTGAGCTCCAGAGTGAGTTAGCCAAACTGAAGCTTCACATTCCTATTATTTTCATCACCGCTCATGGCGATATTCCGATGACTGTCAAAGCCATGAAGAGTGGAGCAATCGATTTTCTCAGCAAGCCGTTTCGCGATCAGGAACTACTCGATGGCGTAGTCGCAGCTATCGAACAGGATCGGAAGAGACGAGGTGTAGACAAGGTGGTCAGGAGGCTGCAGTCCTTGTTTGAGGCCCTAAGTCCACGAGAGCAGGATGTATTGAAACTAGTCGCCGCCGGCTTATTGAACAAACAGGTAGCTGCGGAACTCGGGCTCGCCGAGATTACAGTCAAAATTTATCGCGGTCACGTGATGAAGAAGATGGGAGCTCGATCGCTGGCCGATTTGATCAGGATGACTGAGAGGCTGGGAATTGGGACCGACCGCTTCAGGGTACAAACCTAGGTATGGTTTTACAATTTCGTCGTGCAAGCGCATCCTTCTGCTGGCCGTCATGCTTCCGCCAGCGCCTTCGCCCAACTAAGAACGGGTCGTCTTGTCTAGGTATTCAACTATTTCCGTTGTCGACGACGATCCTTCGATTCGTGCCGCACTGAACAACCTTTTGAAATCGCAGGGTCACAACGTTCGTACGTTTGCATCGGCTGACGAATTCTTGCGGTCATCTCAATTGAACGATACGTCCTGTGTCATTGCAGACGTGCAGATGCCCATGATGAGCGGCTTTGAACTTTTGGAACAGATGCGGGCCCAGGGCCACGCTGCGCCATTCATCCTGATGACTGCCTTCGGAGATGATCGCACGCGAGCCCGCGCGTTGAGCGCCGGCGTAACGGGCTTTTTTGCCAAACCCTTTGCCAGTCTGGAGTTGATCGCCTGCGTCGATGAAGCGCTTAGCGAGCAGCTTGGTGGAACGAACGCGTGAAAGATGGGATGGGGAAGCAGTCTGGACCAAGCCGCACCCGCGCGGCGCTTACGATGTCGATCAATGCGCGATTACCCGTGCTACCGCGTGCCAGTGGCGATCCTCGCCCTTCGATCTTGCCGCATTCCTGTCGTTGTTGTTGCAGTTTCGGCATCTGGTTGAAACACTTCGTCGGGCTCCTGACAAAGCGCCTCTGGTATGATCGCGCAATCAGACGAGGCGAGGCCCTCCTCGCTTTAACGAAGGAGCGCCCTACGTTCAGTGCTACGATCCTTGCTGACTTAGCGCGAAAGTGCCACGGCACCGGCTTGCCGGCAGTACCTCGTTAGAACAAAGAACTCACCTGAAACTTGTGCGACCGCTCCAGATAGGTCGGGCACCGGAGTTTGTGGGAGGAAAGGCGCGGCGATCGCGGCCAAAATCACGCAGTCGGTCGAAACGATCGGTGCGGAATTCACAAAAGCCACAAAGATCGCATTTTGGCGACGTTGGCTTTCGCAGGATCGGGTGGTGTACGCCAAACTCGCGAACTTGCGTTCGCTCCCAGCAACCCTTCGGCGGGCCGAAGCACCCGAAACCTACGCATCCGCTGCAGGGCAACACAAATGCCACTGGTCGAAGCGATTTCAAGCCCCACGCCTTTGCTGCCGAACGCATCCACGCCGACCACTCTCCGCGCCGGTCCCGGCCAAACGCGCAAGGCCCAAAGCGGGGCTCTGGACGCGCGATAAGCCCGCGCGCCGGGCCAGATCTGCGGGGCCGTGTCCCTTCTACTCGCGGGACCGTGAGCGTGAGCCTCCAACACACGCTTCCGGCTGCCTGTGTTTCGGCATGGAATAAGGACCCCGTTTTCGGGGTGATCGGCATCCAATCGGGACCCCGGGATAAGGGTCCACAGTGGCTTCCATCGAGTCATGGA
>NZ_JADPKG010000123.1:0-296030 GCF_023073875.1 Bradyrhizobium sp. 154
AACCACAGACCCCATCAGGCCTTGGCAGGACAAACTCCCAAGGCCTTCGCCGCTACCAAGACCACCGCGATCCAATCAGCGAATTATTGAACATCGACAGCAATGACAGTGAAATCGCGTCAAAGTACCCCGAAGATCGCCAGCGCCAGCACGGCCTGGGCGAGGAAGCCGACGGTGAATGCGAGCGTGCGGAAGATCGGGATCCCGATGGCGTAGACAATGATATGTGCGACGCGCGACCAGAAATACACCGCGCAGGCGAGCACCGTCCATTTCGTCGAATAGTCGATTGCGTTGAGGATCAGCACCAGCGGCGCGAAGATCACGAGGTTTTCGACCGCGTTGTCGTGCGCGAACATCAACCGGTTGGCCCAATCCGCCTGCGGCTTGTCGTTGCGCGACGGATTGGCCATCGCACCGCTGAGCCCGCGAACCTGGCAGCGGTTGATGATGTAGGGGATCCAGAGCACTCCGGTCAGGATCACCGTCAGTGTCAGCCAGAACAATTCGCGCGTCATGGTCCGGTCCCTTCTGTCGTCGCTGTGGTGAGAGCGAGTCTATACGAAAGCGCGGACGATTCCGCTATGCGCGAACCCTGACATAGCTGCCGGGCGCATCCTCGATCGGCGGGAACGTCTCGCTGCCGACCGGACGCGCCGGGACCTCCTCCGGATCCAGCTCGCCGAGCCATTGGCGCCAGTCCGGCCACCATGAGCCCTTGTGCTCCACCGCGCCCTTCATCCACTCGGCGACGCTGACGTCCTTGATGTTGTCGTTGGTCCAGTACTGATACTTGTTCGAGGCCGGCGGATTGACCACGCCGGCGATGTGGCCCGAGCCCGACAGCACGTATTTCACCGGGCCGCCAAAGAACTGCGAACCGTACAGCACCGATTCCGCCGGTGCGATGTGATCCTCGCGGGTGGCGAGATTGTAGACGGGGACCTTGACCTTGGAGAGATCGAGCAGGGTATTGTCGAGCACCATCGTGCCGGTCGAGAACCGATTTTCCAGATAACAGTTGCGCAAATAATAGGAATGGTTGGCCTGGGTCATCCGTGTCGCGTCCGAATTCCAGTGCAACAGGTCGAAAGCACTCGGCTGCTGGCCCTTCAGATAGTTGCTGACGACATAGGACCAGATCAAATCGTTGGAGCGCAGCATGTTGAAGGCCATCGCCATCTTCGAGCCTTCGAGCACGCCGGCCGCCTTCATGTCCTGCTCGAGGGCTGCGATCTGCTCCTCGTCGACGAACACGAGGAGATCGCCGGCATGGGTGAAGTCGACCTGGGCCGCGAAGAACGTCGCCGATGCAACGCGCTGGCGGCGTTTCTCGGCGAGCCAGGCCAGCGTGGTCGCGAGCATCGTGCCGCCGACACAATAGCCGGCAGTGTGTACCTTCATCTCGCCGGTGATCTTCTCGATCACGTCCATCGCCGCGAGCGGGCCTTCCTTCATGTAGTCTTCCCAGCCCTTGTTGCCGAGCCGCTTGTCGGGATTGACCCATGAGATCACGAACACGGTGATGCCCTGGTCGACGCACCACTTGATGTAGGATTTCTCCGGCTTGAGATCGAGGATGTAGAACTTGTTGATCCAGGGCGGCACGATCAGGAGCGGGGTGCGTAGCACTTTCTCGGTGGTCGGCGCATACTGGATCAGCTGCATCATTTCGTTCTGGTAGATCACCTTGCCCGGCGTCGTCGCCATGTTGACGCCGACGACGAGATTGTCCGGATTGGACTGGCGGATCTTCAACATGCCTTTGCCGGCCGCGATGTCCTCGGCCAACATCGTCAGGCCGCGCGCGAGGTTATCGCCGGACGTGGCAAGTGTCTCGCGCAGCACCTCCGGATTGGTCAGCACGAAGTTGGACGGCGACAGCGCGTTGGTGACCTGCTGGACGTAGAACTCGGCCTTGCGGCGGGTATGCGGATCGAGCCCTTCGGCAGCGCGCACCAGCTCCTGCGCCCATTTGGTCGTGAGCAGATAGAGCTGCATGACGAAATCGAAGAACTGGTTCGACTTCCATTCGGGATCGGCAAAGCGCTTGTCGCGCGGCGAGGGCGTGATCGCGGGCGGGGCGTCCTGGCCCGCCATGCGGCGAACCGCCGAGCCCCAGAGGTCGAGATAGTCCTTGGCGAGCTTGGTCTGGAGATCGGAGGAGCGGGACGTGTCCGACAGCCAGTATTCGGCGACCGAGGTGAAGGTCCTGACGATCTCGGCAAGCTCGGGCGGCGGGCGATCCTGCACCTCGCCGGTCTCGCGCGGTTTGAGGTAGGCAGCGAGCGCCTTGCCACCGCTCTCCATCGCCCGCGCGACATTCATCGCGAAAGCTTCGGCATCGAACTTCGTCTCGAACGGGGTGCCGGATTTGGGCGTGTCGGTTGTGACGGTACTCATGCGCAGAACAGTAACGATTCATTCTGTATTCGTCACCGCGAAGCTCGCATGTTTGGCGTTAAACACTCTCGAAGATGTGTTGCAGCGCGACAAATTTTCTTGGTTCCGTCACAATCGAGCCGCAACCGCTCGGCTTGGTAGCGCCGGGTGGTTTTCTCGCTCATACCATTTTGGGCAGCCATGGTTTGAGCTTGGGCGCGGTCTTGGGTAAGTTGCCCTGGGGGCCGTGCTTCGGGACGAGTAGGGGATTTCCCAAGTGTTGGTGTTATGGGACCTGCAAAAGACGCTGCCGATCTGTGGCGCGCTGTTGATCGCGGCGCTTGCCTTGGGCGGCTGCTCAAGCCAGCTCGCGGATATGACGCCCGCGGATGCGCAGGCGCATCCCAGGGAGCCCGGCAGCTATCTGCCGGTGCATGATCTGCCGCCGGATCGCGATCAGGCGACCATCCCGCCGGACCAGCGCGCCAAGATCGAGGCCGAGCTTGCCGCGGCGCGCGATCGTCAAGCTCTGGCCGCCAAGGACGCCAAGTGAGCAAATGAGGCGGTGCAAGGTAATCGCTGGCGCCCCCGTCTTGCCGTGCTAAAAGACCTCAGTTCAGCCAATAGTCAGGGCGAACGACCTCAGCCGCCATCGTCGATGATTGCTCTAAGTGTTTGATTTCGAGTAATTTTCGTGAAGGGACTGGGCGCGTTTCCGAACGGCCGTCATGGCCTGTCGATTCTGTCCTGACCGGTTGCCCGGAGCCCAGAGAGCCATGGAAGAGTTTTACCGCATCCGCCGCCTGCCGCCTTACGTGTTCGAACAGGTCAACCGGGCCAAGGCGGCCGCGCGGAACGCCGGCGCCGACATCATCGACCTCGGCATGGGCAATCCGGACCTGCCGGCGCCGCCGCACGTGCTTGAGAAGCTCAAGGAGACTCTTGGCAAGCCGCGCACCGACCGCTACTCGGCCTCACGCGGCATTCCGGGGCTGCGCCGGGCGCAAGCTGCCTACTACGCCCGCCGCTTCGGCGTGAAGCTCAATCCCGATACCCAGGTTGTCGCGACGCTCGGCTCCAAGGAAGGCTTTGCCAACGTGGCGCAGGCCATCACCGCGCCGGGCGACGTCATCCTCTGTCCGAACCCGAGCTATCCGATTCACGCCTTCGGCTTTTTGATGGCGGGCGGGGTGATCCGCTCGGTGCCTTCCGAGCCGACGCCGCAATTCTTCGAGGCGGCCGAGCGGGCGATCATCCATTCGATCCCCAAGCCGCTGGCGCTCGTCGTCTGCTACCCCTCGAACCCGACGGCCTATGTCGCGAGCCTCGACTTCTACAAGGACCTCGTCGCGTTCGCGAAGAAGCACGAGATCCTGATCCTGTCCGATCTCGCTTATGCCGAAGTCTATTTCGACGAGAGCAACCCGCCGCCCTCGGTGCTCCAGGTGCCCGGCGCGATGGACGTCGCCGTCGAGTTCACCTCGATGTCGAAGACCTATTCGATGGCCGGCTGGCGCATGGGCTTTGCGGTCGGCAATGAGCGCGTGATCGCGGCGCTCGCCCGCGTCAAATCCTATCTCGATTACGGCGCGTTCACGCCGGTCCAGGTCGCGGCGACCGCCGCATTGAACGGCCCGGACGATTGCATCAAGGAGATGCGCGACACTTACCGCAAGCGCCGCGACGCGCTGGTGGAATCGTTCGGCCGCGCCGGCTGGGAGATTCCGCCGCCGGAGGCCTCGATGTTCGCCTGGGTGCCGCTGCCAGAGGCCTTCCGCAGCATCGGCAGCATGCAGTTCGCGACCCTGATGGTGGAGAAATCCGGCGTCGCGGTCTCGCCCGGCGTCGGCTTTGGCGAGCATGGTGAAGGATATGTCCGCATCGCCATGGTGGAAAACGAGCAACGGATCAGGCAGGCCGCGCGCGGCGTGCGCCGCTTCCTTGAAAGCGGCGTCGAAACGTTGCACAACGTGGTTCCGCTCGCCAATCGGCGCTAATTCTCTTCTGCAGGTTTTCTGAACTATCATGGTCGCACCCCTGAAAGTGGGCATAGCGGGGCTCGGCACCGTGGGTGCCGAAGTCGTCCGTTTGATCGAAACGCAAGCGCGCGTGCTCACGGGACGCAGCGGCCGGGGCATCCGCGTCGTTGCCGTCACCGCGCGCTCGAAGGCGAAGAAGCGCGGCGTCGACTTGCGCGGCGTCGAATGGGCGAGGGATCCAATGGCGCTTGCCACCCATGCCGAGGTCGATTGCTTCGTCGAACTGATGGGCGGCGCCGGCGATCCCGCGCTGTCGGCGGTGGAAGCCGCGCTCAATGCCGGCAAGTCGGTTGTCACCGCCAACAAGGCGCTGCTCGCCAAGCATGGCCTCAAGCTCGCCAAGGCGGCTGAAAAGCACGGCGGCGCGCTGAATTTCGAGGCAGCGGTCGGCGCCGCTATCCCTGTCATCAAGACGTTACGCGAGGGGCTCGCTGGAACCGGCGTCAACCGCGTCTATGGCATCCTCAACGGCACCTGCAATTACATCCTGACCCGGATGGAGCAGGAGGGCCTGTCCTTTGCCGAATGCCTGAAGGACGCGCAGCGGCTCGGCTATGCCGAGGCCGATCCGTCCTTCGACGTCGACGGCCACGACACCGCGCAAAAACTCGCCATTCTGGCCAGCCTGGCCTTCGGCACGAAAGTTGCTCAAAGCGCGGTGTATGTCGAAGGCATCTCATCCATCGCGCCGGAAGACCTGCGCGCGGCGGCCGATCTCGGCTACCGCGTCAAGCTGCTCGGCGTTGCGGTTCGCACCGCCAAGGGCATCGAGCAGCGCGTGCATCCGACCATGGTGCCAAAATCCTCCTCGATCGCGCAGGTGATGGGTGTCACCAATGCGGTCACGATCGATGGCGAGGGGATTCCGCCGATCACGCTGGTCGGCCCCGGCGCAGGCGGTGCCGCGACCGCATCCGCCGTTGTCGCCGACATCGCCGACGTTGCGCGCGGCATTCGTGCCAATCCGTTCGGACGGCCGATTTCGCACTTGCGCGACACCAAGAAGGCGCCCATGGAGCGGCATGAGGGCGGTTATTACATCCGCCTGCTCGCCCGCGATTTCCCCGGCACTGCGGCCGCGATCGCCACGCGGCTTGCAGAACAGAAGATTTCGATCGAATCGATCGTGCAGCGTCATCCCAATGGCGGCGCTGCTCCCAGCGACGGCAAGACAGTCCCCGTGCCGGTCATCCTGATCACTTATGCGACCCATGAGGACGCCGTGCGCCGCGCGCTCGCCGCAGTCCAGCGCGACAAGGTGATCAGCGGAAGGCCGCAGGTGATCCGGATCGAGAAGAACTGACACGGTTCGAACGAACTGTGGGTGTTACGAGTTGATGCGGACGGAGATGTCCGTCCAAAACCGTTTCGAAGGAGTGAGCCGATGTCGACCCATATTTCAGTCCCGCCGCAAGCGTTGCTCGAGCGCATCCTCACGCTGGAGATCGTGCGGGTGACGGAGCGGGCGGCGGTGTCCTCGGCGCGGCTGCGCGGGCACGGCAACGAGAAGCAGGCTGACCAGGCTGCTGTCGACGCCATGCGCCGCGAGCTCAACAAGCTGCCGATCGAAGGCACTATCGTGATCGGCGAAGGTGAACGTGACGAGGCACCGATGCTCTTCATCGGCGAGAAGGTCGGCATGAATGCCGGTCCCCAGGTCGATATCGCGGTCGATCCGCTCGAAGGCACCACGCTATGCGCCAAGAACATGCCGGGCTCGATCGCCACAATGGCGATGGCCGACGGCGGCACGCTGCTGCATGCCCCCGACGTCTACATGCAGAAGCTCGCGATCGGACCCGGCTACGACAAGGGCGTCGTCGATCTCGATGCCTCGCCGGCTGATAACGTCCGCCGCCTCGCCAAGGCCAAGGGCGTCAAGCCTGATGGCATCACCGTTCTCGTGCTCGATCGTCCGCGCCATGCCGACATCATTGCGAGCGTGCGTTCGACCGGCGCCGCCGTGCGCCTGATCACCGACGGCGACGTCGCCGGCGTGATCCATTGCGCCGACCCCGACAACACCGGCGTCGACATGTATCTCGGCACCGGCGGTGCGCCGGAAGGCGTGCTCGCCGCCGTGGCGCTGCGCTGCATCGGCGGTCAGATGCAGTGCCGCCTCATCCTCGACTCCGAAGAGAAGCGCGAGCGCGCCGCCAAGATGGGCGTCAACGATCCCAAGATGATCTACGGCATCGAGGACATGGCGCGCGGCGACTGCCTGTTTGCCGCCACCGGCGTCACCACGGGCTCGCTGCTCTCGGGCGTCAAATTCCGCAAGGACGGCGTGATCGAGACCGAGACGGTGGTGATGCGCTCCGTCACCGGCACCGTGCGCTACATCAAGGCCGAGCACCGCGAGCTGGCCAAGTTCCATCTGGATTGATCCAGGCAACACCACTGTCGTCGTTCCGGGGCGACGGGACCGCGCAACGCGCGGCCCGCGAGCCCGGAATCCATCGGGCGACAGTCTCCGACGCGCAATGGGTTCCGGGTTCGATGCTGCGCATCGCCCCGGAATGACGATAAGAAAAAGAGGGGAAGCGCCATGTCCGATCTCTCCGCCGTCAAAGCCCTCGTCTTCGACGTGTTCGGTACCGTCGTGGACTGGCGCACCAGCCTGATCACCGATTTCATGTGGTGGGGCAAGCAGCGCGGCATCAGCGCTGATTGGACCGCGCTCGTCGATGGCTGGCGCGGCATGTACATGGCCTCGATGGACGACGTGCGCAAACATCCCGAGCGCGGCTACGTCATGCTCGACGATCTGCACCGCCGCTCGCTGGAAAAGCTGGTCGATCAATTCTCGATCAAGGGCCTCACCGAAGCCGATCTCGACTATCTCACCAAAGGCTGGCACCGCCTGCATCCCTGGCCCGACAGCGTCGGCGGTCTGACCCGGCTGAAGACCAAATTCGTGATCTCGCCGCTGTCGAACGGCAATGTCGCCCTGCTCACCAACATGGCGAAGTTTGCAGGGCTGCCCTGGGACCTCATCATGTCCGCCGAGCTGTTCGAGCACTACAAGCCTGATCCCGAGACCTATCTCGGCGCCGCGCGCCTGCTCTGCCTCAAGCCGCAAAAGGTGATGATGGTCGCGGCCCACAATGGCGATCTTGCGGCTGCGCAGAAGAACGGATTGAAGACCGCGTTCGTGGCGCGGCCGACCGAGTACGGACCGTTGCAGAAGGTCGACTTCGAGGCGACCGGCAATTGGGACATCGTCGCAAAGGATTTTGGCGGGATCGCCGACAAGCTCGGGTGCTAGCGACGTTCTTGATAGCTTGTACGCGGCAACGCCGGTCCGGGCAGCGCGCGCCGCCCGGACCTGATTTCGAAACTACAAGGTCATCTTCATCGGCTCCGGATAGTAGTGGAAGCCTTCGCCTGTCTTGGCGACATGGCCGTAGCCCGGCCAGGCGAAGTGATAGGACATCACGGGGGTCTTGTTTGCCGCAAGCATCGTCAGCAGCTTGACGCGCGAGTCTGCCGCCTGCTTCGGGTCGGTGTCGTAGGAGAACTCCATCCTCGGCCGCTCCAGCAGCAGCACCGAATGGTGCGAGAGATCGCCGAGGAAGGCGAACGATTTGCCCGCCGAGGAGACCATGAAGATGGTGTGGCCGACAGTGTGACCGGGCGCGGCGACCGCCTGCACGCCCGGCAAAAATTCCTGGCCGTCCTTGAAAAACACGATGCGGTCGCGGACCGGCAGCAGGTTCTTGCGGGCGTGGAGGACGAAGTCCTTGGCCGGGCTGCCGAGCTTGCCCTCATCGGTCCAGAAGTCGAAATCGGACTGGGAGATGTAGACCTGCGCGTTCGGAAACAACGGTTTGCCGCCCTCGTCCACGATGCCCCCGATGTGGTCGATATGGGCGTGCGAGCACACCACGGCGTCGATGTCCTCCGGCTTGATTCCGGCCTCGGTCATGCTCTTCTGCTGCCGTCCGGTGCTGGCGCCGAACATTTTTGAGCTGCCCATGCCGGTATCGAACAGGATGAGCTTGTCGCCGGTGTTCACGATCGGCGAGTTCTGCTCGAGCACGACATTGTCCGGCGACAGGAAATTGTCGGCCAGCATCTTCTTGACCTCTTCCTTGGGAACGCCGGTGAAGGTCCCGGAGGGATCGCCGAGCGGCAGCGGCCCATCGGATACGACGGTCACCTCGGCATCGCCGAGAATGAAGCGATGCCAGTAGGGCGTCTGGGTGCCGAGCTTGGGTGCCCGGGCCATCGCGCTGCTGCCGAGCAGCGCGCTGGCGCCAAGGCCGGCCCCGAGTGCGAGAAGGGATCGACGTGAGACATCGATTGTCATGCGTTTCCTCCGCTTTTTTGACCTGCGCGATTGTTGGCGCGGTGTGACCGGCCCCGGTCGACCATGAGGCCGGAGGTCGGCGGAAGGCATGCTGCGCCGGTTGCGATGAGCTAGCAAGTGGAATTGGTCCGCGGATGCATGCCGGGCAGGGACACGGCGTGCGGAGCACGTTCCGCAAAAACAAAGCCCCGCGGAATTGCGCCTTACGCAATTCTCAGCGTGAGGTCATTGCCGTCCGTTTCGGCAAAGCCGGCCTGTAAGACCTCTTCGCGCTTATGGCGCAGATGCGCACGCAGGATGTGGGCGAGGCCGGCGCCGTCGCGGCGCTGGAGCGCATTGAGGATTGCCTCGTGCTCCTTGACGGCGAGCGCCCAGCGCTGCGGCGTCATCGGCGTGACGTAGCGCGCGCGGCGGATCCGCGCTGTCACCGAGGTGTAAAGGCTCGCGAGCACCGGGTTTCCGGCCGCGTTGACGATGGCTTCGTGAATTGCGCGGTTGCCGCGATAGTACTGGATCAGGTCACCCTCGCGATAATGCTGCACCATGTCCGCATGCGCGGTGGCGATCGCGTCGATCTCGGCGTCCGTGATGCGCTCGCAGGCAAGCTCGCCGGCAAGGGCTTCGAGGCCCTGGCAGACCTCGAACAGGTCGCGCATGTCCTGGTCGGTCAGCTTCGCCGCGCGCGAGCCGCGATGCGGCAGCAGCTGCACGAGGCCTTCGGCGGCCAGCACCTTGAGCGCCTCGCGCAGCGGCGTGCGCGAGATCTCCAGCCGCTCGCACAGCTCGCGCTCCGGAATGCGCGCCCCTGGCGGGATTTCACCGTCGAGCAGGATGGCGCGAATGCGGCCGACGACTTCTTCGTGAAGCATGGTCTGAAACTCTATTTGCATGCAAAAATGGGCCTACAAACGGAAAATTGCAAGTTCCTGCTTGAAAATTCCAATTTTTGCATTCAAAACTGTAGAAAAGCAGAAAGGGTGTGGGGAATGGACCTGCAAGTGGAGGCACAAGAGCTCGTCTTCGAGCGCCAGGACGGCATCGGGCGGATCACCTTTAACCGCCCGCAGGCCCGCAACGCCTTCACGTTTGCCATGTACGAGCGGCTCGCTGCGATTTGCGAGGAGGCTGACCGCGACCCTGCGATCAAGGTGCTGGTGCTGCGCGGGGCTGGCGACAAGGCGTTCGCCTCGGGCACCGACATCAACCAGTTCCGCGAATTCAAGACGCCGCAGGACGCCATCGATTACGAGAACCGCATCGATCGCGTGCTCACAACGCTGGAGCAGTGCCGTGTGCCGACGATCGCGGCGATCAACGGGTTCTGTACCGGAGGCGGGGCCGGCATCGCTGCGGCCTGCGACCTCCGCATCGGCACCAAGACCGCCAAGATCGGTTTCCCCATCGCCCGCACGCTCGGCAATTGCCTGTCGATGTCCAATGTCAGCCGTCTCGCCGCGCTCATCGGCGCCGCGCGCGTCAAGGATCTGATCTTCACCGCGCGCCTGGTCGATGCCACCGAGGCCGCGAGCATCGGGCTGCTTGGCGAGGTCGTGGACGATCTTGCCGCGCTCGATCGGCGCACTGACGAGGTCGCTCGGCTGCTCGCCAGTCATGCGCCGCTGACGCTGAATGCGACCAAGCAGGCGGTGACGCGCCTGCAAAGACGGCTGACGCGGGACGAGGGCGAAGACCTCATCCTGATGTGCTACACGAGCCAGGATTTTCGCGAAGGGCTCGATGCTTTCCTCAACAAGCGCGCGCCGCAATGGCGCGGCCAATAGGACGGGCCCATGCAGAGCGATCGATCGCAATCCACCTCCCGCCGTTCGGGACCGCTCGCCGGTCTCAAGGTCATCGATCTCACCCATGTCATGGCCGGGCCGACCTGCACCTTGATGCTCGCCGACATGGGCGCCGACGTCATCAAGATCGAGAAATGGCCCAATGGCGACGATACCCGCCATTCGGTGCCGCCGAAGATCGGCGATGAGGCGGCCTCCTTCCTGATGATGAACCGCAACAAGCGCGGCATCGTGCTGGATCTGAAGACCGACGGTGGCAAGCAGGTGCTTCGGCGGTTGATCGCGAGCGCCGACGTGCTGGTGGAGAACTTTGCGCCCGGCGCGATGGAGCGTCTCGGTTTCGGCTACGAGGCACTGCACGCGGAATTTCCCGCGCTGATCTACTGCTCGCTGTCGGGCTTCGGCCGCACCGGCCCGTACAAGCACCGCCGCGGCTTCGATCTGGTCGCGCAGGCCATGAGCGGCATCATGAGCTTTACCGGCGAACGCCCCGACGGTCCGCCCGTCAAATGCGGCCCGCCACTGTCCGACATCACCGCCGGTCTGCTGGCGAGCATGGGCATCCTCGCGGCCTATACGCACCGTCTCAAGACCGGCGAAGGACAGTGGGTGGAGACATCGCTCTATGAAGCGGCCCTGGTGCAGACCTATTGGCAGTCCACCATCGCGCTGGCCGCGGGCACGGCACCGCGCGCGATGGGCTCGGCCCATCCGCTCAATGCGCCCTATCAGGCGTTCGAAGCCTCGGATGGCTGGCTCGTCGTCGGCGGCGCCAACAAGAAGCATTGGCTGTTGATGCTGGAAGCACTCGGCGCCAGCGAACTCGCCGCCGATCCGCGCTTCGTCACCGGCTCCGACCGTATGGCGCATCTGAAGGAGCTGGAAGCCGTCTTGAGCGAACGCTTCCGCACCAAATCGCGCGCGCATTGGCTTGCGGCGCTGGACGAGAAGGGCGTGCCGTGCGGCCCCGTGCACGACATGCTGGAAGCGCTCAGCGATCCGCAGACGCTGGCGCGCGAGATGGTCGTCGAGGTCGAGCACTCCACGCTCGGCCCCGTAAAGACGATCGGGCTTCCCATCAAGTTTTCGGAGACCCCAGGCAAAGTTCGCTCAGGCGCGCCGGTCTATGGTGAGCACACAAGTGAGGTGCTGGCCGAGCACGGGTTCGACCAGAAGCAGATCGAAGCGCTCGAAAAAGAAGGCGCAATCGTGCTGGCCTCAGCAAGTCGCGAGGAACGCGTCGCCTGAGCGGACGTCGATAAGACAACAACAAAAGACAAAAATCAGCTGGAGGAACATCATGGGTCGGACGTCAACACTTCTGCTCCCCGCGGCCGCGATCGTGCTCGCCGGCACGATGCCGGCGCTCGCCGCCTGGCAACCGCAAAAGCCGATCGAGTTCGTCGCCACGGCCGGGCCGGGTGGCGGCACTGACAATCTCGCGCGCGCGGTCCAGAACATCATCACCAAGTACAAGCTGACAGACCAGCCGATCGTCGTCGTCAACAAGGGCGGCGGCAGCGGCGCCGAAGGTTATGTCTACGGCAAGGCCTCCGCGGGCGATCCCCACAAGGTGATCTTCGGCACCTCCAACGCCTGGCAGCAGCCGCTCGTCTCCAAGGTCGCCTTCAACTACACCGATCTCACCCCGATCGCGGCGATGGCGCAGGATGAGTTCCTGCTCTGGGTCAAGCAGGACGCGCCCTACAAAACCGCGGGCGATTATCTGAAGGCGGCCGCATCGGGCGAATTCAAGATGGGCGGCGCGCAATCCAAGGACACCGACGAGGTGTTGACGCGCATGATCGAGAAGGCCGGCAAGGTCAAGCTGACCTACATCCCTTTCAAGAGCGGCGCCGAGACCGCTGTGCAGCTCGCCGGCGGACATCTCGATTCCCACGTCAACAATCCCAGCGAGAGCCTCGGGCAATGGCGCGGCGGTACGCAGCGCCCGCTCTGCGTTTTCAGCCCGAAACGGCTGCCGCAGGGTCCGAAGGTCACCGCAACCGAAGGCTGGAGCGACGTTCCGACCTGCGTCGAGCAGGGCCTCGACATCAAGCAGTATGAGCAGCCGCGCACGGTGTGGCTGCCCGGCAAGGTCACGCCGGACCAGGCGGCGTTCTATGTCGACCTGATGAAGAAGGTGCAGGCAACGCCGGAATGGAAGGACTACATCGAGAAGACCTCACAGGTCGACACCTTCCTGACCGGCGCCGAGTTCGAAAAATTCATCAAGGAGGACCTCGAGCACGTCAAGCAGGTCGCGGGCGAGCAGGGCTGGCTCGTCAAGTGAGGCGGCGGGCAGGTCGCCTGCGGCCATCCTTCGAGACGCCCGCCTGCGGCGGGCCCGCAGGGTGAGGTCGCGCGCCGTGGCAAGATATCCAACCCTCATGGTGAGGAGCCCGCCAAAGCGGGCGTCTCGAACCATGCAGGCCGAGCTCGTTCAGCAGGCCTCACCGCCGTCACATGGGATAGCTCAGAGGTAACAGACCATGATCTCCCGCCGCGCGCTTGAACTTGCGACCGCAGTCCTCACCGGGACCTTCGGTGTGGCAGTCGTCATCTCCAGCCTCGACAACGGCATCGGCTGGTCGAGCGCCGGGGTGGACGCCGGCACGTTTCCGTTCCTGACCGGGGTCATCATCGTGATCGGGAGCCTCTACAATCTGGTGCGGGGCGTGCTACCGGCCGCGACACTGGCAAATGTCCCCATCGCCATCACGTCCCTCGAGCTGCGCAGGCTCGCCGGCCTGTTCGTGCCGGCTGCGATTTTTGTTGCCGCGATCCCGCTGGCCGGGATGTACGTCGCTTCAGCATTGTACGTTTTCGCAGTGCTGGCGATCCCCAAGTATCAATCCGTGCCGCGTGCGCTCGCGATGGCGGGGGCGACGGCACTCGCGCTCTACGTCGTGTTCGAGCGCATGTTCCAGGTCAGCCTGCCGCATGGCGCGCTCGCCGCCGCGTTCGGGTTCTGATGGAGAGGTCCGATGGATAATCTCGCAGAGCTCCTGCACGGCTTCACCATCGCGGTCACCGCGCCACATCTGCTGCTCATGGTAATCGGCGTGCTGCTCGGCATTCTCGTCGGCGTGCTGCCGGGGCTGGGCGCGCCAAACGGAGTATCGCTGCTTTTGCCGATGACCTTCGGTATGCAGCCGGTCTCGGCCATCATCCTGCTCTCCAGCATGTATTGGGGGGCGCTGTTCGGCGGCTCCGTGACCTCGATCCTGTTCAACATTCCCGGCGAGCCGTCCTCGGTCGCGACCACGTTCGACGGCTACCCGATGGCGCGCGACGGCCGGCCAACGACGGCGCTCGCCACCGCCTTCGGTTCGGCGGCGTTCGGCGCGCTGATCGGCGTCATCCTGATCACCTTCCTTGCATCCTGGGTGGCCCAGGTTGCGCTCGCGTTCGGGCCGGCCGAGTATTTTGCGGTCTATTTCCTGGCCTTTGCCAGCTTCGTCGGCATGGGCGGTGCGGCGCCGATCAAGACCGTCGTGGCGCTGGCGATCGGCTTTGCGATCGCTGCCATCGGCATCGACACGGTGTCCGGCAGCGTGCGCCTCACCATGGGGGTCGATGAACTCGTCAAGGGCGTGAGCTTCGTCGTCGCCGTGATGGGTCTGTTCGGCATCGGCGAGCTCTTGGTTGCAGTCGAAGAGGAGTTTCACGCGCGCGCGGTCTCCTCGAAGATCGACTGGCGTGAGGTGTTCCGCGCGGTCGGCCGCCTGCCGCGGCATGGTATTGCCCTGTTGCGCAGCGCCGCGATCGGATGCTGGATGGGGATTACGCCGGGCGGCCCGACCGCGGCCTCCTTCATGAGCTACGGCATCGCGCGCCGCTTCTCGCGCCGCGGCCGATATTTCGGCACCGGCGAGGTCGAAGGCATCATCTCGCCGGAGACGGCCGACCATGCCGCCGGCACCAGCGCGCTGCTGCCGATGCTCTCGCTAGGCATTCCCGGCTCGGCGACCGCGGCGGTCATGATGGGCGGGCTGATGATCTGGGGCCTCAATCCCGGGCCGATGCTGTTCGTCGACAGTAAGGATTTCGTCTGGGGCCTGATCGCCTCGATGTATGTCGGCAACATCGTCGCCGTCGCGCTGGTGCTGCTCACCGTTCCGGTCTTCGCGGCCTTGATGCGGATTCCGTTTGTGGTGATCGCGCCCCTGATCGTGATCATCTGCGTCGTCGGCGCCTATTCGGTGTCGAACTCCTATCTCGACGTCGTCATGATGCTTGGCTTCGGGATCGTCGGCTATCTCTTCAAGAAGCTGTTCTATCCGCTGGCGCCGCTCGTGCTCGCGATCGTCATCGGCGACAAGGCCGAGGACGCGTTCCGGCAGTCGATGTTGATCTCCAAGGGATCGCTCGGGATATTCTTTGCAAACAAGCTGGTGACATGCCTGATCGTTGCCGGCATCGCATTGTTGCTGCTTCCGCTCGTGCTGCAGCTCACGCGGCTCTGGCGCAAACCCGCGCCGTCTACCGATCGGACGACAGCTGAGGAAAAGGTGATCATATGACCGCAAAGCCGCTCATTGCATTGGCAATGGGAGATCCCGCCGGCATCAGCCCGGAGCTGACGGCGAAGCTCGCGGTGCAGGATGACGTCCGCGCCCGCAGCCGGATCGTCGTCATCGGTGACCGCCGCATCTTCGACGAAGGCGCGCGCGTCGCCGGCGTGAAGTCGGAGCTGACCATGGTAGAGCAGGGCGCCGACCTTGGCGCGGCGCAGGGCGAGACGCTGTTTGTCGATCTCCGCCACCTCGACCCCAGGGAGGTCGAGCCGAAGACCGCGACGCTTGCCGGCGGAAAATTCGCGCTGACCAATTATCGGCACGCGCTCGAACTCGGCCGTGACGGAAGTGTCGATGCCGTCTGCTTTACCCCCTTCAACAAGCAGGCGATGCGCCTTGCCCGCGCCGAATACGACGACGAGATCGCGTTCTCCGCCGAGGTGGTCGGGCTCAAGACCGCGGCAAGCGAGTTCAACGTGCTGGACCGGCTCTGGAACGCGCGGGTCACCTCCCATATCCCTCTCAAGGACGTCGCTGCAAAGCTGTCCAGCGAGCGCATCCATCGCGCGCTCAAGCTGACCGATTCCTGTATGCGCAATGCCGGTTTCGCGCGGCCCCGCATCGCGGTCGCTGGTCTCAATCCGCATGCCGGCGACGGCGGCAATTTCGGCCGTGAGGAAATTGACATCATCTCGCCCGTAGTCGCGGCCGCCCAGCGCGAGGGTATCGCCGCGGAGGGACCGTTCCCCGCCGACACGGTGTTCCTGCGCGCCAAGGGCGGTGCCTTCGATGCGGTGCTGACGATGTATCACGACCAAGGTCAGATCGCGATGAAGCTGATGGGTTTTGATCGCGGTGTCACCTTGCTCGGTGGTTTCCCTTTCCCGATCTGCACGCCCGCGCACGGCACCGCCTATGATATCGCCGGGCAGGGCATCGCATCGGTTGGCGCTAGCCGCGCCGCTGTGCTGCTCGCATCGGAGATGGCCGCGCGTCGCGCCGCCTGATGGCGCGCGCCAGGGGAGCCCGCTCATGAAGTTCGTACGCGCAAAGCCTGCGAGTTTCGGGAAAAAGTGGAAACTTCCGGCGTGGTAATGAGTTGCGTCCCATGAACGTCTCCATCTGGGAGCTGGAACATGGTCGACTACGACCCGCTACGAACGGCCGTGGATACTGCTTGGTCCGTCTACCGCGCCCGGCATCGTCACGTCGATGCCGCGGATGGTCGTCGCTGTCTGCTCGAGCGTCATCTACAAGGGAGGCGGGAAGCGCGCGAGAGTGGCGGTGATGCCCAGGACCTTACGGCATCTGGCCTTGCCTATCTCGAGCGGCTTCACGATGACGAATGCTAGGGCTGGTGGAGGAACTGGCCTGCTGCCTGGCGGCCGCGACCGCAAGGCCGAATTGGACCTTGCTCGCGATTTCGAACCTTCTGGCGGCATTGATCGTGCTGATCGTGCGCTTGGCAGTTTAGCACATGCGTATCGCTCAGCTCGCTCCCCTGGCCGAAAGCGTTCCTCCGAAGCTCTACGGCGGCACCGAGCGGGTAGTAGCTTGGCTGGTGGATGAGCTGGTGCAGCTCGGCCACGACGTCACGCTGTTTGCGAGCGGCGATTCCCGGACGGCCGGCAGACTCTATCCGGTTTGGTCCCGTGCGTTGCGTCTCGGGCGGAAGGGCGCCGATCCGAGTGCAGCTTGCGCGATGCTGCTGGAAGCGATCGCGAAGCGAGCGAGGGATTTCGATGTGATCCACGCGCATATCGATTGGCTGCATCTGCCGTTGCTCAGTCGCCTGGGCGTGCCGTTCCTGACGACCATGCACGGCCGCCTCGACTTGCCTGGGTTGCCCGACGTGGTTCGGCAATTCCCCGAAGCAGCGCTCGTGTCGATTTCCGACCGTCAGCGCCTGCCGCTTCAAAATGCGAAATGGATTAGAACGATCCAGCACGGGATGCCGTCCGACCTGCTTCGCCCATGCTACGAGCAGGGATCCTACCTTGCATTTCTTGGCCGCCTGACGAAAGACAAAGGTCCGGAGGAGGCCATCCGCATCGCGCATCAAACCCGTATGCCCCTGCGCATCGCCGCGAAGATCCCGCGCGCCGAGACCGCCTATTTCAAGAAACATGTCGAGCCCCATATTGACGACGAGAAGATCAAGCTTGTCGGCGAAGTCGATAATGACAGAAAACAGCAGTTCCTTGGTCGAGCCGCCGCTCTGTTGTTCCCGATCGATTGGCCGGAGCCCTTCGGGCTGGTCATGATCGAAGCAATGGCCTGCGGAACTCCCGTGATCGCCTACCGCTCAGGCGCCGTCCCTGAGGTCATCGAGCACGGCCTGACTGGTCTCATCGTCGAGAACGAGGAGCAAGCCGTTCAGGCGGTCGGCGAGGTGGGCAAGTTGGATCGAAGGCAGGTGCGCGCACGGTTCGAGGAGCGTTTCTCGGCGCGCCGGATGGCGCGAGAGTACGAAGGCGAGTACAGCAAGCTGGTTGCCGCCGCGGCTTGAGAATTCGATAGGCGCGACGGGCTCCGGTTGACGCGGCGTCTCGCCTGCTGCCCCGGGGCGTTACTTCGCGATAGGCGTCACGAGCTCCTTGTCTGCTGTATCCACGACGAAGACGGCCAGCAGCTTCGCAGGCTCGGAATCGCTGGCATTCGCGCTTATGGCGTGGCGGTCGCCGGGTTTCTCGAAAAAATTCTCTCCCTTGCGATAGACCTTCGCGGGCTCGTCATTGACTTGACTGCGGATTGCTCCTTCCAGGATGGTCGCATAGATAAACGCGGAGCGCGGGTGCATGTGCGCCGGTGAGGAGCCTCCCGGACCATATTCGACCAGCACGCCCTTCATGCTCTTGCCGGGGACGTTGGGCAGGGCCTGGTCGAACACCACGGTTACTTTGGCCAATGGTGCTGCCGTCTCGGCTGCATGGGCCGTCAGGAAAGACGCGGCGTAAACCGCCGTTGCGATCAGCAATCTGCGCATGGGATTCCCTTCATTGTCATTTCCGTCGTGATTGAGGCTGACGGAGCTTCAGAGACTCGCGAGCCATGTTGCGAGCGGTGTTTTCCCGAGCCGCGCCTCGCCAAGCGGATTCAGCGATGTGTCGTCAATGAGAGCGCCGTAATAGGGCGCCTTTGGGTCTCCCACCACAGGTCGGACATCGCCGGACGCCTTCAGGCGCCGCGCGATGAATTCATTGAAGGGGGCCTTCTCGGGTCCAGCAATGTCGATCGTGCCGTTGAGCGGCCGGCCCGTTGCGATCTCCGCGAGACAATCGACCACATCGTCGGACGCGATCGGTTGAAACTGCGCCGATGGAACGACAATCCTGCCGCCCGTCACAGCCGTTTCGGCAATGGCGCCGAGGAATTCAAAGAACTGGGTGGCGCGCACGATCGAGTAGGGGACCGAAGAGGATTTGATGACGGTCTCCTGGGCGAGCTTGGCACGGAAATAGGCGTTGTCGGGCGACCGCTCGGTGCCGACGATGGAGAGCGCCACATGATGTTTCACGGCCGCTGCGGCTTCTGCCGCGACGAGATTCTTGCTCGAACGCTGGAAGAAATCGAGCACGGCGGTCGGCTCCCAGGACGGCGCGTTGGCGACGTCGACGACAACATCGGCGCCGGCCAGCACCGCAGCGAGACCTTCCCCGGTCACGGCGTTCACGCCTGATCTTGGCGAGGCTGCCACCGCCTCGTGGCCCTGCTGCTTGAGCTTCGCCACCAGTTTAGATCCGATCAATCCGGTCCCGCCGATCACGACGATCTTCATGGCACGTCTCCTCGGTGTTTCGGAGCGCGGGAAAAAGGCCAATTCCTGCTCTCGCGCTTACGTGCATCACGATCCAACGCCTGTTCTATCGGAGCAATCGGCAGGCCCTTGCCTGGAACGCGCCTGACTTGCCGAAAAATGCTCCAGAGAGATCGTTACGATACGACACAATTCGTCTGGGAGCATTCCCTTAAATCTCGGAGATCAGTGGCCGCTCAGCACCAGCGTCTTCACCGGCAACAGCAGCGCTTGAATGCGCAACAGAAGGGCATGTACAAGCCCCGTGGCATCGACGACATGCAGAGCAGATCCCTTGAGCGCGCCGGTCTTTGGGTCTGCAATCGCATCGTGGTTGCTCGTATAGGCATTGACGATGCAGGTCGAGCCTGGCGTGACGCCCTCGAGCCCGCCCTTATAGAGCGGTTCCAAAAATGCCAGGATCGTGCCCGGCTGCCGAAGATTTTGCGGATCGATGAGCTGTTCGCCCGAGCGGAATTGACCGGCGGCGATATAGTCCTGAACGCCCGTGATGACGAGCGGAATGATGACCCAGGGCTTCGAGATGCAAGTCGCTTCTGCGAGCATGCCGGGTCGTATGACCTGGGCTTCAATCTGGCCGAAGCCAGCCTGCAATACGCGCCGGCCCGCGCCCTCTGGGATCAAGAGGCCGGCGGGCCGCATCATCTGATTGACGACATCGCCAGTGCGCAGAAGGAATTGCTCCACTCGCCCATCGACCCCCGCCCGAATGGAAGTCTTGTCGAGGTCCACCTGCGCCTCTGCCATCGCGGCCTCTGCGCTCGCCTTCTCAGCCGGCAGAAGCGTTGAGATCCGCAGCGCCGAAGCCTCCCTGGCGGCACTGGCGGAATCGATGCCCGCCTGCCGCTGATCGACGGCGACCTGGAGTTTCTCGATGTCACGCTGCGGCACGATCCCAGGATTGCGCCGCTGCAATTCGCTCTTGGTGTCGAGCTCGTCCCTCGCTTGCTGCCAGGCCGCCCTCGCTTCTGCGATCTGGGCTTCCGCCTTGACCACATCGGCCCGCGCGCTGATCAGCGAGGCATCGATCTCGGCGACCTTTCGTTTTGTCGTCTCGAGCGCCGCCTGCTGCTTGGCGCTGTCCAGCCGGAAGAGGACGTCGCCCTTCTTCACAGGCGCGCTGTAATCGACGTTCACTTCGGCGACGCGGCCGGCCACTTCGGGCAGGATCGGCACGGTGCGGAAGTAGAGCGCCGCGGACGTGGTCGAGGGATGATAGTAGAAGATCATGGTGATCAGCGCGACGGTCAGCATCAGGCAGCCGGTAATGCCCCACCTCAGCTCAAACCAGACCGAGTAGAGGGTGATCTCCTTGCCGAACCGCTTACCTTGCCGATAGCGCCGATAGAGGTAGTCCGGAAGGATCGTCACGAGCGAGCAGAGCAGGAGCTCAAGCATGACCTTGGACTCCCTCGTTCGACGCACTCTTCGTGCCGGAATTGCCGGTCAGCTCGGTTTCGGATGCTGATTGCGACGTCTGCGGCGCTGCATCGGCGATCCGCTCCACCGAGCCGGCGATGGTGCGCAGCGGCGTCGAGAAGTCCGGCAGGTCGATCATCGCGAGCAGGAGGCCCGCGATCCAGAAGATGTGCATGTGCGTGAACAGCGAGATGAGGCCGAGCACGGCGACGATCTCGAATTGCAGCTTCTGCGATCGGTGCGCCATGCGCTCCGGAAGGCTGTGCAGCTTCCAATAGAGCGTGCCCACCCACAACACGACGACGATGAGGAAGATGGCCATGACGACCATCAGGGCGTCCGATCCATCAGGTCCAGGCACGAAGAATGGCAGATGATGAGGCGCTGCCGCATGCATTTGTTCGCTCAAGCTCGTCCCCCTGCCAGAAGAAGCCTGAGAGCCCAGAGCGAGGCTCGTACTTTGCCCAGCATTGTTTCCCAAGACGGGAACTGGAGCAAGGATCGTGTCGAGACTGCCGTTGCGTTCGGTGTGTACTAGATCGCCGCGTCCAACGAAATGTTCCTGAGACGGCCGCTGTCGGACAAGGACAAATATGCCGTGTTGGCACCCTTGGCGATCGTCACAGATTGCTCCTGTTTTGCCCGACGTGTCAAAGAGTTTTGGCGAGTGCAAAAACTATTAGGGAAGACAGCCCTTTGGCTACTGTGCATGGGGTTGTTTTCGCGAGTTTTGATAAAAGGGGCTATTCGCCGCCTTTGCGGGGCGCCTCACGCCCCGCAGATGATCACGCCGTACCAGCCGAGCCCACGATAGGTCTCATAGCCCGGGGTGGCATGGAAGGCGACCAGCGCACCGGTGCGGTCGTGGTAGAAGCCGGAGCGCTGGCCGTTCAGCGCGATCGAGATGCGCTCGCTGAGGATGCCCTGGCCGTCGGAGGCGGCAATCACGCGAAGGTTCGAATCGACCAGCAGTACGCGGGCCTTGTCGCTGTCGCCGACGCGCACGCCCTTGACGATGGCGCGGGCCTGCGCCTCCCAGTCGAAATGAATGGCGAGCACGCCGATCGGCCCCCCGTTGGCCTGGCCGCCGCTGCGGACGCTGGCGCAATAGGTCGCGACCTGGGCGTTGCCGAGCAGCGGCTGGTTCTCGACGTCACCGGCGACATAGTCGTCGCCGGAGCGCAAGGATTGCGCCTCGCGAAACCATTTGGTGTGGGCGACGTTCTGGCCGACGACGCGAAAGCGGTCGGCGCGGCCATTGGCGATGACGTTGCCGTCGAGATCGCAAAGCCAGAGGTCGAGGTAGACGGTGTAGGCCCCGAGGATCACGCCGAGGCGCTGCGAGGCGTGGTTTACAGCTGCCGCGGCCGGCGAGGCCGCGCAATCGACCACGGCGGAGTCGGTCGCCCACCAACGCACGTCGCAGGTGCGCTCATAGAGGTTGCGGTCGATCAGCTCGATAGCGTTGAGCGACAGATCGACCATGCGCTCGCCGCGCGAGCGCTGGCTCATGCGGTCGATCGAGGCGACGAGGTCGCCGGTTCGTTTGGTCAACTGTGTCTCGAACTCGCGGGCGATGGTCTCGACCTGCTGGCCGACGCCACGCACCTCCTGCGCCACGACCGCAAAGCCCGCGCCCTGCGCACCGGCGCGCGAGCTCTCGATCAGCGCGTTCAGCGCCAGCATCTTCATCTGATTGGTGATTTGCTGGATCGCCTTGGTCTTGTCGACCGCGATCTGGTTGACCTCCGCAGTCAGGCGGTTGATCAGCACGGAGATGTCGGAATCATTATCGGCGGGTTCGGTGGCGGTGATCGGCTTGGCTTTCAGACCCAGCGCAGCAGACATCGGGGAGCTTCCCTTGGCAATGAGGTCTGACCTGCAATGAACCCGGAAAAAATTACAGATCGAATGGGAATCTTCTTCGAGGATTCCACCTAACGCCCGCTTAATTTGCGGTTCCCTGGAATGCCCAAATGATAGTCAGTTCCGCGCCGCAAAAAGGCAATCCACCGCTTTGTGCGGCGCAGGCATTGCATATCTGGAGCGATTCCGGGCCAATCGTTCCTGCCGACAAATCTGCTGCCACCCGTCCGGGCTCCTCAATCAATCAACATTCATGACCCCGCCCGCAACTGCCTTGCCTGTCGAAGCGCCCCAGGCGTTCCTGGGGGTGACGCGCTCGCTCACCGACAAGCTCTGGCGCGACCGGCTCGACGCGCGCGGCGCGGCCAAGGCTCTTGCGATCGTGCAACGTCACCAATTGCCGGAACTGCTGGCGCGGGTGCTGGCCGGCCGCGGCGTCGATATCGACACCGTGCCGGACTTCCTCGATCCGACCATCCGAAAACTGCTGCCGGACCCGTTCACGGTGACGGAGATGGAAGCTGCCGCGCAGCGGATCGCGGATGCCGCGGGGAAGGGCGAAAGGGTCGCGATCTTCGGCGATTACGACGTCGACGGCGCCACTTCGGCGGCGCTGCTGGCCTGGCATCTGCGCCATTGCGGGCTCGATCCGCTGATCCACATTCCGGACCGGATCTTTGAGGGGTACGGCCCCAACACCGAAGCGGTGCGCGCGCTGGCGGCAAAGGGCGCCACGCTGCTCGTCACCGTCGATTGTGGCACCACCAGTATCGAGCCCTTGGCCGAGGCGAAGCGCCTCGGCATGTCCGTTGTCGTGATCGACCACCACCAATGCGGCCTCGATCTCCCCGAGGTCGATGCGCTGGTCAATCCGAACCGCCCCGACGATCTCTCGGGCCTCGGACATCTCGCCGCCGTCGGCCTCGTGCTGGTGACGCTGGTCGCCGTCAATCGCGAGCTGCGCCAGCGCGGTTTCTGGGGCGCCGAGATGCCTGAGCCCGATCTGCTCGGCATGCTGCATCACGTCGCACTCGGCACCGTCGCCGACGTTGCGCCGCTGATCGGGCTCAACCGCGCCTTCGTCGCAAAAGGGCTGATCGCGATGCGGCGGCGCGACCATGTCGGTCATACCGCGCTGATGGACGTGGCGCGGCTCAATGGTCCGCCGGAGGCCTGGCATCTCGGCTTCATGCTGGGGCCGCGCGTCAATGCCGGCGGTCGGATCGGTCGGGCCGATCTCGGCGTGCGCCTTTTGCTCGAAGGTGACAGCGTCGAGGCCGCACGCATCGCCGCCGAGCTCGACCGCCTCAACAGTGAGCGCCGCGTCATCGAGCAGGCGGCCGAAGCGCAGGCGGAAGCCGAGGCGCTTGCCTCGATCGGGCTGGAAGACAAGCTCGGCGTCATCGTCACGGCCTCCGAAGGCTGGCATCCCGGCGTCGTCGGCCTCGTCGCCTCACGCCTGAAGGAGAAGTTTTCCCGGCCTGCTTTTGCCATCGCGCTCGAGCCCGGCGGCATCGGCACCGGCTCGGGCCGCTCGATCGCCGGCGTCGATCTCGGCAAGGCGGTGCGGCAAGCGGTTACTGACGGCATTCTGCTCAAGGGCGGCGGCCACGCGATGGCTGCGGGCGTCACGCTGCGCAGGGAGAAGCTCGCCGAATTCCGCGCCTATCTGGAGAGCGCGCTGGCGCGCGACGTCGCGGAGGCGCGGCACGTCAACGAGCTCTATGTCGACGGCGCAGTCTCCGCGCGCGCAGTGGCGCCGGAGCTTGCGACGACTCTCAATCGCGCCGGCCCGTTCGGCAGCGGCAATCCGGAAGTCGTGCTGGCCCTGCCGGCGCATCAGCTCGTCTATGCCGATGAGGTCGGCCAGGCGCACTTGAGGCTGCGCTTCAAGTCCGGTGACGGCGCCATCGTCAACGGCATCGCGTTCCGTTCGGTCGGCCAGAAGCTCGGCAATGCGCTGCTCGCCAACCGTGGTCAGCAATTGCATGTCGCGGGATCTTTGTCGGTCGATCGCTACCAGGGCGTCGAGCGTGTGCAATTCCGCGTCGTCGACGTCGCGCTACCGGACCAGGGGCCATCCGTGATTAGATAGCGCGCGAGCCGGACCCGAAAGGCCTCGTGAGCGCACAGTGCGACGCGGTTTTCGGCAAGATTATGCGAAAAAATAGATCGCTCAAACAACAAAAAAATAGATCGCTCAAACAACAAAAAAGGGAGTGAACATGGCAGGGCAGGTTGAGGGCAAGGTCGCGCTGGTGACGGGCGGCGCCTCCGGCATTGGCGAGGCCATCGTCGAGCTGTTCGCGCGCGAGGGCGCCACCGTCATTGCGACAGACATCGACGAGCTGCGCGGCCCAGAGCTTGCCAACCGGATTACAAGAGCCGGCGGCAAGGCGATCTTCCTGGCGCAGGATGTCACCAGCGAGGAACGCTGGATCGAGGTCGTCACCGAGGTCGCAAAGCGCTACGGCCGGCTGGACATCATGGTCTCCAATGCCGGCATCGGCATCTCCGTGCCCTCCATCGTCGACATGACGCTGGCCGACTGGCGCAAGCAGAACGCCATCAACCTCGATGGCGTGTTCCTCTCTGTTAAGCATTGCCTGCCCTTGATGCGCAAGACCGGCGGCGGCTCGATCGTGATGATGTCTTCACTGGCGGGCCTGCGCGGTGCCCCCGGGCTGTCGGCCTATTCGGCCACCAAGGGCGGAGTGCGGCTGTTTGCGAAATCGATCGCGATGGAATGCGCGGCCGCTGGCGACGGCATCCGCGTCAACTCGGTGCATCCCGGCATCATCGACACGCCGATCTGGGGCAAGATCCCGACCGGCGCGACCGGTGCCGGCCAGAACGCGCCGATCGATCCAGAAGAGCGCGCCAAGGTCGTCACGCCGCTCGGCCGTGCCGGCCAGGCTGCGGAGATCGCTTCTGGCGTGCTGTATCTGGCCTCCGATGCCTCGCGCTACGTCACCGGCAGCGAACTCATCATCGACGGCGGCATGAATGCCGGCGGCGTGCCGCGGCGCGCATGAGCCGCGCAGGGCAGGGGGCGCCGGCAGGGGCTGACGCGCAGGCGCAGCCCCTGTACAACGCGGCCAGCTCCGACCGACATAGGTGTCCTTCCATGGCGCATAGTCTTCACGCTTCCTCTCCCGCGCCCCATCGTTCGAACCGGCCGGACCTCGCCACCGAGGCGATCCGCACCGCGCGCGAGGATCTTGCCGCCTGCTTCCGCATGGCCGCGCGCAACGGTTTTGAGGAAGGCATCTGCAATCATTTCTCGGCCGTGGTGCCGGGACATGACGATCTCTTCCTGGTCAATCCGTACGGCTACGCCTTCCGCGAGCTGACCGCGTCAAAGCTGCTGATCTGCGACTTCCACGGCAACGTGCTCGACGGCGAGGGCGTGCCCGAGGCGACGGCCTTCTACATCCATGCCGAGATGCACAAGCGCCTGCCGCGCGCCAAGGTCGCTTTCCACACCCACATGCCCTATGCGACGGCGCTCTCAATGACCGAGGGCGAGCCTCTGATCTGGGCCGGCCAGACTGCGCTGAAATTCTACGGCCGTACCGCGGTGGACCGCGACTATAACGGCCTTGCCCTCGACAACCGCGAGGGCGCGCGCATCGCCTCCGCCGTCGGCGATGCGGATATCGTTTTCATGAAGAACCACGGCGTGATGGTACTGGCCCCGACCATCGCCGAGGCCTGGGACGATCTCTATTACCTCGAACGCGCAGCCGAGGTGCAGGTGCTGGCGATGTCGACCGGACGAAAGGTGCTGCCGATCGATCCCGCTGTTGCCGCCGAAACCTACAGGCAGATGCGCGAAGGCGATTCCGAATCCGCGCGGCTGCATCTCGCCGCGATCCGCCGCCAGCTCGACGCGGAAGAACCGCAGTATAGGCACTGAGCCGCTTACAATCCCTGCCGCAGTCTCGCCAGCACCTTCAGCCCGCCATAGCCGTCCGCCGGCGTGATTCCTGCGCGCTGCTGAAAATCCTTGACCGCCTTCATCGTGTCGTTGCCGACGCGGCCGTCGGTGCCGCCGGTATCGAAGCCGGCCTTGGTCAGGCGCGTCTGCATCTCCTGCACCTCGGCAAGCGTCAGCGCGCGCTCGGAGCCGGGAAAGGGCTGGATGAAGGGGGGCGCGCCCAGACAGCGGTCGCCGAGATGGCAGATCGCCAGCGCGTAGTTCATGGAAGGGTTGTAGCTCTTCACCGAGTAGAAATTCGGTCCGAGCAGGAAGCTCGGCCCGCCCGTAACAGGCGTCCACAGCTGCGCCGACGCATTCGGTTGCGGGAATGGCTGGCCGTCGGCGCGGGTGACACCGGCCGCTTGCCACGCCGCATAGGTGCGGCTGCCGCTGATGTTGCCGGGCGCGCGCACTTCGTAGCCCCAATGCTCGCCGCGATGCCACTTGCCGCGATTGACGAGATATTTTGCGGTCGAGCCCAGCGCGTCATCGGGCTTGCCGAAGGGCGAGACCTTGCCGTCGCCGTCATAGTCGATGCCGACATTGAGCCAGACTTCCGGCATCCATTGCGAATGGCCCATCGCACCGGCCCAGGATCCCTGCATCTGCTCCGGCGTGCTCCAGCCCTTGTTGACGATGCGCAGTGCGTTGATCAGCTCGGTCTCCCAATAGGCCTTGCGCCGCGGTTCGTTCCAGGCGAGCGCGGCGAGTGAGGGAAACACCGGGGTCATATGGTTCTGCTGCACCAGGGGATCGCCATAGGCGGACTCGACGCCCCACAGCGCCAGCAGCGTGCCGCGCTCGACGCCGAAATCGCGCTCGATGCGCGCGAACAGCGCTTCGTTGTTTTTCAGCGCGATCTTTCCGTTGATGATGCGCCAGTCCGAGACGCGGCGGTTGATGTATTGCCAGACCTGCTCGTGGAATTCCGGCTGGTTGCGCATCTGCTTGAACACGCTCATGTCCGGCTCGACCCGCGCCATCGCGCGCTGCCAGGTCGCTGCCGAAATGCCCTTGGCCAATGCCCGCGCGCGAAAGGCTTCGCGCCATTCATCGAAGCCTGGAGGCGCGGCGAGGGCGCGTTTTGGGAATGCAAGCAACGCCGCTGCACCGAACGTCGATTGCAGCAGGGCGCGGCGAGTTGGATGGGAGGAGGAATCAGCGTGCGTCATGGGCACATTCTAGCCTGAAACATGGCGTGCGTGAGTCGGTTCCCGGAACAGATGCTGCGGCTGATCTTGCGCGGCGGGATCAATCGTTCCGTCGGAACAAATTGTCGCAGTCTCGCATTCCCCTTGCGACAACGAGGAGGAGAAGATGAGGAAATATCTGTTTGCCGCCGCCATGGCTACCGCCGTCGCGCTGCCCGCATTCGCGGACGAGGTCGGCGTTCACGTCGGGCCGGCCGGGGCCGGTGTGACGGTTGGTCAGTCCCATGAATATCGCGAGCGAGACCGAGATCGCGACCGCACCACGGTCATCAAAGAGCGTGAACCCGCCGACCGCACCACGGTGATCAAGAAGGAAGATGAATTCGGCAATCGCGAGAAGACTGTGATTCATCACGACAACGATTGACGGAGCATGGGCCTCGGCCTGCGGCCGGGGCCCGCACTCGGCGAATAGAATCGGGGTGGAATGAAGATACACGCACACGCGGAAAGCCATGTCGTCGAACTCGACGACGGATCGCAATGGCAGATCTTTCCCGGCGATCTTGCGACCACGCTGAGCTGGAAGCCCGAAACTGATCTGCACCTGGAGCCGAGCCGCGACCGGGTGAGTTCGCATGTGCTGGTCAATGCCGCGGACCGAACCCGCGTGCGGGTGATTGCCGCAGGCGAGACTTGGCCCGACGGCGAGGTCAAGAACGCGTTGAAGGGCGGCTAATCCTCCTGCAACTCGGCCGCGACCCCGGCGAGCCAGCGCCGGATCGTCGTTTCCGTCTTGCTGTCCAAACCCAGAGCGAGGCGCTTCTCCAATTCGAGCACACGTTGCCGGCAAGCCTTTAGCAGCGTCGCGCCCCGCGGCGTCAGCGTCCATTGCTGAATGCGGCCATGGACCGGATGCGGCGTCATTGCGATGGCGCCGTCGCGTTCGAGGTTGCGGATGATGACGCCGACCGTCTGGGGGGTCAGAAAGGTGAGGCGGGCAACGTCGGCGCCGGACAGGCCGGGATAGGCGTTGAGCATGGTCAGCACCGCGAATTGCGGCGAGGTCACGCCGAGATCGGCGAGGGTGCGCTCCATTTTCAGCCGCACCGCGGCGTGAGCCTGGCGCAGCAGATAGCCGAGATAGCCTTGCTCGCCGCGCTTGCCTTCGCCGGGAGCGGGTACACGCACGGCGACGTCGCCGGCGGGCGCCGTGCGCGCGGTTTTCGATCTTGTGATGGCAGCGGTCTTGTGTGACATATAAGAGCTCTTATAAGATATAAGCACGCTTACAATAATACGAGGTGAACGGCAATGTCACAGGCCCGCAGCGAATACGAGGATTTCAAGCGCCTCGCGCCCGATGTTTATGATCTGGTGCTGGCGCTGGGTCAGCTTGCAACCAAGGCCGGTCTCGACAAGCAGCTCATCGAACTCGTCAAGCTGCGCGCCTCGCAGATCAACGGCTGTGCCTTCTGCGTGCAGCATCACGTCCTTCTGTCGGAACGGATCGGGGTTTCCACCGACAAGCTCCATCTGGTCGCGGTCTGGCGCGAGGCGCCGATCTTTTCCGCGCGCGAGCGCGCGGCGCTGGCCTGGACGGAGGCCTTGACGATGCTTCCCGGTGGCGTCAGCGAGGAGGTCTATTCGGAGGCAAAGCGCGAATTCTCCGAAACCGAGCTGACCTACCTGACCTCGGCGGTTGCCTCGATCAACGTCTGGAATCGGTTTGGTGCGGCGTATCGCTGGACGCCGGCCAAGCGGCCTGTGGCCACGAATGCCGCGGCATCCTGATCGCAGCGCGGGGACGTCAGCATGACAGCAATGAGTTTGGCCGCTGCGCAGCGCCCGATAGCATCTCGTTCAATGGCGATCGCCGCCCTCGGCGGGCTCGCCTGCGCACTCGCAATCGGCAAGGCGCTGCCGGTGACGATCGACACTGTGTCAGGCGCGCTGGCGCCGCTCTGCGCCACGGCTGCGGAGGGTTCGCCGCTCGATAAGGTCGAGCCGATCGGGTCCTACGCGCTGCCGAACGTCCCGGGCAAGCGCGTCACCATCGTACGTGTGTCCTACGGTCCGGGCGGGTTTTCGCGGCCGCATCGTCACGCGGGCTCTGTGACGGCCTACATCACCAAGGGCGAGATCCGCTCGCAACTCGGCGGCGGCCCGATCGAGACGTTCGGCGTCGGCGAGTCCTTCTTCGAGCCGCCGGGCTCGACACATCTCGTCTCCGCCAATGCCAGTACAACAGAGCCGGCGGAATTGATCGCGGTGTTCGTGGCGGATGAGGGCGCGCAGTTGACGACGTTCTTGGAGTAGCTGGCACTCCTAGCCCGCGACCGCCTTTGTTCAGGTTGGCTGCGATCGCCTCAACCGTTTCCACAGGGGTGAGAGACCGTATTCGACTGCCGGAATCGCAAGTGCGCCGACAAGCAGTCCGAGTACGCCTGAGATGGCTGCTTCGACCGACCATTCGATGATGCCGGCAACGGATGGAAGGACATGTGCGGCAGCCTCGGTTGCGACATGGATCGTGCGGCCGACCTCGGGTGGGCCATATTTCTCAATGCCGTGCAGGATGATGCCGCCGCCGACCCAGATCATGGCGGCGGTGCCGATGGTGCTTAGCACCGCCAGGAAGGTGGGCATACCGCGGACGAGCGCGCGTCCAAGTAAGCGGATCGCGCCGCCAGTGACGGAGGCGCTGTCATAGCGGGCAAGGGCCATGCCGACATCGTCCGCCTTCACGATCAGGGCTACCACACCGTAGACCCCGGCAGTGATACAGACGCCAACCAGCGCAAGCACCAGCGCCTGCGTCCAGATGCTCCCCGCCGGGAGGGCTGCCAGCGTGATCGCCATGATCTCCGCCGACAGGATGAAATCTGTCTTGATGGCGCTCGCGACCTTCTCGTCCTCGACCGACCGGGCATTCAGCGCAATCGGCTGGAGCTGAGCCTCGTGGTGGCGCGCATGATGCGGCATCATGGCCTCGAGCACCTTCTCGGCACCCTCGTAGCAGAGAAAGGCTCCGCCCAGCATGAGCAGCGGCGTGACCGCGGCAGGAAGGAAATAGCCAAGCAGCAGGGCAAGGGGAAGCAGAAGCAGCAACTTATTGCGTAGCGATCCGACCGCAATCTTAGCGACGATCGGCAGTTCGCGTTTCGAGGCAAAACCGATGACGAAGTTAGGCGTGACCGCCGCGTCATCGATGACCACGCCAGCCGCCTTTGTGCCCGCTTTGGCAGCCTGACTCGCCACATCGTCGAGCGAGGCTGCTGCCGCCTTTGCAATCGCCGCGATATCGTCGAGAAGACCGATCAGTCCGACACTCATAAACCCTTTCCCTTCTTCGTTCGAGCCGGCGGTGTGCGCGACGACACGCTCTTGCTCCGCCTGGGCTTGGAACGAGCAAGTCCTCAATTCTCCTCGCCGCTCGAGCCCTCGCGCAGGTCCTGCTTGATCACATCTTCCGGCAGCGCGTGTGCCACGGGCTGCGGAGTGCCTGCGACCTCCGGGCCGATCTCGCGGCCGCGGGCGCGGATCAGGCGCTCATAGGCCGAGACCAGCGTGACGTAGGGACTGACCCAGATCCAACCGTCGCGGGTGAACACCTGCACGTCGAAATGCAAATGCATCGAGGTGCCGGCGGGATGGTCGAGATAGTTCGAGATCACCCCGATCTTCTCGCCTTCGGTGACGATGCGGCCATTGAGCACGCCATCGGCGTTCAGCGCCTGCGGGTTCATGTGCATGTAGCGGAAGCGGATGTGCTCGGTGCGGCTGTTGACTTGCAGCGTCACAGCCTGGTCCTTGGCAGAGCGGATCACGATCGCGTCGCGGACGGCGACGACACCGCGCCGCTTGGGATCGCAGGGCTCGCGGCCGTCGCCGGGCGGCGGGCAATCGGCGGCGCGAATATCCTCGCCCTGGTGACCATATCCGCCGGCGCACTGCCAGACCTCGAAACTGCGGGACTCGCAGAAATTGTCGCGCCAGGGATAGGCGGTCGGGCTGTCGCTCCTGTCACGCCTGCCATGGGATTGCGAGCGCACGAAGGCCGGCGCCTTTTCGAGCGGAAAGCGGATCTGTGCATAGGCCATCACGTCGGGATGGCCGTCTTGCTTGCGATAGCCCGTATTCGGGATGATATCGCCGCTCGGTCGATAGCTGAAATCTGCCGAGCGTCCGGCCGGACGATCGAGGACGTTAGAGGCAACGTCCATCAGAGGCCGCATCCGTTGCCCGCCCGCGATCCGGAGCGCCTTCAGGAAGCGTTCTGCGACCGGATAGGCTTCCTTGCAGGCGAGCCGCCGCGGCTTGGCGATGCTGTCAAGGCACTGGATCGACACCACATAGGCAACGCCGAAACGGGTGAAGGCATAGCGCAGATAGCCTTCCCGGATGAACCTGCGCAGGTCTGGATAGGTTGCTGCGAGGGGTTTGACCGGCTCGCCCTTGCCGCCAGAGGGATCGGCGATGTCATAGACAAGCGCCGAGCCCGTGATCTGCACCTCAACCGGCCTTGCGTACACCCGGCTCGGCATGCCGTCGCCGGCGCCAGGCTCGAACGAGAACGTCGCGCTGTAGCCGGCGGGGCCGGCGTCGAACATGTCGACGGGATTGAATTCAGCCTGGTAGCGCGACAGCGCGAGCATAGCCGGCGCGCCGTTGCGCTGCGCCTCGAGATACGCGGCGGCGTCGAACGGTAGCAGCACCGGCACGGGGCTGCGGGCGATGCCAGTGAAGAATTGCGAGGAGACCGCGTTGAGCTGAACCAACGCGGGTATTGCGCGCGGATCATGGCGCGGCACCGAACGGCGGGGCGCGACAATGAAATCGTCCGCGACCCGCCGACGACTATTGATCTCGGCGCGGAACTGGTCGAGCGCTGCGCGCCAATCGACGCGCAGGGCCGTGAGCGAGGGGCTGCGAAATTCTTCCGCAGCAAGCGGGGTGGCAATGAGGAGCGAAAGCGACGCCAGGAGTTGCGAGACGAAGCGGAAAGCTTTCCCAACCACTGTCTCGCCCCCCGGCGGCACCTGTTGCGATCGCTCTGTTCCCCGTTAGTCCTTGGCGCGTTCGGCGTAGGAGCCGTCTTCGGTCATCACCACGACGCGGGTGCCGACGGTGATGTGCGGCGGCACGGTGGTGCGCACGCCGTTGGAGAGCACCGCGGGCTTGTAGGAGGAGGAGGCAGTCTGGCCCTTGGTCACCGGCTCGGTCTCGACCACTTCCAGCGTCACGCGCTGCGGCAGCGCGATCGAGACCGGGTTGGTGTCGTGCATGGACAGCTTGACCGTCATGCTCTCCTGAAGATAGGCAGCAGCGTCGCCGACGACATCCTTGGAGACCTGGACCTGGTCGTAAGTCTCCGGGTTCATGAAATGGTAGCCGTCACCGTCCTCATAGAGGTAGGTGTAGTTGCGCTCTTCGATCGTGGCCTTTTCGACCTGGTCGGTCGTCTTGTAGCGTTCGGAGATCTTTACCCCGTCCGAGATTCGGCGCATTTCGATCTGGCTGACCGGGGTGCCCTTGCCGGGATGGATGTTCTCGGCGCTGACGACGACATAAAGCTTGCCGTCTTGCTCGATCACGTTGCCCTTGCGAATAGAACTGGCGATGACTCTCAAAGCTGTATTTCCTGCTTGCTTGGCCCGGCACCGGCCAGGACGTGGTCGAATGGATGGGGGACTTGGGGCCTCAAATCGGACCTCGGCGCCCGTTTCGGGCCGCAACATACTGATTTTGCCGTTGGATGCCAGCATTTTGCTGTTCCGAGGGGCAATCGGCTAATGGCTGGGGACAAGCCGATTTCGCCGTTCTGGTCGCCCGGGCGGCACCGCGACCGACAGCCTTTCCTCCAGGCCAGGGGGGCCATTACCGCGGCTCTCCGGGAATTTTTCGCCGAGCAGGGCTTCGTCGAGGTCGAAACCTCCGTCCTCCAGATCTCGCCCGGCAATGAGACCCATCTGCACGCGCCCCGGACCGAGATCATGCGGCCGGACGGCAGCCGCGCGAGCCGTTACCTGCGAACCTCGCCGGAATTCGCCTGCAAGAAGCTGCTGGCGGCGGGCGAGACGCGGATTTTCGAGTTTGCCCGTGTGTTCCGAGACCGCGAGCGCGGCGACCTGCACCTGCCCGAATTCACCATGCTGGAATGGTACCGCGCAGGCGCCCCCTATGACGCCATCATGGCGGACACCGTCGTGGTCATTGCCCGTGCGGCGCGGGCGACCGGCATCGGAACCTTCTCGTTCCGAGGCCGGACCGCCGATCCCTTCGCCGAGCCGGAGCTTGTGACGGTCGCGGGGGCGTTCGAGCGGTTCGCCGGCATCGACCTGCTGTCGACAATCTCGGGCGGCGAGGGTAACCGTGCCGCGCTCGCCGAGGCGGCCGGTGCCAAGGTCCGTGTGGCCGAGGACGACACCTGGTCCGACATCTTCAGCAAGGTTCTGGTTGAGCATGTCGAGCCGCATCTGGGGCAGGGCCGTTTGACCATTCTGTTCGAATACCCATCTCCAGAGGCGGCGCTGGCGCGGGTGAAGCTTGATGATCCGCGGCTTGCGGAACGGTTCGAGGTCTATGCTTGCGGCGTCGAGCTTGCGAACGGCTTTGGCGAACTCACCGACGCCGAGGAGCAGCGCAAGCGCTTCGCGGAATCGATGACGGAGAAGCAGCGCCGCTACGGAGAGGCCTATCCGCTGGATGAGGACTTTCTGGCCGCGGTCGCTGCGATGCCGGAGGCGAGCGGCGTCGCGCTCGGCTTCGACCGGCTGGTCATGCTGGCGAGCGGCGCATCGCGAATTGATCAGGTGGTGTGGACACCGCCTGCGGGTGAGGCATGACGAAGACCAATCTTGCACGCACTTTGCGCGAGTCGGCTGAGCTCGTCGCCGAAGGCCTGGCGCCCGCAGCGACGCTGCCGGCGCTGGAGCGCGTTGCCGCGCGCTATGCGGTGGCGATTACGCCGGCGCTGGTCGAACTGATTGACACCGGCAATCCCGACGATCCCATCGCACGGCAGTTCGTTCCGACCGCGGCCGAGCTGGACGCACAGCCGGGCGAGAACGCCGATCCGATCGGCGATCATCCGCACTCGCCGGTTCCCGGAATCGTGCACCGCTATCCGGATCGCGTGCTGTTCAAGTTGGTTCACGTCTGTGCGGTCTATTGCCGCTTCTGCTTCCGCCGCGAGATGGTCGGGCCCGGTAAGGAAACCGCACTCTCGGACAGCGCCTATCGCGCAGCGATCGACTACATCCGCGCGCATGGCGAGATCTGGGAAGTCATCCTCACCGGCGGCGATCCGCTGATGCTGTCGCCGCGTCGCATGAGCGAGATCATGGCCGATCTGGCGGGAATCGATCACGTCAGGATCATCCGTCTTCATACTCGCGTGCCCGTGGCCGATCCCGCGCGCATCAGCGAGGAGATGATCGCCGCGCTCAAGGTCGAGGGAGCGACCACCTGGGTCGCGTTGCACGCCAACCATGCGCGGGAACTGACCGGAACGGCGCGCGCCGCCTGCGCGCGGCTCGTCGATGCCGGCATTCCCATGGTGAGCCAGTCCGTGCTTTTGCGCGGCGTCAACGACGACGTCGCTGCTCTATCGGATTTGATGCGAGCTTTCGTCGAATGCCGGATCAAACCCTATTACCTGCATCATGGCGATCTCGCGCCGGGCACTGCGCATCTGCGAACCACGCTGGCGCAGGGACAGGAGTTGATGCGGCAGTTGCGTGGGCGGGTGTCAGGGCTGTGTCAGCCTGATTATGTCGTCGATATTCCCGGCGGCGCCGGCAAGTCGCCGGTCGGGCCGAATTATGTGGTGGTGGCACAAAATACCGCAGGCGATGCGGGTGAAGCGGGAGCCGAAACGCGCTATCGTATCATGGACTATTGCGGCGACGTTCATCTCTATCCGCCGGAAACATGAGCGGTGCTGGAGCGTGCGTCGGTTTGAGAATGGAGAAGCGGACATGAAAAAGATCATGGTGGCAGCATCGCTCGTGGTCTTGCTCGGTGGCGCGGCGGTTGCACAGACCGGCGGCTCCAAGGGCTCGACATCGGGCGGCGCCACCTCTGGAACGGTGTTGCCGGCACCCGTCGGTCACCGCCAGCCGCGCGCGGCTGACGTGCCGAGCGAAAAAAATCTGAGCGACGCCAATGATCCCTTGAGCAAGGAAAACCAGGCGCTCGACAAGAAGATCAAGAGCATCTGCCGGGGCTGCTAGGAACCGCACCTCTCCCCGGCGGGGAGAGGTGAAGAATTGAGCCCGCGACTGACACTTCGCCTCGTCACGTCCTAAGCTGATCGCTCGTGCAGACCAGCGCGCTGGGTGTTGCGGCGGATCTCGACTGCATCGGCGAGCTGCTCAAGCACGGCGGCCGTGGTCGTCCAGTCAATGCAGCCGTCGGTGATGCTCTGTCCATAGGCAAGCGGCTTGCCGGGCACCACATCCTGACGGCCGGCGACCAGATTACTCTCGATCATCACGCCCATGATGCGGTTCTCGCCGCTTGAGATCTGGCCGGCAATATCGGTCATCACCAGCGGCTGGTTCTCCGGCTTTTTGCTCGAATTGGCGTGGCTTGCATCGATCATCACGAGCGGCGCAACGCCGGACTTGGTCAGCTCGTTGCAGGTGGCCGCGACGCTTGCCGCGTCATAGTTCGGCTTGCTGCCGCCGCGCAGGATGATGTGGCAGTCCTCGTTGCCCGCGGTCGAGGCGATCGCCGAGCGGCCGAG
Organism: Bradyrhizobium sp. 154; assembly: GCF_023073875.1. Lineage (NCBI taxonomy): Bacteria > Pseudomonadati > Pseudomonadota > Alphaproteobacteria > Hyphomicrobiales > Nitrobacteraceae > Bradyrhizobium > Bradyrhizobium sp. 154. The sequence goes on from NZ_JADPKG010000123.1 coordinate 36,043, forward strand.
CTTGGTCACCGCCATGAAATGATGCGGATGCGAGGCCGACTTCACCGCGTCCGCGGCGATCCGCACGTTGCCGTCGGTGCCGTTCTTGAAGCCGACTGGGCAGGACAGCCCCGACGCCAGTTCGCGATGGATCTGGCTCTCGGTCGTACGCGCGCCGATCGCAGCCCATGACACCAGGTCGGCGATGTATTGCGGCGTCGTCATGTCCAGGAATTCGGTGCCGGCGGGCAGGCCGAGATTGTTCACCGCCGACAGCACGTTGCGCGCCAGACGCAGGCCCTTGTTGATGTCGAAGCTGCCGTCGAGATCGGGATCGTTGATCAGGCCCTTCCAGCCGACCGTGGTGCGCGGCTTCTCGAAATAGACCCGCATCACAATCTCGAGCTGGTCGGCGAGGTCTTCGCGTACGCGTACGAGGCGCTCGGCGTAGTCGAGCGCGGCCCTGGGATCATGCACTGAGCACGGGCCAACCACGACCAGCAGGCGGTCGTCTTGGCCGTTGAGGATCGCATGGATGGCATTGCGCGCTGCCATCACCACGCGCGTCGCGGTGAGCGTGCGCGGGACCTCCCGCATCACCTCTTCCGGCGTGTTCAGCTCTTTCAGTTCGCGGATACGAAGATCGTCGGTCGTGCTCAGCACGGCGGGCTCCTGTCTGTTAAGAACCTGCCGGCCAATAAAAAAGCCGCCAGGTCTGGCGGCTTGTTCGGACGTTTGCTGCAATGTGTCAGATTGAGCGCGATCCTCCCGCCGCCAGCGAGCTGTCGTAGCTAAAGTACCAAAAATAGCTGGTGGCGACGGTGATCATGGCAGGCCATATAGCGCGGCGCTGGCGGGTTGTCACCCCCAAAACAGAACACGGCGCAACGAGCGTCTCAGGTGTTGCTCTTGCGTGCCGCCAGGGCCATGCCGATCAGGGTGGCGCCGCCGAACAGCAGGTTGATACCGACCAGGACGCCGATCGCCCATTCCGCCGAGCTTGGCAGTCCGGCGATCACCATAAAGGAGATCGCGATGTCGACGAGGCCCGAGATCAGGAGCCATGACCAGCGGCTGCTTAGCTCGCGACGGTGCTCCAGTGCGTACATGATGGTGGTGACGCCTTCGGCGAGAAAATAGGCACCGAGCACGATGGTCAGCGTCAGCACCGCTTGGATCGGCCGCGCCAGCAGAATTCCGCCGGCGAGCACCGCCAGCGCGGCCGAGATCAGCGACCACCAGAACCCCGGCGTGCTGCGCGCCCAGTAGGTCGCGATCAATCCGCCGATGCCGCTGATCAGGAACATCCAGCCGAGGAAGATCGCGGTCGCAAGGCTCGCGAGGGGCGGCAGGATCAGCGCGGCAATGCCGAGAACGGCGAGGAGGATGCCTTCGAACAGAAAGGCCTTCCAATGCGCCTTCACCGCCCGGCTCATCGCCGATTGCATCCGTGAGAACTCCTCGGGCGATGTCATCAGCAGGCTCCGGGACGAGAGGGCTGGGCTCAATCTACTAGTTGCGTGTCGCGCTGGCCATCCCGCGAGGGTTATCCCCCGCCGGGCGCCGAGGAAAAGCCTTCGGCGCTGGTGCGGATGCGGTTGCGGCCGAGAATGTAGATCGCCGTCGTGACAATCAGAAGTGCAAGACCGAGCAGGATCGAGGTGAGGCCGATCGGGATCAGCGCCAGCGTCAGATTGCGCTCGGGATTGATCAGCCAGTGATGGAGCGAGGTCAGCACGAAGGCGAGGCCGAGGAAGCCGACGCCGCCGCCGGCAAGCAGCAGCGCCCACATCCGGCGCAGCTGGCTGAGCCGCTCGCGGGCGACGTCGGTCCGGGGCGCGTGATGGCGCGCGACCCGCCGGACCAGCCGGATGGCGAACGCGATCGAGCTGAAGCCGATCAACAGGCTCGCCGCGCCCAGCCACATCCGCAGCGTCGGGTCCAGATCCGGCATGCGCTGGAGAGTCAGCAGCGGAAAATCGAACGCCGAATGCAGCGCGAGTGGGCCGGCGAAGATCAGCAGGCGGCTGGACAGGCGGGCCCAGTCGCGATGATGGCGGTTGGCTCCGAGCGCCGTGCCGGCACGGGCAATGGTGAGGTAGGCGCCTGCGATGATGCCAAGCGCGCCGTGGAACGGCACCGTCAGCACGCTGCGCAGGGCGGCCAGCGAGCGCCACATCTCGGCATGCTGCACGAGATACGCAAGGTTCTCGTAAGCGGCAAAGCCGAGGCCGACTGCGGCACCATAGACCACGGTGTCCATCGGATTGGCGAAGGTCCGCCGCTTGGTCGAGGAGACCAGCACGATGGCGATCACCTTGACGGCTTCCTCCGGCAGCGCGACGCCGAAGACCGAATGCATGGCGAGCGCCGCCCAGGGATCGTCGGGCGCTGCGACCATCCTGGCGAAGGGCGCGCGGGCGAGGCCCAGCAGCGAGATGCTGGCCGCCCCGAGCAGGAAGGCGGTCCAGACCTGGGCGGGCGGGCCCGGGCGCTCCTCGGCGGCGATGACAAGCCACAGCATCAGCAGCGCAGGCGCGACGGCGGCAGTTCCGATGACAGTGGGTAGCGCTTCAATCAGGTACATCGGCGCCGAAAATAGGTTCCCTTGATGAGCTTATCTACATTCACCGGTGCGACCATGTGTCATGCGCTCGCTGCCGGCTCGCTTAACGAGCGCGACAGCCAGCGTTCATCAGGGCGCCCAACGCCAAATGTGAGCATCATCAATTGCATGGCAAAGCCAGCTCGTCACCTGTCGCAGCGCGCCCCGTCGTTGGATCTGATTGGTAAGTCAGATCAAGCGAATGGGTGGGTTTCTTCGCTCAATGGGTGGTGAACGGCGATGGCCCGCTGGGGGCGATATCGAAGGCTCCGAGATGGAATTCCGCGCCAACGGAATCGTCCGGCTCGGCCGGTTGCGCCAGCAGCGTGAAGGCGGCCTGCGGGTATTGCTTCCAGATTTCGAGATCGCCGGCGGTGATGGTGAGCCAGCCGAAGGTATACATGTAGCGTCCGGGCTCGGTGACCCGGCCAACCCTGTCCCAAGTGATCTTATCAACTGTGACTTTATCAATCGTGATCTTGTCGACTGCCATTCGGTCCCCCGATCGCAAGTCTGCAAATGTGACATCCGGATCGGCAAAAACTGATCCTGCAATGGGGCCGCGATAGGGCAGCGATCTGCCCGGCTTCTCAGGCCGACTGGAGCATGGGCGTGCGGACAATCAGCCGGACGAGGTCGTCCCGGGACTGCTTCTCGGCGAACTTGACCGCAAAGCCGTGGTGGAATTTGCGGATCACGCGCCCGACGCAGGCGCCGACCGCAAGCGGGGTTCCAATCGGCGGGTCGTATTCGCAGGAGATCGCGACGCCTGCGGTGGAGACGTCGATGATGAAGCACGAATGGGTGCTGCCGTTGGCAAGCGTCAGGAACGTGTGCGGGACTTGCGGAACGAAACGCGCGTCTTGCCGCAGCTCCTGGACGCTGGCGTCCTTCTGTTTTTTCTCGAGCCAGGTTAGCTTTTCGGACATCCAGGCGCGCCGCGCCCGCGTCATCTCGAGCTCCATCAGGAAGCCCGACTTCAGCGTCGCGCTGATCGTGCACTGGAATTCGCCGAAATCCTGGAAGTAGGAGGTCAAGCGCTCGCCGACTTTTCCGACCACCGGTACGTCGACGATCATGCGGAAGGGCGAGACGCGCTTAGTGCGGCAGGCGAAGCTGCGCAGCTTGCCTTCGCAATCATACCAGCGCGGCAGCGAGTAGCTGCCGTTCAAGGTGACTTCCACTGCACGCTGCCTCAGGAACTCTGCAACAGACATGAACGCCAACCGGGGTTTCAGGGTGATTTCCGTAGTTCGACGGTAGCGGCCAAATTCTAAGCAAACGATACCGTCGCGCAGGAGCAGGGGTAAATTTCCGGTAAATGCGCGGATCGGTCGGACATTGGGCTGATGACGTGCAGGCGGCGTGCCATCAGGCGCGCCTTGCCCCGAAATGGCAGGCTGAAGAGGCGGGAGCTCGATAGAGCGTGGCGCTCCCTAGCGGAATCGAACCGCTCTCTCCACCGTGAAAGGGTGGCGTCCTAACCGATAGACGAAGGGAGCAAACGCAGGGCCCCGCCGCTTTCCGCGGCACGGCCGCTGGCCGGCCGAACAGTGCCCGGCGGCTTGCAGCGCGCGAACGTATAGTGGCCTTTGCGCTCCCGGGCAAGCCGTTCGGGAACGCTCTTTTGCTCCCGGTGGATAGCGCCGAGGCGGGATGATCAGGGGGCGAATTCAACGGTTTCTTAGGGTTCCCTGAGTAGCGCTGGAGTGGGAGATTTTTCCGATGCCACCGCCCAAGAAGCGCTCAGAGCGCAAGCTGCTGTCGCGGCACGCCTGGATCACGCTCGACGGCGGATTCGCGGCGCGGCATTGCCTGGTCCAGGACATCTCGGATACGGGCGCGAAGATCACGATGGACGAGGATGCGAGCCAGCTTCCCGGGGTGATCCGGTTGGCCTTCGCGCGCGATGCGCGGACCGGGCGAAGCTGCCAGGTGGTCTGGCGCCGCGGCAAGTCGGCCGGCATCAAATTCCTCTGACATCGCTGCGCGCCGATCCGGTGGCGCGCACGGCCCGTCCGGGCTACAAGGCGGCCATGCGCATGCCGCTCCTCATCCTGATCTCGTTTGCTGCCGTGTCCGCGAACGCAGCGGAGAGCCTGCGCCTGCCGCCCGCCGAGCGGCCACAGGCGGGCAAGGAGACCGGCAAGATCCTGCCGCTGAAGGGCACGGACGGTGCAGGAAAGGCCGGCTCCTGCGCCTCCTATGGCCCGCGCTTCGTCATGGTCGAGGGCACCGGGACCTGCGTGAAGGTCGGCGGCTCGGTCAGCGTCGACACCAGCATCCGGCGCTAAAGGCCCATGTCGGCGGACCTGTTGCGGCTCGATATCCTCGTCCCCGTGCTGATGTACTGCGCGCTGCTGTGGTGGGTCGGCCGTGGCCTCAGCTGGACCGCACGGCTCGCCACCGCGGCGGTGACGCTGATGCTGATCATCTGCGTGCTGCTGGTCGAGCGCGGCTGGCTCTAGGGCCCAACAAAATATGCGAAAACAACCCCATGCACAGTAGCCATCAAGTGCTGCCGTGACGCCGGGCGCTTGCGCCGCGACGACGATTCCTCGCGCGATCATCGCAACTTACGCCGCGTCAGCGGTCACGACATCGGCGGTGCGACGAATTGCGCAAATCCGGGCCGCTTGCCGAGCTCGGCGAGCCAGCGCGTGAGGTGCGGCTGCGCCGGACGGCTGATGCCTTCGACGCCGAGCCAGCGCCGCGCATAGGACCCGATCGCGATGTCGGCGAGCGTGAACGCATCACCCTCGATGAAACGGCGCGAGGCGAGCAGGCCGTCGGCGATGGCCCAAACCTCGGCAGCGGCATCGGCATCGCGCTGCACCTGGAGCATGTCGCGCTCGGCGGGCGCGGCGCGAACGATGCCCCAGAACACCGGGCGGTCGACCGGCTGCACCGTCGACAGCGTCCAGTCGAGCCAACGGTCGACCGAGGCGCGCAGCTTCGGCGGCTCCGGGTAGATCGGCGTGCTGCGCCCATGCGCGAGGCAGAGATAGCGCATGATCGAATTGGACTCCCACAGCGCGAAATCGCCCTCGACCAGCGTCGGAATCCGCGCATTGGGATTCATCGCCAGATACCCGGCCTCGCGGGTCTTGCCGTATTGCATGCCGGCATCGATGCGCTCGTAGGGCAGGCCGAGCTCGGTGAGGCACCACAGCACCTTCTGCACGTTGACCGAGTTGGCGCGGCCCCAAATCGTCAGTTTGGTGTCAGGCATGAGGCGTCTCCCGCGGCGTTGTCGTTTGCGCGGGTGATAGCGGAATTCGCCTCATCGAGCGATGCGCGATTGCGCCGAGCCCATCATGCAAAAAGCTCCGCCCGGGGCGGAGCCTTCATTGCAAATTCAACGCGACGCTCAGCGGCCGAAGAACAGCCACAACAGAATGATCACCGGAATCGGCACGCCAAGCATCCACAGCAACAGCCCTCTCGCCATCGCATCCTCCTCCAATCGGCTTCGTTGGGAAGAGAACGACGGGCGAGAGGGCTTGTTCCTGCTGGGTCTTACCAATGACCGGTATTCGGCATCGATGCCCAAGGCTCCTGCGGCGGCTTCGGTTCGCCCTTCTGCAACAGCTCGATCGAGTGCAGGTCGGGCGAGCGGACGAAGGCCATGTTGCCGTCGCGCGGCGGCCGGTTGATGGTGACGCCGGCCTTCATCAGGTTCTCGCAGGTGGCGTAGATGTCGTCGACCTCATAAGCGAGATGGCCGAAGAAGCGATCCTCGCCGTACTTCTCCTCGTCCCAATTCCAGGTGAGCTCGACCAGCGGCGCGCCGCGCGTTTGCGGCTGCTTCTTCAGGCCTTCAAGATCGTCCGCCGAGCACAGGAACACCAGCGTGAAGCGCCCCTTGTCGTTCTCGATCCGCCGCACCTCCTTCAAGCCAAGCGCATCCTGGTAAAACTTGAGCGCGACATCGAGATTGCGCACGCGCAGCATGGTGTGGAGGTATCGCATGGTTGTTGCTCCCTGGACGTATGGAGGGTCTTGCTATGGGCCGGGACGGCGGGGCTAGGAGGTAGCAGGAAAAGGGGAGGAGGGGCAGGGGGCGGGCGCACGTGTGCGTGAGCGGAATACAGCTGGTGAACTACACCAACCAACGTGAACCGAAGGGGGCGATCGGGATCGCTTGTTGTAGTCGCCTTCGATCTCCTGTAGCCCGCTGGCCAAGACCTTCGGACACGCCCGTCAGAGTCGAGCCGAAGTTCTACGCTGACGTGGAGTATCGCGACATCACATCCGAAGGGTTGTTGCGCGCCAGCTCATTCGAGGGGCTGAGCAAAGGAACGCGCCGTTCCTATCTGCGTTTTAGCTTCCACAGTGTAAGTAGAGTACCGGCCGTGAAACCGGATCGCGTGAGGGTAGCCGTCAAACAGGCCCAGGTTATTCTGGCAAGTTATGTCGAGCCGGGGTCGTGCGACGGCAATAAGACAATTAATGATCTGCTGGATGTTCTCGACGACGAAGAGATGATCGAGGCCATGGAGAGGGAAGATGCGCAAGGCACTGGCAGAACTAAGTGAGGACGAACGTGACGTGTTGCTTTATCTCGCCGACCTCGGCACTGCAGCATGTCTCTCTGGCCTGATCGTCAGCATCATCAAGTTCATAGGCGATCAGTTTTGACAAGCCCGACTGCCCCGTCTGCTTCGGCATGGAGCCACCACGGGAAAGTCCACTAGCGAACTACGCCTGCCGCATCGTCCTCGTTCGGCAAGAGCCAATCAATCGCAAGTAGGCCGGCCTCAACTACAACGAAGGCGGCAATGCCGCCGAGCAGTCCGAAAAACACAATCGAGAAGGTCGCGAGCAAAATCGCGCAGAACACGTCGGCCAGCACCTTGCAAATGCGTTGCGCCTGGTCCTGCTTGGATGTGAAGTACGGCATCTTGGCTCCTCCAGAATTTGGATCAGCCTAGCCAAAGCGAGCAGCGGTCGTCCATTCCCCATGGACGGCAGGGCCGCCGCGCACTCGCACGCTTGCATCCGTTCTGGGCAGGGGCGACCCAACAAGTGCGGCGCAGGCGGAGGAGCACCTACGCCAGGGCGCGCAATGCGACACCAGTTGCTCAGGCGGCCTTCTCGGCCGCTTTCGCGATGATCTCGACTTCGAAGTAGCCAACGTCACGGAGCTCGGCGGCCTTTTTCTCGGCCGCTTCCCTGGTGTCCCTCTTCAAAATGATCTGCCCGGCACCGTCGCGGGCGCAAACGAAATAGGGCATTTTCGATTCCCAATTTCGTTTGCATCCACACGACCGCAGGTTCCCACAATCATGGGGTCACTCCTCCAACCCGGCCTTTTGCCGCATCTTGTCGATCAGCTCGGAGGCCTCGGCCTTGGTCAGCTCTTCCTCAGGCAGGTTCTGATGGGCCTGCTCGGCGAGGGTCTTGAGGTAGGATTCCTGGGCTCCTGTCATCGGGTCATCCCCGGAAACCCAGTCTTTCGGGTCTTCTGGGTGTTATCGGCCATCACACGTCTCCTTTTTCGTCCAACGTCTGACTCGACTCTTCGTTCCGTTTTTGTTCTCATGGGCCATATTCAAATCGCGGGGTTGAACATGCCGGACCTGGACGCTGTCAGGCTGGAGATCGAACGGATGCGCATCCAGATGGGGAGGCAGAGGAAGGAAATCCTCCAGCTACAGCGGGCGGGTCTCGGGACGGCATCGGCCGAAGCCCTGCTGTCGCGGATGGAGGCGAAGGTTGAAAGTCTCTGTGCCCAGCGGGACGCGCTGAAGAGTGCGCAGCCGCCCCAGACCAAGGGCAGGGTGCTTGGCGGGAGAACGTGGTGAGCAGGCGTTGGTTCGACGACGAGCAAGGGCTCTCGCCCTTCCTGACCGCGCTCGAGGATGTTCGCCGAAAGGCGACGCGGGAGGGGTGGTGCTATCCGCACGTCCAGGCCATCATCGTGGCCATCGACCAGTATGCGGAAGCAGCGACAGGTAACCGCGAGTATTTCCTGAACAAGCCGGTTTCAATTGGCGAGAGCCGGAAGGCCAAGGACAGTCCATGAGCAAGTCAGGAAATGGGCGACGGCTTACGAGGACAGTGCACTCAGTTGGCGGCGCCGAGCCGAGACCGTGTCTTTGCGACATGGACGCGCATGATGCAGGATGCCAATTTTCACAGCTATATTGCGAGGGAGGTTTGCAATGCGACTGGCCCTTTCCATATTTGCTACCGCTTGCTTGATCGGCTCTGCGAGTTCTCAAACGTCGATTTCCAGAACGGAATTGAAGAGAGGTGATCTCACCGGAAAGGACATGGACGTCGTCGTGGTGGTCGTCGAAGTGCCTCCCGGTGAGTCGCTGGCCAAGCACATCTATCCCGGTGAGGAAATCGTCTACGTGCTGCAAGGCGCTACGCTCGATTTGCCGGATGGAAGTCATCGCGAGTTGCCCACAGGGGCTGCGATCATAAACGCGCGCGATGTGCCTCACGCCGGATTCAAGATCGGCGGTGACCGGCCGTTGAAGATGCTGAACGTCTTTGTCGTTGACAAGGGCAAGCCGATGACGGAGTTCATCAAGTAGCAACGCGTTCCTAGGTGCTGCTATGAACCGAAGGCGGGTCGTTGCAGCCTTGGAGGACCAAGGCCGCCCGCGTGGAGCTGAAGGGCGATGCGATCGAGCTAGTGCGTCACTTGGCGTAACCCTGAGAGCGGAGCCAGGCGATCTTGCGGTCGCCGTTGATCCAGTCGTCGGCATCCGCCTTGCTGGTGAATCCGCTGATTTCGCGCTGTTCGCTGTTGGGGTAGTCTGCCAGTATCTTCCAGTCGTTCTCTGAGATCCGGACGGTTTTGAAAGTAACTTTTATTTTTGCCATGCAGCATTATGCAGGAAATGCTTCCAAAAGAGAACCCCATCCTGCAGCTCTCATGCTGCTTCCTCCTAAGCTTGCTGCAAGGTGCTTCAACGGTGACGGTGCGCGCTGCTGAAGAACCATGCGGCTCGTAGCGAAATCGGCTTCGCTCGCTCGTTCGAGGGTTCACCTCTCCCCAGCGGGCAAGGCCTATGGCAGGTCAAGAAACGTAGCGTTAGCTCGCCCGGAGCCCATCCGTCGAGACGCCCGCTTCCAGCGGGCCTCAGGTCGCTTTGTGGCGAGATATCAGACCGTCACGGTGAGGAGGCCGCCGACGCGGGTGTCTCCGGACAATGCTTTGCATCGCCGAGCGAAAAAGGCCGGCCGAACACCTTCGGCACTACGGGAGAGGTGAACCCTCGGCCCGCACCGATTCAACAAAACCTCCCGCTTCAGGCTGCGATCCGTTGCTCGACGGGGGCCGTCAGGTATTTGAGCACTTCTGCGTGCTCGAGGTCAGGAACCGCGATGGCCGTGTGGCTGTACGTCGCGTGGCTCCGCGAGTTTGCGATCTTGTCCAGGATCCCTTTGCCTTTGACGACGTGGAGGCCCATGCCGTCTCCAGAGGGGAAGATCGCGAGCACGACGTCATAGGCTGCGATGACGGCTCGCAGCGCTTCGGCCTTGTCCTCGGCGACATCGACGAAAATACGCACGTCAGCTGCGAGTTCACGCAGCTCGTTAAAATCCAGCACTGTGGGATACTCCAACGCAACGATACTGATGCGAGATTGGAGGCGTTAGGTTACCGAAGTCTCAACAAGGTGTGCCGAGTCACAAGTTTCACGATGAGGTGACCCGCAGTGCTCTCTCTAAAGCGCATGAATCAGGATGAAGCGTCATCGCGAAGGACATTGTTTGAGCATGATCTTTTCGGACAACCGCTGTACACTTTTCCGGATCTAGCGCTTGGCTTCGTCTTTGCGAAGCCGGGCCTCCGCGCTCTCGTCCACGAGATTCAAGGCGAGGCCGTCATAGCTCAGCTTGAGCCCACGGCCGACGATCCATGTCCAACCATCGCGGTCCTTGGCTGGCTGGGCGTTGAACTGGTCGGAGATCGATTTGACGGCGACGTCCTGCGGCCCCGGATTAGTCAACTCCGCATGGACACGCCAGATCGGATGCCTGACGTCGGCCTCGTCGCTATGGACCGTGACCTTGGCGCCATTGATGTCGCATTCGAGGGTATACGAACCGCGGATCTGGCGGCACAGATAGCGACGTTGACTGACGAGCTTGCTTGTCTCGTCGAATGTCATCCCGGGCGAGAAGCCGAAGATGTCGGATTTTTTCACGAGGGCCAATGACGCAGGCTTCAAAAAGCTCGGCTGGATGGCTACGAGGGCGGCGATTGCAACAACGATCAAGCCGGCGATGACGATAGCGATCTTCATGAGCCCCCACGAGAAACCTCTCGACCATATAGCAGCCGCGGCGTCCTAACAGGCACCCAACAGCGAAAACCCCGCCTGGGGGAAGCGGGGCTTTCTGGTGGGGTGAAGCTTAGGGACTTCAAGAGTAAGACGCGCCAGGGGGCAAATGGTTCAACAAGTACCGGCACATGCCGTGACACCGTTCACCGGCGTCGGGAACCCCAGAGAGCCCCTGCTTGCGTTTTGAGCCTCGATAGGCTCTAAGCCCGTCACTTCATGACCTCTGGCATGAATCAGAAGCGCGCCTCCGCGGGTCCGGCCGCGTCCACAGCAGAGTTATTCGCGCGCATCCCTTTAAAGGAATTCAGAACATGGCGAAGATGACGAAGACCCAATTGATCGATGCAATTGCGGAAGGCACGCAGCTGTCAAAGAACGACGTGAAGTCGGTGATCGAATACATGGCGACGGTCGGCTACAAGGAGCTCAACGAGTCCGGCGAGTTCGTCATTCCCGGCTTCGTCAAGATGTCGGTGGTGAACAAGCCGGCGACCGAAGCCAGGATGGGCATCAATCCCTTCACCAAGGAGCCGATGCAGTTTGCGGCAAAGCCGGCGAGCAAGTCGGTCAAGGCCTCGCCGCTGAAGGTGGCCAAGGACGCCGTCTAAGACCGGAGATGCTTCGCGAAGAATCACGACGGGTCAACCGCTGAAGAAAAAGTGGTGCTCGGCGACGGCAACGCCGAACATCACCACGACGATCAGGAGAAGCCCCAGGGAGCGCCGACTGTTTTGTCCCGGCGCGCCCTGCGGTTTGCCGCAAGCGGGCACACCGAAAGACCGATCGGGATTTCGCTCTCGCAGAACTGGCAGATCATCGGCGCCTCGCGCAAGTCCCGCACGTGGCGCGGGAACTCCGGGACCTAGCGCCGCGTCGCACCAGGGCGCCGGCGCCATCGAATTCGGCCGGACAATGCGACAGAGGAAAACTCGTCCTCACGGCGGTGGCCTGCCGCCCAGCCGCGGCTGAAAAGAAAAACTCCGCGCGTTCGCACGGGGCTCTCTTGGCTGACGGCGTTGGGATTTCAGCGCCTGGCCGCTTGCGCTTGTAACGTAAGGTTGAAAATCCAAATAGCAACCGCGCCGCGAGGACGGGATATGTTCGTCAGGCGGCGCTGCCGTATGACAAGGCGCTGAAATCCCGAGCCTCCTTGGTCTGCACAGCGCGGAGCAGGTTCAAGCCGCCACGCCCTGTGGAATTTCGGGGAGGACTGGACTTTCTGTTCTCATTTTGTTCTAGTTGGTCATCTTCTCTTGGAGGTGATTCATGACCGTCGAGAAACAGCGCGAGGTGATCAGGCTCTGGAACGAGCTCAGAAAGCTCGATGGCCCGGCCGCAGAAGAGCTCCGCATCCAAATCCTGGAATGCTTTTCGGAGAAGGGCAAGGCGAAGCGGGCGGCGTGATTGGATCAGCGAACGCCATCGCTGATTGCCCTTGGAAGCCAACGTGACGGAACGAACCTGTGACGTCAGCGTTCCCGCAGCATGACATGCCCGCAATGCGCCAAGCCGATGACGGCGAACTCACCCAACAGCTTTCGATGCGAGCCGTGCCGTGAGATCGTCATCGTGTTCGCCGTCGTCTCGAAATTCTTACCGCCGAAAATTCTCCCGCCAAGGACTCGTGCGCCGAAGACGTGACGGCGCACGCTTTCACGGATCGTTAGGATTCGCGCCCCGCTGATTTTCCGATTCTGATTCGTTCTTTGCGAACGAAATGGAGTCGGATGCAGAACAAGCCACGCCTTCTGTGTCGATGCGGGACACGTCCGTCACGGCGGGGCTGCGCGGCGGTCGTCCGGTGCGTCCGCCACTCGCAGCCACGCCAAGGCAAGCTATCGGTGCCGCAGCGACCGACCTTACGTGCTCGGACGTTCGCCGCGCGCCTCCTCACCGCCCATTAACGGTTGCTCCGCGCCGATTTCCCGGATTCCGATTCGTTCTTTGCGAACGAAAAGGAGTCGAAGCTGGAACAAAGGAGGTCGGGAGTAGCGGGCCGTGACAGCGCGGACCTTCCGCGCGATGCAGAAGCGGCGCACCAAGATCGCGGCGCAGCGCCTAACGAAAGCTTGGGGGAAAGCAAATAACCCTATTCGGTTAGGTTAAAAGCCCAATCGCGTTGCACTCGCCGCTACTTGGGATAGGTGTCTGGCAACGACAATCAAGAAACGACCTTGCGAGTTTGCAAGAAACGCCTTTGTCCAGAAGCCATTTTGTCATGACACCATTTTCGGAGCCGTTCTTTTATCAAGGCGACCGCCACACCTACCGGCGCGTCGCCATCGTCGGCACGCTCTTCTGTCTCGCTTTCGTGGCCATCAGCTTTTCGCTGCGGCCGCAGGTCGAGGACACGCGTGTCGCGGTCAAGGCGGATCGGCTGATGCGCACGGCAGGGCAGGCGCCGCACGCGAACTAGCGCTTCTCGCCGCAAATCCGATCGTCCGCGGACGTATCCCGGAACATGCCGCCGCGCGTTGCAAGCGCGACGAAACCGGCATAGCCGGACAGGTTGAGCAAGACTTCGAGCCACACGGGCATGTCGGGCCTCATCTGCCTGAAGACGACTCAACGTGTGCGCGAAAATGTTGTTCCGTGCACACAGGAAGTTACGCCGTTCAGAGGCCGGACGAGGGATCGAGCCTTCGGCCGAGGGCCGCAACGGACTCGCTCGACGGCCGTTCCTTGAGGAACTCGGCGATGGCCTGCGCCAGTTCGCGGTCGCTCATTGGCTTCGCCGGCGGGCGCAGCGTGCCGACTCCGAAGCTGCGGACGATCTCCTCGTAGTGCTGATCGTCGGATTTGGGCACGAGCCGGCGGATACGGGCCAGCAAAGCGGATATGGGCATCTCTCCTCCTCGATCGTCCGCCCCGCTGGCAGAAGCTCACCTCTGCTGCCATCTCTCCCGTGAAACTAAAAACCCCGCCAGCATCGCGGAGGATGCTGGCGGGGTCTTCGTGCTGTCGCCTCAACCGGATGGTGAAGGCTTCCGCACTTGCAGAGTTAATCCGCGCAGGCAGCGTTCGTTCCTGCTGGCTCGCTATTTTTTGGACGGCTTGCGGTTCCGCATTGCCGCAACCATCGCAGGCCCTCGCCGTTATCTCCGCGAGACGCGCGAAGGAGGAGATTATGAGGAAGACATTGGCAGTTCTGGCCACCGTCGCAGCCGTCGGCGTAACCGCGGTCGCGGCGCCTGCGCCTGCCGAGGCGCGTGGCCGCGGTATCGGGCCGGGCCTCGCATTCGGCCTTGCCGCCGGCGCAATCACGGCGGGCGCGGTCGCGGCATCGCATCCGTACGGCTATTACGGTCCGGGTTACGGCTATTACGACGGCCCGGGCTACTATTACGGACCGGGTCCTTACGCCTATTACGGCGGCGGACCGTACTATCGGCACCACCACTGGCGCCACTGGTAGCGACTGACAAGCGAAAAGCCCGGAGCAAGGCTCCGGGCTTTTTTTCGTTCGCCTGATGTCACGCTCTACGGCCAGAGCGAGGGACGCTCCGCCTTGCGGGCATTATCGAGCGTCGACACGAAATATTCCTCGCGCTCGCGCTTGAACTTCTCCTGGGTGGCGCGGAAGGCGGCAACACGGGCGGCGATCTCATCGCGTTCGCGGGCTTTGCGTTCTTCATCTTCGGTCATGTCCATCCCCTCTGTTCGCACCTGAACCTGTGTTTTCGACTGACCTCGAGCGCTGCCGCCGCATTGCGTCGTGAGTCGGATTCAACACATCCATTGGGGCTCTCGAATGGGGCGTCAATTGGGAGGAGGCATTGCAGGATTGTGATATGCGAGGGGCGGCAGGAGTTGCCTACTCTGTTTCTCTTCGCTCTTTTTCATCATGTTGGACAAGAGCGTCAACAATCTTGCCGCTTGTGCGCCTTGCAGCTAGCGCAAACACATCGGGAGCAGCGATTGATTGCATTGGATCTTCGCAGCGGCGTCGAACGGCTCGGCGAGATGATCGCCGAAGCGAAGCGAATCGTGCCGTTCACCGGCGCCGGCATCTCGACCGAATGCGGCATCCCCGACTTCCGCTCGCCGGGCGGACTGTGGATGCGCAACCGTCCGATCCCGTTCGACGAGTTCGTGGCGAGCCAAGAGGCGCGCGACGAATCCTGGCGTCGCCGCTTTGCGATGGAGCAGGTCTTCGCAGCTGCAAAGCCGGGCCGCGGCCACCGAGCGCTGGCCTCGCTCTGTCGCGCCGGCAAGGTTCCCGCGATCATCACCCAGAATATCGACAATCTGCACCAGGCCTCGGGGGTGGCGGCCGAGCACGTGATTGAACTTCACGGAAATACTACTTATGCGCGCTGCCTCGGGTGCGGCAAGGTCTACCAGCTCGACTGGGTGAAGCGCCGATTCGACGCGGAGGGCGCTGCGCCCAACTGCACCACGTGCGACGAGCCGGTGAAGACCGCCACGATCTCGTTCGGCCAGATGATGCCCGAGGACGAAATGCAGCGGGCAACCGCGCTGTCGCAGGCCTGCGACCTCTTCATCGCAATCGGTTCCTCGCTGGTGGTGTGGCCGGCGGCAGGCTTTCCGATGTTGGCCAAGGACGCCGGCGCACGTCTGGTGATCATCAACCGCGAGCCGACCGAGCAGGACGACATCGCCGACCTCGTGATCCATCACGACATCGGCGAAACGCTCGGGCCCTTTGCCGGGAATTGAGGCATCAATTTGATTCGCGGCTGTGCAAGCTGTTCATAGGTCCCGGCGAATCTCTTTTTTGTCTATGCCTCGCAACCGGGAGTGTTATCTTTTGAGTCGAAAGATTCGCGTCGCGTCGAATTGAGAACATTCTCTTAAGACGCGTGATTCGAGCGCCGCCAATGTGGCGGGTTGCATGGCAGTGTGGGGTCCGGGGTTATGGGGTCGTCGGACGGATTTGAGTCCAAGAAGGTTGGAGTTCCCGTGGGCGAGCACGGTGGCGGTCGCGACAGCGCGCTCAGCCCCTTCACCGGACTGGGTGAGGGCAGCGGCAATCTGGTCGAGGTTCACGGCGTCATCAAATGGTTCGACGCCTCAAAGGGCTATGGCTTCATCGTTCCCGACAATGGTTGGCCCGACGTGCTCCTGCACGTCACCGTGCTGAGGCGCGACGGCTTTCAGACCGCTTACGAGGGCGCCCGCATCGTCGTCGAGTGCATCCAGCGCGCCAAGGGCTATCAGGCATTCCGCGTGGTCTCGATGGACGAATCCACCGCGATCCATCCGGCGCAGATGCTGCCGCCGCGCACCCACGTCACGGTCACCCCGACCAGCGGCCTGGAGCGGGCTCAGGTCAAATGGTTCAACCGGCTGCGCGGCTTCGGCTTCCTCACCTGCGGCGAGGGCACGCCCGACATCTTCGTGCACATGGAGACGCTGCGCCGATTCGGCATGACTGAACTGCGCCCCGGCCAATATGTGCTGGTTCGGTTCGGGCCCGGCTCCAAGGGCATGATGGCGGCCGAAATCCATCCCGAGACCGGCTCGCCGGGCTTGCAGTCGCACTAAAGGCACCAATTCCCGCAATCGTGAGCAGAGGCGCACCGGCCGACCGGCGCGCCTCTGGCTTTTCCGGCGACCGTTGCGTAAGGACTGTTCCAGTCCCACGCCCCGAGTACTCCCATGAATTCTGATCGAAAGGCCGTCTGGTCCGTTGTGAAGGGCTGGCTTGCCGTCATCCTCGTCGTTGCCGGCATGGTCGCCGCAATCGGATCCGTCCGCGCCGCGAGTTTCCAGCCGCTCGAGATCGTCACCAGAAGCGGCGTGCAGGTGTTCTCGGTCGAGATGGCGACGACCGAGCAGGAGAAGCAGACCGGCCTGATGTATCGCAAGGAACTGGCCGACGGCAAAGGCATGCTGTTCGACTTCAATCCCGAGCAGGAAGTTTCGATGTGGATGAAGAACACCTACGTCTCGCTCGACATGATCTTCATCCGCGCCGACGGCCGCATCCTGCGCATCGCCGAGAACACCGAGCCGCTCTCGACCAAGATCATCTCGTCTCAGGGCCCCGCCCGGGCGGTGCTGGAGGTGGTGGCGGGAACGGCGCAGAAATACGGCATCCGTCCTGGCGACCGGGTCGCCCACCCGCTGTTCGGCAGCAAATAGGCGCCCCGGATCGGCGTCATTGGCGCCTTGCTGGCGAGCCGGGAAGCGTGTATCGACGGGGCGCGCCGGACATTCGGGGTATAGCGCAGCCTGGTAGCGCGGCAGTTTTGGGTACTGCAGGTCGTTGGTTCGAATCCAGCTGCCCCGACCAGTCCCGACGTGCGCCTCAAGCATCCCCAGGCCGACGCCCAAGCCTTATGAGGGCTTCGGGACCGCGTCAGAACAACAGCCAGCTGACGAGGTGCCAAGCAACCCAGGCGAGGGCGCAAATCCAGCCCAGCATGGCGATCCCCGCGAGGCCGAGCCCGCCGAGCGCAAGCAGCGAGCTTCCGGCCTCCGGCGTCTCGACGAGCTTCTCCGGCGTATCGACTTGGCTCCCAGCGTTTCCTCGCCCTGCGGCCTGGCATTCGTTGGTTTCGGCTCGTTCGCGACAGTTCACCGGCCGCGCTCCAGCTCATATGGACGTGCGACGCCTCCGCGCAGGCGGGCGCACGCTGATTGCGGACACCCTCGGACAGGCGGGAAAAAGCTGCAACGCGTGGCGCAGCGATTGGTTGCCCTCGTGTGGGCCGAAAGGCGCGGCGGAAGCTTTGGCGCTCAACCTCGTTGCCGCGCGACTTCGGTGCGACGCCTCAAGCCGTGCGGTCGTCAGAGCGGCGCAGAATTTCCGGACGCTCTTCGAACCTTCTGAGCGCCGCCAAAGACATATTCGTGTTGGGGATTTCAGCGCCCAATGCCTAACGGACGCCGCCGAGCGATGATACTCCGCTTGCGCGGCGTTGCGCTTTTCAGGCATCACTGTTCAGATCTCGTCATCAGCTCGAGGCGTGCCAGCCGAGCGGAAATGGCACGAACGGCCAGACCGTCTGGTTATCGTTGGCGGCTTTCGGCGGCTGCTGGGCGGACGTGTTTACGATCGGGACAGGCGCCGTCGATCGCAGTGCCAAGCGCAGACATGCACATTGCAAATTCATTGTGGTCGCCCCGGCCGGTCAATTGTTTTCAAAATACGTGTCGGGCCAAAAACACGCGCGTCTCAAATCGGCGCGCTCTCAAATCACGCAAGCATTCTAGAAAAGTCGACCGCGGCTTTCAACCAATCTCGCCGTTTGCGCACGAGAAGTAAGGTTGACCGGTTAGGTTAAGGGCGAGCGATTGTTGCGGCCGCCTCAGTGACTGTTATCACATCAAGCACGGCTCGCGATGGGCTGCCGGAAATCCGCGCTCGCACGTGGACGGCAGCGCGCGCATCAGTTGAGTTCTGCGCGGGTGACTTCCGCGCCAGTGAGTTCTGCCATGTCTTTCGATCGCAATTCCAAGACCGCCGGTCCGCAGACGAGCTGGACCGAAATCTGGCATCTCTGGACCGTGATCGTGCCGCGCCGTTCGATCAACGGGCAGCTCGTGTACGGCAAGGTCTGGCGCCGCCATGACGGCCGCGACTGGATCTACAAGAAGTTCACCGAGTTCGACGGCGAAGCGGCGGCCTGACGCGGCTTCGGCCGCCGCGTCACGATCAGGCCGCCTTCGCTGCCGGCTTGGACGGTGGCGGCTTCAAGGGCTTGTCCTGCTTCTTCGACCAGGAGATGTAATAGGCCACCGTCGTCATGATCGCGATGCCGGCGATGCTGACGAAGAGCTGCGCAAGCAGCGAGCCCGAGCTCATCGACAGCTCGAAATGGCCGACGAAGGAGAGGAACACGCCGACGCAGAACACCGCGAGTGACTGCTGGCCGCAGACGATCAGCGGATCGAACACCTTCCACTCTAGGCCCGGCCACTCCTTCGGCACGAAGCGGATCACCAGGATCACGATCACGACGAAGTGGATGAAGCGGTAGGGCGCGAGGTTGGTCTTGTCGTTCGGGTTGAAGGCCGAGAACAGCCACTGCGGGAACATGCCGCCGAAGGTCGGGAAGCGCCCAGCCATAGTCATGATCAGCGCGAAGGCGAGATAGGCGAGGCAGAGGTAGAGCGTGACCGGCGCATTGATCAGCGCCATCGAGCGCCGCGCGCCGCCCATGGCGCACCAGGCCCCGAACACGAACAGCACCTGCCAGCAATACGGGTTGAAGTACCACTGCCCGGCCGGATAGGCCGTCAGATTCCAGCCGAAATGGCGCGCGGCGAGCCACAGCACGATTGACAGCGCCATCGTCACGTCGGGTTTGCGCAGCATGAACCACAGCACCGGCGGGAACAGTCCCATCAGCACGATGTAGAGCGGTAGCACGTCGAGATTGAGCGGCTTGAAGCGCAGAAACAGGCCCTGGCGCAGCGTCTCGGTGGCATTGTCGACGAGGCCGGCGACGTTGAACTCGTTGATCATCTCGGAATCGCCGAAGCGCAGGGCGAGGTAGCTGATCGAGGCGATATAGATCACGAACAGGATGATGTGGGCGACATAGAGCTGCCAGACCCGCTTGGTCAGCCTTGTGGCGCCGACGATGAAGCCGCGCTCCAGCATCATGCGCGCATAGACGAAGGACGCCGTGTAGCCGGAGATGAAGACGAAAAGGTCGGCGGCGTCGGAAAAACCGTAATTGCGCGTCGTGACCCAGTTCACGACGTTGTCGGGGATGTGGTCGAGGAAGATCGCCCAGTTCGCGACGCCGCGAAACAGGTCGAGCCGGAGGTCGCGACCCTTTTCGGGAAGTGTTGCGCTGATGTTCAGGAAGGCCATGCAACGAGAGCTTTCGGAAGGAACAAATACGCTGATGTCGGGGAGGCAATGGCGTCGGGCGGGGTCCCGGCGCGGAAGGCGGGTACGCAATTGTCACGGTGCAGCATAATGACTATACCCGTAAGGTAGGGCACCCGGGAGCCGGAATCACCGAACATTTCTCCAACGGTGTCTCTATACTATCCCCGAGGTTTCCACCAACTGCCACCGTGACGCATCGAAATCGAGCGAAAGACCAAGAGGCCCGGACCACCCATGACCGCACGCATTTTCAAGCCCGCCAAGAACGCGATGCAATCCGGCCGGTCCAAGACGAGGGAATGGCAGCTCGACTACGAGCCGGAGCAGCCGCGTTCGGTCGAGCCGCTGATGGGCTGGACCTCGTCCGGCGACATGAAGCAGCAGATCACCCTGCGCTTCCACTCTAAGGAAGAGGCGGTCGCCTATTGCGAGCGCAAGGGGATCGCCTACCAGGTGATCGAGCCGCAGGAGTCGGTGCGCCGGCCGGTCGCTTATGCCGACAATTTCTCGTTCCGGCGCGGCGAGCCCTGGACGCATTGAGGAGCGGGCGAGACTGCGCCGCGTCCAAACGACGTCAACTCGTCATGCCCGGGCTTGTCCCGGGCATCTACATCTCAGGGGCGCGCGAAAGAACCTAGATGGCCCGGACAGGGCCCGGCCATGAGGCAACCAGTGGCTCTGGCCCTTGGCAGCTATTCCGCCGCGTGCTTCGCTGGTGCGAGGCATGACGAGCTTATGGGCGAGGTGGGGTATGGCGGGGCGTGACCAGCTCGATCGCGTCGATCTGAAGATACTGTCCGAGCTGCAGCAGGACGGGCGGGTTCGCAACAACGAGCTGGCGCTGCGCGTCGGCGTATCCGCGCCCAACTGCCTGCGGCGGCTGAAATCGTTGTTCAGCCGCGGCGTGATCCGGGCGGTGCGCGCTGTCATCGACGAACGGCGGCTCGGCTTTGAGGTGGTGTCGTTCGTGTCGATCCAGCTCGGCAGCCAGGCCCAGCCGGTGCTGGAGGCGTTCGAGAGCTCGATCGCCGCAATCCCGCGCATCCAGCAGTGCTGGCGGATTTCGGGCGACACCGATTATCTCCTTAAATGCGTGGCGCCGAGCGTCGAGAGCATGCGCCAGCAGCTCCTGCATTTCGCCGCGATGCCGAACGTGAAGAACGTCCGCAGCTTTCCGGTGCTGGGTGTCGCGAAGGACGTGCCACTGCCGTTGCAGGAGGTCGCCGTGGCGGCGCCGGCAGGATAGGATCCGAATACTCCGGTCGGACAAATCGGTATTTCATGCAATCCGAATTATAATACATGAGTCAATAACCTAACTGTGACATGTGATTTGCGAAGTCCTGCAATGCGCTCGGCCGTGATTGTCGGTTCCCCGGCGCCGCTTAGATGCAAGGTGTGAACCTCGGCGTGCCTGCCATGCCGAGGACTCTTTTGTGGGACCCTGAAGCAGGAAAGACACCATGACATCGATTTCGAAGACGTTCGTCGCATCCGCTGCGACGCTGTTTGCATCTGCGTTTCTGATGATGACCGCACCCGCAGCACAGGCGGAAGAATACTGCATCACCAACGGCGCCCAGGCCGCTCATGGCTGCGGCTATCCGACGATGGAAGCGTGCCGGGCCGCGGCCGGCGGCATCGGCGGCACGTGCTCGCAGAGCGGCGGAGCGAAAACCTCCAGCGACGCGTTCGCCTTGCAGCCGAAGCAGACGCAGTCGCGCAAGCTTCGGTCGGGCGGACAGACCAATTCGAACTGACGTTGCAATCGAGACTGGTTTGGAGATGTTACGGCCTCCGAGAGTCATCTCGGAGGCCGTCAATTTCATGACGACCACGCAACGCACGCGCTCGCGTGTGCCTCACCGATACCGGCCGCGAAATTCACGCGGGCTCGCGCCGGTCCAGGTACGGAAGGCGCGCGAGAAGCTCTTCTCGTTGCGGAAGCCGGCGATCTCCGCGATGCGCTTGATCGGGGTGCGGCCGCGCATCAGCTCCTGCTTGGCGAGCTCGAACTTCGCCTCTTCCTTGAGATCGCGCAGTGAGGTGGCCTCTTCGCGCAGGCGTCGGTGCATGGTGCGTGTGGACAGCGCGAGCTCGCGCGCGACATCCTCGGCACCGAGGACCCGCCCACGCGCATTGCGGAGCACGCGGCGGACGCGCTCGACCAGCAGGCGGTCGCGCCGATAGGGCAGCACGGTCAGCCGCAACGCGCCTTTGAGCATGTTGTCGAGGTCGACCGCGGTGCGCGTGAGCGGCAGCGAGAGATAGTGCTTGTCGAAGATGATCGCGGCGCGGTCCGCGTCGAAGCGGATAGTCCGACAGAAGATGGTCGGATAGACGGAGACGTGGCCGGGCTCCGGGTACGGGAATTCAGCCGCGCGGAGCGCGATCTGGGAGTCGACCGCCCAACACGAGAAGCCGAGCACGTAGCGGAACAGGGTGACCAGGCAGAACTCGCGGAAGGGCCCGAGGTCACGGAGCTCGCGGATCGACACGACGGCCGTCTCTTCGCCAACCTCGAGATCGAGCAGCACATCCTCGGTCACCAGACGGTGATGCCGGCACCATCGCTTGAGCGCGACCTCCAGCGTCTGTGCGGTGATAGAGGCCCGGCACAGCATGCCGTAGGTGCCCCAAGGCAGCCGCCGCGAGAACCAGCCGAGCGCTTCGTCATCGAGCTCGCGCATGGCATGGCCTGCCACGGCCTCGAACTGGGCGGCGGTGATCCGCCCATCCGGAGAATTGACAAGGTCCAGCGCTACCTGACCCCGGCTCAGCGCCTCCGCTGGATCGCGGCCGTATCGTTCATAAGCGGCGACCACGCCGCGGACGAAGGCGGCAGGGGTCACGGCGCGGCGCGGGATAGCGGTGGCGGCTTGAAAAGGCATCGGAATTCCCTCGGAAAATCCTCGCCAAGTTTGGCGGAAAATGCAACCTTTTCGACCGCAAGAGCGCCTGGGCCCCGCTAGGTTCGGACGCAAAGATACGGAGGAATCGCCTTGAACATCCCGAGCATCGACTTCGATCTGGGCGAAGACATCGGCATGCTGCGCGACACGCTTCGCGCTTTCGTGGAGGCGGAGATCACCCCGCGCGCTGCCGACATCGAGAAAGCCAATCTGTTTCCGGCAGACCTCTGGAAGCGTTTCGGCGACCTCGGCCTGCTCGGCATGACCGCGCCGGAGCAATATGGCGGGTCAAACATGGGCTACCTCGCCCATATCGTCGCCATGGAGGAGATTTCGCGCGGCTCGGCTGCCGTGGGGCTCTCCTACGGCGCCCATTCCAATCTCTGCGTCAACCAGATCCGCCGCAACGGCAACGACACCCAGCGCCAGCGCTATCTGCCGAAGCTGATCTCCGGCGAGCATGTCGGCGCGCTCGCGATGTCGGAGCCCGGCGCCGGCTCCGACGTGGTCTCGATGAAGCTGCGCGCCGACAAGCGCGGCGACCGCTACGTGCTCAACGGCTCCAAGATGTGGATTACCAATGGCGGCGACGCCGACGTGCTCGTCGTCTACGCCAAGACCGATCCGGAGGCCGGTCCGCGCGGCATGACCGCCTTCCTCATCGAGAAAGGCTTCAAGGGATTCACCCACGGCCAGCACCTCGACAAGCTCGGCATGCGCGGCTCCAACACCTACCCCTTGTTCTTCGACGAATGCGAGGTGCCGGAGGAGAACGTGCTCGGCAAGGTGGGCGAGGGCGTCAAGGTGCTGATGTCCGGCCTCGACTATGAGCGCGCGGTACTGTCAGGCGGCCCGCTCGGCATTATGGCGGCCTGCATGGATGCGGTGGTGCCCTACATGCACGAGCGCAAGCAGTTCGGCCAGCCGATCGGCGACTTCCAGCTGATGCAGGGCAAGCTTGCCGACATGTATTCGACCTGGCAGGCCACGCGCGCTTATGTCTATGCGGTGGGGCGCGCCTGTGACCGCGCCGACCACGCGCGCAGCTTGCGCAAGGATGCCGCTGCCGCGATCCTCTATTCCGCGGAGAAGGCGACATGGATGGCGGGCGAGGCGATTCAGGCGCTCGGCGGGGTCGGCTACACCAGTGAATTTCCGGTCGGACGTCTGTGGCGCGACGCCAAACTGTACGAGATCGGCGCCGGCACCTCGGAGGTCCGCCGCATGCTGATCGGCCGCGAGCTGATGGCCGAGACGGCTTGAAACGTTCACCTCATTGGAATCATCATGCCGCTCCATTCCAGCATCGATCCGTCTTCATCAGACTTCGCGCGCAATTCCGAGGCCATGCGCACCCTCGTCGCGGACTTGCGTGAAAAGCTTAGCCAGGTCGCCGGCGGCGGCGGTGAGGCGTCGCGCAACCGCCACACCGCACGCGGCAAGATGCTGGCGCGCCAGCGCGTCGACCTGCTTGTCGATCCCGGGACGTCATTCTTGGAGCTGTCGCCGCTCGCGGCCTATGGCCTCTATGGCGGCGACGTGCATTCGGCGAGCGTCGTCACCGGGGTCGGGCGCATCTCGGGTCGCGAATGCGTGATCGTCGCCAATGATGCCACCATCAAGGGCGGCACCTACTATCCAATGACGGTGAAGAAGCATCTGCGTGCGCAGGACATCGCGCGGCAGAACAACCTTCCTTGCGTCTACATGGTCGATTCCGGCGGCGCCTTCCTGCCGCTCCAGGACGAGATCTTTCCGGATGAGCGGCATTTCGGCCGCATCTTCTACAACCAGGCGCAGATGTCCTCGGCTGGTATCCCGCAGATCGCGATCGTGATGGGCTCCTGCACTGCCGGCGGCGCCTATGTTCCAGCGATGTCGGACGAGAGCATCATCGTTCGCAATCAAGGCACCATCTTCCTCGGCGGTCCGCCACTGGTGAAGGCTGCGACCGGCGAAGTCGTGAGTGCGGAGGAGCTCGGCGGCGCCGACGTGCATTCGCGGCAGTCCGGCGTGACCGACCATTACGCACAGAACGATGCACACGCGATCGGCATCGCCCGGCGCATTGTCGGCACCTTGAAGCCACCGACGCGGCCGAACCTCAACATGCATCCGCCGCGCGAACCGCTGTTTGCGGCGGAGGAGATCTACGGCGTGGTCCCGGTCGACGGCCGCAAGCCATTCGACGTGCGCGACATCATCGCCCGCATCGTCGACGGCTCCGAGTTCGACGAGTTCAAGAAGCTTTACGGCACGACGCTGGTGTGCGGCTTCGCTCATATCTGGGGCTATCCGGTCGGAATTATCGCCAACAACGGCATCCTGTTCAGCGAGAGCTCGCTCAAGGGCGCACATTTCATCGAACTGTGCTGCCAGCGCGGCATCCCGCTGGTTTTCCTGCAGAACATCACGGGCTTCATGGTCGGCAAGAAATACGAGGCCGGCGGCATTGCGCGCGACGGCGCCAAGCTGGTGACGGCGGTTGCGACCGCTTCGGTGCCGAAATTCACCGTCGTGATCGGGGGCTCCTATGGCGCCGGCAATTACGGCATGTGCGGCCGCGCTTACTCGCCGCGCTTCCTGTGGATGTGGCCGAACGCGCGCATCTCGGTAATGGGCGGCGAGCAGGCCTCGATGGTGCTGAGCCAGGTCCGGCGCGACAATATCGAGGCCAAGGGTGATAGCTGGTCCAAGGAAGAGGAAGAGAAATTCCGTAGCCCCATCCGCGCGCAATATGAGAGCCAGGGGCATCCCTATTACGCGACCGCGCGCCTCTGGGACGACGGCGTGATCGATCCGGCCGACACGCGGCTGGTGCTTGGGCTCGGCCTCTCGGCGGCGTCGAATGCGCCGATCGAGCCGACGAAATTCGGCCTGTTCAGGATGTGATGCGATGGACCGCTCAAAGCTCTACCGGCGATTTCGCACGCTCCTGATCGCCAACCGCGGCGAGATCGCCTGCCGCGTCATCCGCACTGCGCGGGCCATGGGCCTGCGCACGGTCGCGGTCTATTCCGAGGCCGATCGCGACGCGATGCATGTCGCGCTCGCCGACGAGGCCGTGCTGCTCGGGCCGGCGCGGGCACGCGACAGCTATCTCAATGTCGAGCGGCTGATCGAGGCCGCGCGCAAGACCGGCGCCGAAGCCGTGCATCCCGGCTACGGCTTCCTATCGGAGAATGCCGAATTCGCGCGGGCCTGCCTCGATGCGGGGCTTGTTTTCGTCGGGCCAACCGCCGAGATGATGAATGCGATGGGCTCGAAATCCGGCTCCAAGGCGCTGATGGAGAAGGCTGGCGTGCCGCTGGTGCCCGGCTATCACGGCGAAGTCCAGGACGAGGCGACGCTTTCGAAGGCTGCGGACAGGATCGGCTTTCCCATCCTGGTGAAGGCGTCGGCCGGCGGCGGCGGCCGCGGTATGAGGATCGTGCGCTCGGCGGCCGAACTCGGGCCCGCGATCATCAGCGCCAAACGCGAAGCCAAGGCTGCGTTCGGCGACGACCGCATGCTGATCGAGAAGTATGTCGACAATCCTCGGCACATCGAGGTGCAGGTGATCGGCGACAGCCACGGCAATCTCTTGTCGCTGTTCGAGCGCGAGTGCACGCTCCAGCGCCGGCACCAGAAGGTGATCGAGGAGGCACCATCGCCGACACTCAATCCTGCCCAGCGCGAGACCGTTTGCGCCGCCGCGCGAAAGGCGGCGGGCGCGGTGAACTATGTCGGGGCGGGTACGATCGAGTTCGTCTCCGACGGCAAGGACGTGTTCTTCATCGAGATGAACACGCGCCTCCAGGTCGAGCATCCCGTGACCGAGCTGATTACGGGCATCGACCTCGTCGAATGGCAGCTGCGCGTCGCCTTCGGCGAGGCGCTGCCTTTGAAGCAGGACGAGATCCGGCTCAACGGCCATGCGGTCGAGGCGCGCGTCTATGCGGAAAATCCAACCAAGAATTTCATGCCATCGGTCGGCAGGATCTCGATCTGGCGTTTGCCGGCCGAGACCGGCGGACTGCGCATCGATGCCGGCTATCGCGAGGGCGACAGCGTGTCGCCGTATTACGATGCGATGCTCGCCAAGATGATTGCCTGGGCGCCGACGCGGGACGTCGCGATCGAGCGGCTCAACCGCGGACTGCAGGAGTCCGACGTCCGCGGCATCGTCACCAACATTCCGTTCCTGTCGGCGCTGATGACGCATCCGAAGGTGCGGACCAATGCGATCGACACCGGCTTCATCGAGCGCGAACTGGCGGTGCTGACACAGGCAGCGCCGGCGCCCGGCGAGCTCGAGCTGTGCGCCGCCGTGGCCGCAATCGTCAATGACGAACGGCAAGCAGCGCAGGCGGATGCGAATTCGCCCTGGCAGACCTTCGGCTGGCAGCCGGTCGGCTGCCGCCAGCGCATTTTCGCCTTTCGCGTCGGCCATGGGCCAGAGCAGAAGATTACGCTGAACTACGGGAGCGGCGCCTCGACGCTGGTGATCGGCGAACGCGAGCTGGCGTTCGCGATTGCCACCAAGGAAGGCGGCTTTGACTTGACGCTGGACGGCGTCAAATCGCAGGTCGCGGCGGTGATCGACGGCCATGAGCTGTATTTGCGCACGCGCAACGGCCGCTTCGACCTGCACTGGGTCGATCCGTTCGGCGGCGAGAGCGAAGAGCATGCCGGCGAGGACAAGATCGCGGCGCCGTTGCCGGGTACCGTCGTCGCCGTGCTGGCGGAGGAGGGCGCCAAGCTCGATAAGGGCGCGCCGATCCTCACGCTCGAAGTGATGAAAATGGAGCAGACGCTGCGCGCGCCCTATGCCGGCGTGCTGAAGTCCGTCAAATGCAAGGTCGGCGACATCGTGCAGGAGGGGATCGAACTCGCTGTGGTCGAGCCTTCGGGAGAGTGAGATGAGCGACCAAATCCGCATCATCGAGATGGGGCCGCGCGACGGCCTCCAGAACGAGAAGACGGTCGTCAGCGTCGGGTCCCGTATCGCCTTCGTCGAGGCGCTGGTCGCGGCTGGCCTCACCACGGTCGAGGTCGGCGCTTTCGTCTCGCCCAAGGCGATCCCGCAGATGGCAAGCTCGGACGCCGTGCTGCGCGGCGTCAGCCATGTGCAGGGCGCCGAATTCCATGTGCTGGTGCCGAACGAGAAGGGCTATGACGCCGCGAGCGCGGCGGGCGCGAAGGTCGTCTCGGTGTTCGCGGCAGCCTCGGAAGGCTTTTCGCGCGCCAACATCAATTGCTCGGTCGCGGAGTCCATCGAGCGGTTCAAGCCGGTGCTCGCGCGCGCCAAAGCCGATGGCGTCAAAGTGCGTGGCTATATCTCCTGCGTGCTGGGCTGCCCGTTCGACGGCGAGATCAAGCCGAAGGCGGTCGCCGATCTTGCCAACTCGCTATGGGAGCTCGGCTGCTACGA
Source organism: Bradyrhizobium sp. 154 (assembly GCF_023073875.1). Taxonomy (NCBI): domain Bacteria; kingdom Pseudomonadati; phylum Pseudomonadota; class Alphaproteobacteria; order Hyphomicrobiales; family Nitrobacteraceae; genus Bradyrhizobium; species Bradyrhizobium sp. 154. The sequence goes on from NZ_JADPKG010000123.1 coordinate 64,073, forward strand.
GATCTCGCTCGGCGATACAATCGGCGTCGGCACGCCGAGCAAGGCAAGGGAGATGCTGCGCGCAGTTGCCGCCAACATTCCTCCCGCCCATCTCGCAATGCATTTCCACGACACCTACGGCCAAGCCCTCGCCAATCTCTATGCGGGGATGGAGGAGGGCGTCCGCGTCATCGACGCCGCCGCGGGCGGCCTCGGCGGCTGCCCCTACGCCCCCGGAGCGACTGGCAATGTCGCGACCGAGGACGTCGTCTACATGCTCGAAGGTATGGGCATCAAGACCGGTATAGATATGGACCGGCTGCTGGCGGCGACCAACGAGATGAGTGCCGTGCTGGGCAAGCCGCCAGTGAGCCGCGTGGCGTCCGCGCTGAACGCCAAGCGGAGGCGCGCGGCGACTTAAGGCCGCTTACGCCGCCTTCAAGCCCACATCCGGCAGGCGCGGCCGGTTCTTGAGCGCCTTGTCCATCATGGCCTCGACTTCTGTCTTCTCTTGCGGCAGCAGCGCCAGGCGCGGCGGGCGCGTCAGCGCGGTGCCGCGGCCCATGATGTGCTCGCACAGTTTGATACACTGGACGAGGTCCGGGCGTGCATCCAGATGCAACAGCGGCATGAACCATTCGTAGAGCGGCATCGCCTCGGCGTAGCGCCCTGCCTTGGCGAGACGGAACAGGGTCTCGCCCTCGCGCGGGAAGGCGTTCGACATGCCGGAGACCCAGCCAACGGCGCCCATGGCGACGCTCTCGACGATGACGTCGTCAAGGCCCGCGAACAGCACGAAGCGGTCGCCGACCATGTTGCGGGTGTCGATGAACCGTCGCGTGTCGCCGGACGAATCCTTGAAGCAGACGACGGTGTCGACATCGGCGAGCGAGGCCAGGATGTCCGGAGTGACGTCGTTCTTGTAGATTGGCGGGTTGTTGTAGAGCATCACCGGCAGGTCGGTGGCACTGGCAACGGCGCGGAAATGCGCAGCCGTCTCGTGCGGCTTGGACGAATAGACCAGCGCCGGCATCACCATCACACCGTCGATACCGGCGCGCGCGGCTTCCCTGGCGGTCTCGACTGCAAACGCCGTGGTGAATTCGGCGATGCCGCACAGCACGGGCACACGGCCGGCCGCAACCGACTTCGCGGCCTCCATGATCGCGACCTTCTCCTTGCGCTCCAGCGAGGTGTTCTCGCCGACCGAGCCGCAGACGATCAGACCGGAAACGCCGTCGCGGATCAGCCCATCCATGACCTTGGCTGTCGCATCGATATTGAGCGACAGGTCGTCGTTGAATTGCGTGGTGACGGCCGGGAAGACGCCTTCCCAGGAAATGCGGTTCATTGCTTGGCTCCGATTGGAATTGTATCGGCGGATGGTTCGATCCGCCGGGCATTGACGGTGAGGGCGAGAGTGGGATCAGAGCGTCGCGCCGACCTTGCGCAGCTCGGCGAGGACAGGGGCTTTTGGCAGCCAGATCTTGTCGAACTCGGCAATGACGGCCTCGGTGTCCTTGGCGTCGACCTGGCGGATCGGAATCGGCGCGTTCTTGAAATTCTCGATCAGCGCGGGCTCATTGCCGGCGAGCTCGTCGATCTGCACATCCAGCGTCGACCTGATCGTCTTCGTGATCAGCTCGCGGTCGGCCGCGGGGAGCGACTGCCAGACCCGGCCCGAGACGACCGCCGCCATCGGCATGAAGACGGCATTCATCTGGAGGATCACTTTCGACACCTTGTCGAAGCGCTGGTTCCAGGAGAATTCGAGATCGGCCTCGAGGCCGTCGACCTGGCCGTTGGCCATGGCGTCGAACACCTGCGGCGTCGGGATCGGAGTCGGTGCAGCGCCCAGCGAGGAATAGAAATCGCGATAGACCGGCGTCGGATTGATGCGCAGCTTCATGCCGCGAATGTCGGCCAGCGTATTCAGATCCTTGGAGGAGAACACGGCGCGCATGCCGGTGATGCCCCAGCCGAGCCCGATCGTTCCGGTCTCCTGCGGCAGCACTTCGAACAGCTTCACCGCAGCCGGATGCCGCACGAATTTCGCGACCGCAGGCGTCGAGCGGACGATGTAGGGCGCATTGATCGCGGCGATGTGCGGCACGCGCGAGCCGAGCTCGGCGGCCTGGATGAAGCCCATGTCGAGTGCGCCGGATTGCAATTGCTGCATCATCGCGGGCTCGTTGCCGAGCTGCCCGGAGTGGAACACGCTGACGCTCAAGCGGCCGCTCGTGACCGCCTTGAGATCTTCGCCGAATTTGAGGGCGGCCTTGTTCCAGGAATGGCCGTTGGGCGTGATCAGGCCGAGCCGGAATTCCTTGGGTTGGGCGAGCGCCAGCGACGGCGCGAACACCGATGCGGCGGCACTGGCGGCCAGAAAGCGGCGACGTGAAAGCGGCATGGTCGGGCTCCTTTCGGATGGGCCTATTTGACGAGGATCAGCGAGAGTGACGGGTAGAGCGAGAGCAGCACGAGGAGGACGCAGGAGATGACGAAGAAGGGCAGCGTCACCATGAACATCTTGCCCGGCTTGGCACCGGTGACAGCGGCCGCAACGAAGAAGCAAAGTCCGACCGGCGGCGACAGCAGGCCGAGCACGAGATTGATCACCACCACGACGCCGAAATGCCGGGGGTCGATGTGATAGACGTCGGTCGCGACCGGAAGCAGGATCGGCACCGTCATGATCAGGCCGGGAATGCCGTCGATCACCGTGCCGATCACCAGCAGGATGACGTTGCAGATCAGCATGAAGCTGACCGGGTCCTTGGCGGCCGTCTGGATCCAGGCGGCAGTCTCCTGCGGCACTTTGCCGAAGATCAGGACCCAGGAGAACACCGCCGCGGCTGCCACCAGGAACAGCACGATTGCCGAGTAGATGCCGCTGCGCAGCATCATCTGCGGCAGCTGGGAAACTTCGAACTCCTTGGTCCAGAATTTTCCGACCAGTGCTGCTGCGACGGCCCCGACGGCGGCGGATTCGGTCGCGTTGGCGAGGCCGCCGAGAATGGTGCCGACGATGACGATGGGGATCAGCAGCGTCGGAGACGTCCGCAGGATCGTCATGATGCGCTGACGCGGCGTCTGATAGTCCGCACGGGGATAGTTGTAGACATAGCCCATCAGCGCGATGACGAGGCAGAACATCACGGTGAGGATGACGCCAGGCACGATGCCGGCGATCAGCATGTCGCTGACCGAGACCTGCGCGAGCACGCTGTAGACCACGAACATCACCGATGGCGGGATGATCGGGCCGAGCATGCCGCCATAGGCGGTCAGTCCCGCGGCGAAGGTCTTGTCGTAGCCCTTCTTCTCCATCTCCGGCACCATGATCTGGGCCATGATCGCGACCTGCGCAGTCGCAGAGCCCAGGATCGACGAGATGAACATGTTGGCGAGGATATTGACGTAGGCGAGCCCGCCCTTGAACGAGCCGACGAACGCCATCGCCATGTCGACGATGCGCCTTGTGATGCCGCCGCCATTCATGATCTCGCCGATAAGGATGAAGAGCGGAATGGCGATCAGGCCGTAGCTGTCGACGCCGCCGAAAAGCTGGAGCGGGTAAGACTGGAACAGCACGGGATTGCCGGATGCGGCGATGTAGACGAGGCCGGCGAGGCACAGGCAGAGGCCGATCGGCACGCCGACCAGCATGAAAGCCATGAAGGCGGCTGATGTGATCATCAGTTGACCCCGTCCAGCTCGGAGAGCTGAAAGCCTTTTGGCGAGGTGCGCGGGACCAACTCGAGATCTTCCAGCAGATTGGCGAGGCCGTGAATGGTCATCGACACCGCGAAGATCGGCAGCGTCAGGTATAGCATCCAGGTCGGCCAGTTCAGCGTCTGGGTGTGCTCGGTGTAGAGGAAGTTGAAGGTCTCGGCGGCGAGCTTGCGCCCGTCGAAGCCAGCGCGGGCGAGACCAATCGGGTCCATCCAAAGCACGCAGGTGACGATCAGTGCGGCGCCGAACACGACCACGAGGCCGGTCGAGATCACTTTGGCGAGCTTCTGGCGCGGCGCCGAAAGACGCTCCGTCAGCATAGTCACCGCGAAATCGAGCCGCAGCCGGGTCATTGCGGAGGCGCCGATGAAGGTCAGCCAGACCACGCAATAGACGGCGGATTCGTCGATCCAGTAGATCGGGAAATGCGAGTACCGGGTGACGACGTTCACCAGGATCAATCCGGTGAGCAGGTACATGAGGCCCATCAGCGCGAGGCGCTCGACCGCGAGCAGGGCGCTGGACGCGCGGACGATCATGCGTCGAACGCTGAATGCGCGTGTGGGCAGCATCGTCTGTTCGATCATGGAGGCCCAACCTCGAGATTTGTCGTGCTATCGCCAAATGTATAATTTATACATTTAGGCTGTCAAACGGAGATTGCGGCCACTTCGGCGGCAGGACGCGGTTTTGCTGGGCACTGGCTTTTGCTGGACTCTAGCTTTCGCTGAAGCCTTCAACATGCAAGAGAGGGACCGCTTCGGCCGGATGAATCGCGAAGGAAAGGCAGAAGGTCAGATGAAACAGCCTCTGAAGCATCGCACGCTGTCGGCCGCGATCGTCGACCAGCTCAGGCAGGCGATCCTCGACGGCACCTATCCGGCGGGATCGCAGCTGCGCCAAGATGCGCTTGGCGAGGCCTATGGCGTCAGCCGCATCCCGGTGCGGGAGGCGCTGTTTCAGCTGGAGGCGGAAGGGCTGGTGCGCATCGTGCCGCAGAAGGGCGCCATCGTCTCCGAGCTGTCGCTGGACGAGATCAACGACGTGTTCGATTTGCGCCGCATCCTGGAGCCGAGATTGCTGGCGCAGTCGGCGCCACGTTTCACCGTTGATGATTTCGACGGGCTCGACGACATCCACAAGAGTTTTGAGAAGGCGATCAAGGCGCGCAACGTCAGCGAATGGGGGCAGCTCAATGCCGACTTCCACATGGCGCTCTACGTTCATGCGCCGCAGCCGCGCACAAGAGCGATCGTGCTGTCACTGCTCCAGACCAGCGACCGCTACACCCGCTTGCAGCTCTCCAACACCAAGGCGATGGGGATCGCCGAGAAGGAGCACGCGTATCTGATCACGCTCTGCCGCGCACGGAAGGTCGATGAGGCCTGCCGTTTCCTGGAGCGGCACATCGAAGCCGTGCGTAAGGATCTGTTGCAGGTGGTGGCCGGCAGCGCGATCGCGCCGAAGTCACGGCGGAAGGAGAAATCGTAAAGCGAGGAAAAGCGCGCAGCGCCGTGCCCACCATCTGTCCATGATCGCGACAGAAGTGGTGGGCACGCTTCCGCCTTCGCTCCTCGAGCTACGGCAGTTCGGCTAGCTCTACCTGCTCCCGTCCGGCCCCATCACGAGATCCGGCAGCCAGGTCGAGATCTCCGGCACGAGGCACAGCAGCAGGACTGCGAGCATCATCAGCAGCACGAAGGGGAGCGTGCCCCAGATCACCTCGCGCAAGGGAATGTCGGGCGCGACATTGCGGATGACGAAGATGTTGAGGCCAACCGGCGGGTGGATCAGGCCCATCTCCATCACGATGGTCATGACCACGCCGAACCAGATGATGTCGAAATTGGCGGCGCGGAGCGGCGGCAGGATGATCGGCGCCGTCATCAGGATAATCGAGACCGGCGGCAGGAAGAAGCCGAGCACCACGACCATGACGAGGATCGCGAACAGCAGCTCCCAGCGCGGCAGGTGCATCGCGACGATCGATTCGGCGACCGATTGCGAGATGTGCAGATAGCTCATCACGTAGGAATAGAGCAACGACATGCCGATGATCATCATTAGCATGGTCGATTCCCGGATCGTCGACCGCATAATCGGAGCGAGATCGCTCGGTCGCCACACGCTGTAGATCGCTGCGATCAGCGCCAGCGCCAAGAGGCCGCCGAGGCCGGCGGTTTCCGACGGCGTGGCGTAGCCGCCATAGAGCGCGATCATGACGCCGGTGAGCAGCAGCACGAAGGGGATCACCCGCGGCAGCACGCTGAAGCGTTCGGCGAGCGTATACTCGTCGCGCTGCAGGATCGCAGCTTCCGCGCCGCCGTTCTTGTAAATCGCTTCGGCGGCGGCATATTCCTGGCGGAAGCGGATCACGGCATAGGCGCCGAACAGCGAGACCAGCAAGAGGCCGGGCCCGATGCCGGCGAGGAACAGCCGCCCGAGCGACTTTTCGGCGGCGACGGCGAACAGGATCATGGTGATCGAGGGCGGCAGCAGAATGCCGAGCGTGCCGCCGGCAGCGATGATGCCGGCAGCAAAGCCGCCGGAATAGCCGCGCTTGCGCATCTCGGGGATGCCGGCCGAGCCGATCGCCGAGCAGGTCGCGGGCGAGGAGCCCGCCATCGCTGCAAACAGCGCACAGGCGAAGACGTTGGCAACGCCGAGGCCGCCCGGCACCCGATGCAGCCAGGCATGCAGCGCCGAATAGAGATCCTGGCCGGCGCGCGACTTGCCGATCGCGGCACCCTTGAGAATGAAGAGCGGGATCGACAAGAGTGTGATCGAGGCCATTTCCTCGTAGACGTTCTGCGTCACCGTATCGAGCGAAGCGGCGGGCATGTAGATGCCCATGAACACGACTGCGACTGCGCCAAGCGCGAACGCAATCGGCATGCCCGAAAACATCACGAGCAGCGTCGCGATTCCATAGGCGAGGCCGATACCAAAGACGCTCATGGCCGCCGGGCTCCGGTGAAGGGCAGCGCAAGCTGCACGAGGATCTGGATGCAGAGCAGGCTCATGCCGAGTGCCATCAGCGAATAGGGAATGGCGAGGGGCGGCGACCACATCGAGTTGGAGACCTGGCCGTCGACATAGGCTTCATGGGCCAGGGTCCAGGACTTCCAGGCGAAGAAGGCGCAGAACAGGAACGTTGCGGCGTCGACCAGCCAGAGCCGGACCTTGTTCGCGAACGGCGAGAGCAGGCCGACGAAGGCCTCGATGCCGATGTGGCCGCGGTTCTGCTGCACATAGGCCGCCGTCATGAAGGTGGCGCCGACCAGCAGGAACACGGCGGCCTCGTCCTGCCAGTAATTGGCGGCCTTGAACAGCGCGCGGCTGAGCACGCTGTAGCTCAGGATCATACAGGCCGCGACCAGCGCGATCGCGGCGAACACGACGATGATGCTGTTGAGGACGGCGAGGCCGCGATCGATCGCCGCCGCAAGGCCTGTTCTTGCGGCAGCGTTCGGCAGGTCATCACGATCCGGAAGCGGACCGTGGCTCATGCTGCGACGTCGGTGGCGAGCTTGAGCAGGTTCGCAGCGGTCGCGGTCTTGGCGCTGTAGTCCTTCCAGGCGGTGTCGCGGGCGATGTCGCGCCACTTGCCGACGGTCGCGGCGTCGAGCGCCGAGACCTTGGCGCCGGCTTTCTCGTAGACCTTGGCGACCTCGACGTCGTCGTCCTGCGCGCCCTTGCGGCCGAAGGCTTCGAGCTCGGTGCCGACCGCGAGCAGGATGTCCTGATGGTTCTTCGGCAGCTTGTCGAAGATCGCCTTCGACATCATCAGCGGCTCGAGCATGAACCAATAGGAGGTGCCGGCCCCTGATGTCAGCGACTTCGCGACCTCTTCGAGACGGAACGAGATCAGGCTGGTGGACGAGGTGATGCCGGCATCGCAGGCGCCGGTCTGCATCGCCGCATAGATTTCGTTCGATGGCACCGACAGCACCGAGGCACCGGCGGTCTGGAGCACCATGTCCATCTCGCGCGAGCCGCCGCGCACCTTCAGGCCCTTGGCGTCTTCAGGCGCGACGATCGGCTTGGAGCGGCTGGCGACGCCGCCGGCCTGCCAGACCCAGGTGAGCAGAATGATGCCCTTATCGGCGAGGAAGTCGGTCAGCGCCTTTCCGACCGGTTCTTTCTTCCAGCGCAAGCCCTGGTCGTAGGTGGTCACGAGGCCGGGCATCAGGCCGATATTGGTCTCCGGCAGCTCGCCGCCCGCATAAGGCATCGGATAGAGGCTGATGTCGAGCGCGCCCTTGCGCATCGCGGAGAACTGCGCGTTGGTCTTGATCAGCGAGGAGTTCGGATAGATTTCAGCGGCGATGTCGCCATTGCTGCGCTTGGCGACTTCGGCGGCGAACATGCGGCAGAGCCGGTCGCGGAAATCGCCTTTGTCGATGGTGCCACCTGGGAATTGGTGCGAGATCTTCAGCGTGGTGGCGGCCTGCGCCGTCCCGGTGCCGAAGCGAAGAATGGCGGGTGCGGCGACGGCGGTCGCGAGCAGATGACGGCGCGTGAGCATGGTGTGATCCCCTTGGGCGGTTCTTTGCACGGTTCTTGTTTGGCGTGAATTTGGGTCCGGGTTTTCGAGCCCGGCGCGTAGGCCCATCCTAGCCGGTCTTACACCCGATGATCTCTCATCTGATAGTTCGAGACCGAATGCCGCGGCAAGTGCCGGACGTGCTGCGCTGCACACTTCGATCTGCGTGGGACTACGCCAGACGAAGGACGGCAGCGGGCGCGCGGAAATTATCGGCCGGCGCGTAACAACACCACGTGGCAATCCGTCGACAGGACAGCGGCATCCGTCGCTGACAAACACCATCTCGAAGGGAAGACTGCTCATGACCATTCGCACCCGCATCGTGCTCGGCGTTTCGGCTGCCGCCCTGTCGCTTGGCCTCGCGCTGATGCCTGCCGCCTTTGCTCAGGACAAGATGGGCAAGGACGAGGGCATGATGAAGAAGGACACCATGTCCAAGGACGGCATGAAGAAGAATACCATGTCCAAGGACGAGGGCATGAAGAAGGATCACATGTCGAAGGACGGCATGAAGAAAGACGACGGGATGATGAAGAAGAATTGATCATCCGGGTCGTCGCGAAGCGCCTCGCCGAGGCGAAGGCGCGCGCTTCGGATGCCCTCCGCAATCGGCCATCGGGGCGGCGCATTCGCGCGCTCCGGTGGACCATCTCGAAGTGAAGTGAACTGAGGCGTGCCTCAGTTCAATTTGATTTGAACGCTACTTCCGCTTGGCCTTGCGGGCCGCGTAGCGGGCGTCGCGCTTTGCCTTCTGCTCGGCCTCGAGCGCAGCCATCCTTTCGGCCGCCTCCTGAGCCTCGCGTGCAATCCGCGCGGCCTCGGCTGCCTTCGCCTCTTCCTCGCGGCGCTTCTGCTCAGCCTTCTCCGCGTCGCGCGCGGCCTTTGCCTCGGCGCGCTTCGCTGCGAGAGCCTCGCGCTCGGCGCGCTTCGCCGCAACCGCGGGATCATCGGGCCCGGGTTGGGATTTGAATTTGTTCAAAAGATTTTTGCGTGCGTCCTGCGCCGCCTTCTGACGGTCTGCGAAACCGGGTTCCCTGAATCCACTCATCGACCAGCCTTGTCTTCCTCGCTTTCGATCCTAAATCACTGCCTGTTGGTACGTCGGCTGGGCATAGCAGGCGCCACGCGACGCACATGCGTGTACATCGACGCACGTCGCAACGCCACCCAAATCGCAGCCGATCAGGTCAACGAAAAATCGCCCCCCGACGATCTCTCGTAGCCCGGAAAAACTGCCGAATTGTGATGTCCCTCATAAGGGAGCACGCGGAGCGGCGCCTAGCGTCCGCCCCAACGAGACGGAGCACGGGCATGACGATCTTCCGACTGAGCCTGAAGGCGCTCGGAGCTGCCTTCGTGGTGGCGGCGCTGGCCGGCGCCGCGTTGCTGCTAGCCCGTCCGCAGCCGATCGAGAGCGCCGTGTTGGGCGCCGATTGGGAGTGCACCCGGACCGCATTCGTGCTCACCACCTGTGCACCGCGGACGACCCCGGCGGTCGAGACCTCGCGCAAGGATGCAATCCGGCCGACCCGGGGCTGAACTGGATCGGACGATCGGATGTGACGCCACGTCGCAGAGGTGCTAAAGGCGCCTTGCCCGACCGAGTCTGGTAGCCATGTCCAAGCCCGAATCGGGCCCGAAGCCCAAATCCTCTCAAAAGTCCCCATCCGGCGACAACCGGCGCGGCGCGGTCGCCGGCTTGATTATTGCGATCGTGATCCTGGGCGTCGGCTGGTGGCTCGCGCGGGATCTCACGGCCGCCAGCAAGATGCAGGACTGCCTGATGTCAGGGCGGAGCAACTGCAACGTGATCGAGCCGGCGCGCTAGGAGCGGTCCGGCGCGCACCGCTGCAGCTCTTTCGGGCCAAAAATTGCTCTGATCTTAATCATTTTTAACGGGACTTGGCCGATCAAGCAGGTCAGTTATGTCAGCCCGGCGTCAGCTCGGCGTGAGATGAAGCGTTTATCGCGCCAGGAACCACGGCAATTGAGCACGGCAATCGAGAGAGTAGGGGGTCAAACACGCATGAGTGCGTCCAGCCGCATGAAGATCATCATTCCCTTGGTTTCGGCCATGTCGTTGCTCGCGCTGTCGGCGCAGGCGCAGGAGGCCAGACCGCCGAAGGAGGCCGGCCAACAGCCGGCAGGGTCGCGACCCGGCGCGCCGCCCCAGGACAATCAGTCCATGCGCAAGGGGCCTCCGCCGCAGCAGGCGGCCCGGCCCGCGCTGCAGCCTTCTGGTCAGCCTCATGCCGGTCCCGGCTCGCACAATGCCGGCGGCCCGCCCGCGCGCAATTATGCCCGCGGGCCCGCACCGGCGCGCGATTGGGGCGGTCACGCCTATCGCGGCAACCGCGCCTGGGAGGGCGGACGCTGGCGCCACGAGGTCCGCAACGGCCGATCGGGCTGGTGGTGGGATGTCGGCGGCGTCTGGTATTATTATCCGCAGCGCATGGCCGGACCGCCGGCCTACATCTCCGAGGAGTATATCGACGACGTGCCGGTGGCTTATGCGCCGCCGCCGGCGGCGTACGCGCCGCCACCGCCTCCGCCGCCAGCTGATCCCGGTGCAAGCGCGCTGGGCGGCGCCATCGTCGGTGGGGTGCTGGGCGGCCTGCTCTCCGGCAATGCAACCGGAGCTGCCGCAGGCGCGGTTCTCGGCGGGGCGACCGGCGCGATCGCCGGCGCTACGGCCGCCTCGCAACCCGGCTACTATCTGGCTCAGGGCGTTTGCTACTACCGCTATCCCAACGGTCAGTATGTGCAGGCCGATCCCCGCGCATGCTACTGAGTTTTCCCAGCCGGATTTGAAGCGCAGAAGCGGGCTCAGGCCCGCCTCTTTCGTCTGGCGCCCCGCGATAGGCATCACATCCAGCACTGCGCTCGCTGACACTCACGCAAGTCTCGAAAGAAAACGTCGGGATGATTCGCGGGGTGTAGCTCATGCTGGATTCCATCCAGATCAGCATGGCGTGGTGGGACATGATCGTTTGCGGGGGGATCAAGCTCTCGCAGGTACTGCATTAGCTGTTCTAGCGCACCATCGGCGGCGGCTCCCCAGCGGGCAGACCAAATCGCCTTTGCGCTTCAAGATACCAGCCAGTTGAAAAACGCCATCGCGGCCCAGACCAGGCCGCCGATCCATGCCAGCATTACGATGGTGATGGTGCCGAGATAGGCGATCCCGAGCAGGGCGGACCCTTGTCGTTGGGTCGGGACGACCACCTCGGCTGCTGCTTTGTGTGTCATGACCGGACCATCCTGTCCTCTGCGCTCCTGCAAGCGCTCGCGCCTAGAGAGCGCCAAGTAGTGTTTATCGGAGATGCCGTCCGCAGCCTGTGAGGCAATTCACAGACCAGTCTGAATGACACACCAGTCTGAATGAATCTCGGCCCTGGCGTCACGATGCCTGCATACATCGAAGCGATCGCTCCGGAGTCTCCCGTGACAATTCCGCCGGACGCCGGCGCTGCCCCGCAATGATACGGACGAAATTGCCATGCGCTTGTCCAGATCGGCCGGTTATACGGTCGGCATCATGTGCAGCAAGTACGATCCACAGCACGAGGCCGAGGCCGCGATGAAGCGGGCCGCTGCGTCCGAAGGCGCTGATCGGCAGCGCCTGATCCAGCTGGCCCTGGCTTGGCATCAGCTCGCCCGCGACCGGCGTGAGGAGCGGACGGATTAGCCGCATTCCCGCCGACAGCCCTTTCGTGGCAAGAAAAACCCCGTGCTCGGGGGGACAAGCACGGGGTTCTTCAAAGCCGACCGGGGCTGGTAGGTCGGCACCACCTGTTTCGTCGCATGCAACGTGCCGGTGGTGAACTCGTTCCATGACGCGCAGAAATTTATCGCGCCTTTGCCCAGGGCGACCGGCTTGCGCGGTCCACCTCGGCTCAGATCTCGGAACATTCGATCCGCAGCAGCGTTGGCCGGCCATGACCGACCCCGAATTGCGTGCACAGTCCTTCGAGATCGCCTGGAGATATCTCGACCAATCCGGTCTGCTAACCGGTGAACCCAAGGATTCAGCCCGCTTCATCCTGAACAGGATCGACCGCATGATGCTGCGCGGCGAGCGGCGCAGACTGCTACTGTCAAACGCCGCGATTGATGCCTACCGGCTGCGGCCTCTGCTCGTGACGCTGGATGCATGATCGATACGCCGCCGGGTGCGTCTGGTCGCCTCCACGCGCCCAGGCCCGAACGGCGAAGGCCAGTTGATGGTGACCAACCGCGACATCCGTCAGAGAAGCTTGCACAACTTCGAGGCGCTTCGCAATTCCGCCCGGGCTCACGTCTACGGCAGCGTCGATCGCCAAAAATGCCATGGCGCTGGCGGCAACCCCGGACGTGATGGCGATTCTTGTCCAATCGGATGGCGGCATCACAATAACCTTCGACAGCTCTTTTGCATGCCGGATAGGTAGGGCTCTGCTGTCCGCTGGACAGGCCTGCGCACGCTTTCTTGAAGTGCGATAGATTTGCAAAGTTTGCTGCGTAGCGATGTTGCGCTTGACACGAATCGGCGAACCCCGAAACGGGTCCGTGAACAAAGAAAAAGCCCCCAAAGGGGCTTGCTGTGTTATGCCGCTTCCGTTTTCGGCACGGCGTCGGCGTTCACCGACAGCTTGACGACATCGCCTTCGACGGCGCCGACATATTTCGTGTCGATGTAGTGATGGTGGTCCTTGTGACCTTCGGGACTGTCCTTCCGGGTCAGCTTGATGCGGTTGCCCTCGACGCGGTCGACGGTGCCGACATGGGCGCCGTCCTTGCCGATGATTTTCATGTGCTCTCTGATATCAGCCATATGGTCCTCCTTGCACAGTCTTTAACTGCGAAGAGCGGCCTTCGTTGCAGGCCGCGCGGGCAGATACTGGACCCAACGCAGGGCGCAGACGTTGAATTGCGGATGGCACATGTCCAAGATCCGCATGGAGACGCTTGAGGCCTATCTGGAACGAAAGCATCAGGAACTCAGGCTATTGAATGATTGTCTGAGAAACCGGCTCGATTTGGCACGTCCGCGATCCGTCGACGAGGTCGTCAGGTCCAAATTCCAGATCACTGCGGCGCTGAGAGCGGAGCATGAGCTGCATGAGTGGAAGGCGACGGAGACGGCCTGGTCGCACACGGCCGATCCCGCCAGCGGGCCGTTCCAGTTCAGTTATGACTACCAGCGGGCCGATCTCAGGGTACGCGGTCCTTCGTTCTATGAGCTCGCGTGCGGCTGCACGATCGAGACGATCTATACCGCGTCAGGCATGGCCGCGATCTCCGCTGTGCTCCTCGCTTCCGCACAGATCATCGACAAGGCCGACATCCTGGTGCTCCCGAGCACCTACGGCGAAACGCTGGAGCTGATCCGAAGCTTTGTCCCGCACCTGCAACTCGTCGGCTTGAAGCCCGCGCTGGGCGATGGGTTTGCCCGGGGGAATTCTCCGCAAATCCTGTTGCTCGATTCCTGCTCCTTTGCCGGCGCTTTCGAGGCGGCGCTCCGCAGTGACGGCTCGGGGCTCGATCTCCTCGTCTTCGACACGACCTGTTTCGCCGGCAGATCCGGGCGGATCAGACGCGTCCTGCGATGGGCCCGGCGATACGGAATTCCGCTGGTGCTGGTGCGAAGCCACAACAAGCTCGATTCGCTCGGAGCGGAATATGGCCGGCTCGGCTCGGCGGTTTTCGTCTATGACAAGGAGCACGAGCGGCGGGCAGGGCGCCTTGACTGCAAAGGGCTCGCCGCCGCAACGCGTAACGCGGTGCGGCTGCTCGGCGGCGCGGCGTTGCCGGCACACTTCCCGCCCTTTGCGGGCAGTGCAACCTACTGGGCTCTGACGAAAAGGCGCGTTGCGGCGATCTTGCGCAACGGACGAAGCACGGCCCGATATTTTGCCGCAAGGCTCCCGGCGCTCTCGGCCGAGCTCCATTTCACCCACGGCCTCTACGTTACGCTTCGGAGCAGGCATCCGCTGGACGAGGCGAGCGCGCGACAGGCCGCCGAAGACATGAGCAACGAACTCCGCGCCGAGGGTTTTCCCATCCGTCACGCCGGCAGCTTCGGTTTCGACTTCGCCGCGACCGAGTGGTTTCACGATGCCACTAGGGAACAGTATAGCGTCCGGGTGGCTATTCCCGATCTTCCGACGGAGCTCTGGAATGATCTGGCCGCGGCGATTGCGTCGTGGTGGCGGGCGCATCAGGCCGAGGTTGGAAGATGAACGCCGCTGCGGCGCCGCGGGGGCCGAGCGAGACTAGCCCCCTTTTAGCGTCGGTTGGCGATCCCGGCAGGACTCGAACCTGCAACCCGCGGAGTAGAAATCCGCTACTCTATCCAGTTGAGCTACGGGACCGTCTTCAGCCGCCCCGGTTTTGAGGGCCGGCTGTTCACCTCCATGCCAATAGGAAAATTCTTGCCTTTCGCCAAGTCTGAACCGAACCGTTTTCCTCAGAGCGGCGACAAAGCGGAACGGTGGCGTGTCAGGGTGCCGGGTCGAGCGGCAGCGCGACGGACGATGGATCACATCTCCGGGAACGCTGAATAGCTTCCGGGACACGGGCGCCCCCCGACTGGTCTCTGGTATTGATGCGCCGTCAGGACACGTGCGCGGAGGTATCTTGATCGGTCTCCTCTGAGCTTGCGTTGTCATGGCGAAGCGACGATTTGCACCCTTGGTTCCATCGCCTTGAGTCCGTCACCTTTCCGCGCACTTCATTTTGCCGCCGCGGCGCTCGTCCGCGATTTCCGGGAGTCCCTCATGATCGGTCTGATCCGCGCCGTCACACTCTGCGCCACGCTGGCGCTCGGCCTTGGCGCAGCGCAAGGAGCCGACAAGGCGTTCAAGCGCGACGATCTTGCCGATTCCGCGATCAAGCTGGAAGCCCAGATCAAGAGCGAGGCGGGACCGGTCGCCAAGTCCATTGCGACGCTGCGCACCGACGCCGACGCCGCATTCCGGCGCAACGACTATCGCACCGGCCTTTCGGTGCTCGGGCAGATTGCGGCGATCACGCCGGAGGATACCGGCAACTGGCTGCGGCTCGCCAAGGTCATCTTCCAGATCTCGCCGAAGAGCTCGAGCGAGCAGACGTTCCTCTGGGAGCGTGCGTCGACCGCCGCCTACATCGCCTATATGCGTGCCGGGAATTCGGGCGAGGAGGCCGACGCGCTCGCCGCGCTCGGCAAGTCGCTGGCCGAACGCAAGCTGTGGCGGCCGGCGCTGGATGCGATGCGGCTGTCGCTGGACATGCGCGAGGTCGCCGACGTCCGCGGCCCGTATGAAAAGCTGCGCGATGAGCATGGTTTTCGGCTGCTCGACTATACCGTGGACTCGGATTCGGCGAGCCCGCGCGCCTGCTTCCAGTTCTCTGAGGAGGTGGCCAAGCGGACCGACTTTGCGCCGTTCCTGGCGTTGGCCGGCACCGACAGGCCGGCGCTGTCGGCCGAGGGTAAGCAGCTCTGCGTCGACGGGCTGAAGCATGGCGAGCGCTACAACATCAACCTGCGCGCCGGGCTGCCGTCGGCCGTGAAGGAGGGTCTGCCGAAATCGGCCGAATTCAATGTTTATGTGCGCGACCGGAAACCCTTCGTGCGCTTCACCAGCCGCGCCTATGTACTGCCGAGGACCGGCCAGCGCGGCATTCCCGTGGTCAGCGTCAATACGCCCGCCGTCAGCATCAACGTGTTCAGGATCGGCGACCGCAACCTGATCAACACGGTTGTGGACAGCGACTTCCAGAAGACGTTGTCGAAATATCAGCTCACCGATCTCGGCGACGAGCGCGGTGTCAAGGTCTGGTCCGGCCAGCTCGCGACCGCGACGACGCTGAACCAGGACGTCACCACCGCATTCCCAGTCGATCAGGCGCTCGGCGAGCTTCAGCCTGGCGTGTACGTCATGACCGCCGCGGCCAAGGGGCCAGGCTCCGACGATGATTACCAGCTCGCGACGCAATGGTTCATCGTCTCCGATCTCGGCGTGTCGGCCTATTCCGGCAACGACGGCATCCACGTCTTCGTCAACTCGCTGGCTTCGACCGATCCGGTCGGCAAGGCCGAGGTGCGGCTGGTTGCCCGCAACAACGAGATCTTGGCTAGCCGCAAGACTGACGACAGCGGCCACGTGCTGTTCGAGGCGGGGCTCGCGCGCGGTGAGGGCGGGCTGTCGCCGGCGCTGCTGACCGTAACTGGCGATAACGCCGATTATGCCTTCCTCAGCCTCAAGACGAGCGCCTTCGACCTGTCCGACCGCGGCGTTTCGGGCCGCGCGGTCCCGGCCGGCGCCGACGCCTTCGTCTATGCCGAGCGCGGCGTCTACCGTTCCAGCGAAACCGTCTATCTCACTGCGCTCTTGCGCGACGGGCAGGGCAATGCCGTGACCGGCGGGCCGCTCACGCTAGTGATCGAGCGTCCCGACGGCGTCGAATTCCGCCGCGCCGTGCTGTCCGACCAGGGCGCGGGCGGCCGCACGCTCGCCGTGCCGCTCAACTCGGCCGTCCCGACCGGGACCTGGCGAGCGCGCGCTTTCACCGATCCGAAGGGCGCCTCGGTCGGCGAAACCACCTTCATGGTCGAGGATTACGTCCCCGATCGGATCGAATTCGACTTGTCCGCCAAGGACAAGCTGATCAAAGCTAATGCTCCAGTGGAGCTGAAGGCGGACGGTCATTTCCTCTATGGCGCGCCGGCCTCGGGCCTTCAGCTCGAAGGCGACATGCTGGTCGCGCCTGCGAGCGAGCGTCCGGGCTTTGCCGGCTACCAGTTCGGCGTCAACGACGAGGAGACCACCTCGAACGAGCGCACGCCGCTGGAGAACCTGCCTGAAGCCGACGCCAATGGCGTTGCGACCTTCCCGGTGACGCTGGACAAGCAGCCGGCCTCGACCCGCCCGCAGGAGGCGCAGATCTTCGTCCGCATGGTCGAGACCGGCGGTCGCGCCGTCGAGCGCAAGCTGGTGCTGCCGATCGCGCCAGCGACCGCCATGATCGGCATCAAGCCGCTGTTCGGCGACAAGAACGTCGCCGAGGGCGACAAGGCCGAGTTCGACGTCGTGTTAGTCTCGCCCGAGGGCAAGACGCTCCCCCGCGATGGCCTCCGCTACGAGCTCCTGAAGATAGAGTCGCGCTATCAGTGGTATCGCCAGAATAATTACTGGGAGTACGAGCCGGTCAAGTCGACCTCGCGCGTCGCCGATGGCGATGTCGTGATCGCCGCCGATAAGCCGTCGCGGATTTCGCTGAACCCCCAGCCCGGCCGCTATCGGCTCGATGTGAAGTCGAACGACGCTGACGGCCCGGTGACCTCCGTGCAGTTCGACGTCGGCTGGTACTCCGATGGCAGCGCCGACACACCGGACCTGTTGGAGACCTCGATCGACAAGCCGCAATACGCCTCCGGCGACACCATGACAGTGTCGGTCAATGTGCGCAGCGCCGGCAAGCTGACCATCAACGTGCTCGGCGACCGCCTGCTGACGACGCAGACCATCGACGTCAAGGAAGGCACCGCGCAAGTCAAGCTTCCGATCGGCAAGGACTGGGGCACCGGCGCCTACGTCGTGGCGACGCTGCGCCGTCCGCTCGATGCGGCCGCCCAGCGCATGCCGGGCCGGGCGATCGGCCTGAAATGGTTCGGCATCGACAAGCAGACTCGCACGTTGCAAGTGAAGCTGACGCCGCCGGCGCTGATCCGGCCGAACTCGACGCTGAAAATCCCGGTCAAGCTCGACGGGCTCAATCCGGGCGAGGACGCCAAGGTCGTCATCGCCGCAGTCGACGTCGGCATCCTCAACCTCACCAATTACAAGCCGCCGGCGCCGGATGATTACTATCTCGGCCAGCGTCGCCTCAGCGCCGAGATCCGCGATCTCTACGGGCAACTCATCGATGGGATGTCGGGCACCCGCGGCCAGATCAAGTCCGGCGGCGACGCCGGTGCGGGCGAGCTCCAGGGCTCGCCGCCCACGCAAAAACCGCTGGCCCTGTATTCAGGCATCGTCACGCTCGGCGCTGACGGCACCGCAGAAGTGAGCTTCGTCATTCCGGAGTTCGCCGGCATCGCGCGCGTGATGGCGGTGGCGTGGACCGCCACGAAACTTGGTCGCGCCAGCACCGATGTCGTGATCCGCGATCCCGTGGTGCTGACGACGACCCTGCCGCGGTTCCTGCTCAATGGTGATCGCGGCACGGTCAATCTGGAGATCGACAATGTCGAGGGCCAGGCCGGCGACTATGTCGTCAACGTGAAGGCGGGCGGCCCGGTGAAGATGACTGGCAATCCCGCCACCACGGTCAAGCTTGCCGCCAAGCAGCGCAACGCGTTCTCGCTGGCGATCGATGCAACGGCCGCGGGGCAGGCGACGCTCGACGTCGACATCAAGGGACCGAACGGCCTTATGCTCGCGCGTCACTATGCGCTCGACGTCAAGGCGGTGACGCAGGTGTTGGCGCGGCGCTCGATCCGTACCCTGGCGAAGGGCGAGAGCCTGACGCTGACCGCGGATATGTTCTCCGATCTCGTGCCGGGCACCGGCAGCGTCTCGGTGTCGGCCAGCCTGTCGACCGCGCTCGATGCGGCGACGATCCTGAAAGCGCTCGACCGCTATCCCTATGGCTGCTCGGAGCAGATCACGAGCCGCGCGATGCCATTGCTCTATGTCAATGACCTCGCCGCCGGGGCGCACCTCGCCATGGATACCGAGGTCGACCAGCGCATCCGCGACGCGATCGAGCGGCTGTTGGCGCGCCAGGGTTCGAACGGCTCGTTCGGCCTGTGGTCGGCCGGGGGCGACGATGCCTGGCTGGATGCCTATGTCACGGACTTCCTGACCCGCGCCCGCGAAAAGGGCTTTGCAGTGCCGGACGCGCTGTTCAAG
This sequence comes from Bradyrhizobium sp. 154, assembly GCF_023073875.1. Lineage (NCBI taxonomy): Bacteria > Pseudomonadati > Pseudomonadota > Alphaproteobacteria > Hyphomicrobiales > Nitrobacteraceae > Bradyrhizobium > Bradyrhizobium sp. 154. The sequence goes on from NZ_JADPKG010000123.1 coordinate 83,210, forward strand.
AACGCGCTCGACCGCATCCGCAACTCCGTCGTCAATGCCGACGAGCCAGAGAAAGACGGCGGCCGGGAGCTCGCCTATGGCCTCTATGTGCTTGCCCGTAATGGCGCAGCTCCGATCGGAGACCTCCGCTATCTCGCCGACACCAAGCTCGCCAACCTTGCGACGCCGATTGCGAAGTCGCAGCTCGCGGCGGCGCTCGCGCTGGTCGGCGATCGTAACCGCGCGGAACGCGTCTATGGCGCCGCACTCGATAGCCTCGCGCCGAAGCCCGCACTCGAGTTCGGCCGCACCGACTACGGTTCGCAGCTCCGTGATGCTGCGGCGCTGGTCTCACTCGCCAGTGAAGGAAACGCGCCGAAGGCGACGCTGACGCAGGCGGTGTCGCGGGTCGAGACCGCGCGCGGGCTTACGCCCTACACCTCCACGCAGGAGAATGCCTGGCTGGTATTGGCGGCGCGCGCGCTCGCCAAGGAGAACCTGTCGATGGAAGTCGACGGCCAGCCGGTGAAGACTGCGCTCTATCGCAGCTACAAGGCGGCGACGCTGGAGGGCAAGCCGCTGAAGATCACCAACACTGGCGATGTGCCGGTGCAGGCGGTGGTCTCGGTGTCGGGCTCGCCCGTGACGCCGGAGCCGGCGGCGTCGAACGGCTTCAAGATCGAGCGCAACTACTTCACTCTCGACGGCAAGCCGGCCGACATCAGCAAGGTCAAGCAGAACCAGCGCTTTGCGGTGGTGCTGAAGATCACCGAGGCCAAGCCCGAGGACGGCCACATCATGGTGTCGGACTATCTGCCGGCGGGCCTCGAGATCGACAATCCGAAGCTGGTCTCGTCCGGCGATAGCGGTACGCTGGACTGGATCGAGGACGGCGAGGAGCCTGAGGATACCGAGTTCCGCGACGACCGCTTCACCGCGGCTATCGACCGCGCCTCGGACTCAAAGTCGGTCTTCACAGTCGCCTATGTCGTGCGCGCAGTCTCGCCGGGCAAATACGTGCTGCCGCAGGCCTATGTCGAGGACATGTATAATCCCTCGCGCTACGGCCGTACCGGGACGGGCACCGTCGAGGTGCGGGCTGCGAAGTGAGCAACGAGGATGAGTGACGCTCTGAACGCGCCAAATTCTCCGCCGTCATGCCCGGGCGCGTCCCGGGCATCTACGGCTTTTGGGGCCGCGGGCAAGAACGTGGATGGCCAGTACAAGCGCGGCGATGACGTAGCCAGCGGCAAGGGCCATCGCGTCCTCTCAGCCGTCGCCCTCACACTCATCCTCGCCATCGTCGGGTTCGTCGCCTGGGTCTACTCCCTCGGTCCGCTGCCACTCGACGAGGCGCGGCAGGTCTCGACCACCATCGTCGACCGCAACGGCAAGCTGCTGCGCGCCTATGCCATGGCCGATGGGCGGTGGCGGCTGCCCGTCGATGCCAGGACGAACGTTGATCCGACCTATCTTAAACTGCTGCTGGCCTATGAGGACCAGCGCTTCTATGCGCATGACGGCATCGACCCGCTGGCGCTGGGCCGGGCCGCATTGCAGCTTGCAACGCGCGGCCACATCGTGTCGGGCGGCTCGACCATTACCATGCAGCTTGCGCGGCTGATGGAGCCGCGGCGACAGCGCTCGCTCTATGCCAAGCTGCGGCAGATGGTTCGCGCGATCGAGATCGAGCGGAGCTTGAGCAAGGACGAGATCCTCGACCTTTATCTCGCGCTCGCGCCTTACGGTGGCAATCTCGAAGGCATCCGCGCCGCGTCGATCGCATATCTCGGCAAAGAGCCGAAGCGTCTGTCGCTGGCCGAGGCCGCGCTGCTGGTCGCACTCCCGCAATCGCCGGAGACGCGCCGGCTTGATCGGCATCCAGAGACAGCCCGCATTGCGCGTGATCGTGTGCTCGACCGCATGGTCTCGGAGCATCAGGTCAGCGCGGAGGATGCAAAGCAGTCCAAGGCCGTTGCCATTCCGAAGCTGCGCAAGCCGATGCCGATCCTGGCGCCGCATGCATCCGACACCGCGCTTTCCACGGCGAAGGACACGCCGGTCATCAGGCTGACGCTGGACGCGAACTTGCAGAAGGTGCTGGAGCCGCTGGCACGTGATCGCGCCATTGCGCTCGGGCCCAACATCTCGGTCGGCATCATCGTGGTCGACAATGAGAGCGGCGACGTGCTCGCCCGTGTCGGCTCGGCCGATTATTTCGACGAGAGTCGGGCAGGGCAAGTCGACATGACTCGCGCTATCCGCTCGCCGGGCTCGACGCTCAAACCTTTCATCTACGGGCTCGCCTTCGAGGATGGCTTCGTGCATCCGGAGAGCCTGATCGACGACCGGCCGGTTCGCTTCGGCTCCTACGCGCCGGAAAATTTCGACATGATGTTCCAGGGCACGGTGCCGGTGAAGAAGGCGCTGCAATTGTCGTTGAACGTGCCCGCCATCGTGCTGCTCGATCGCGTTGGCTCCAGCCGGCTGGCCTCGCGGCTGCGGCAGGCTGGTGGCAATCTCGTGCTGCCCAAGGACGAGGCGCCGGGGCTTGTCATGGGTCTCGGCGGTGTCGGAATCACGCTCCAGGACCTCGTCCAGCTCTATACGGGCTTCGCCCGGCTCGGCACCACCAAGCCGCTGCGCGAGGTCATGACTGACAGGGATGATCGCGAGCCGTTGCGGCTGCTCGATCAGGTCGCGGCCTGGCAGGTCGGCAACGTGCTTCTGGGCACACCGCCGCCCGAGAACGCCGCCCACAACCGGATCGCCTTCAAGACCGGCACCTCCTACGGCTATCGCGATGCTTGGTCGGTCGGGTTCGACGGCCGCATGACCGTCGGCGTCTGGGTCGGCCGGCCCGACGGCGCCCCGGTTCCCGGCCTGATCGGGCGCGTCGCTGCCGCGCCGATCCTGTTCGACGCGTTCGCCCGAACCGGCAAGACGCTCGCTCCGTTGCCGAAGCCGCCCAAGGGAACCCTGGTCGCCAGCAATACCAAGTTGCCGCTGCCGCTGAAGCGGTTCCGTCCCGTTGGGGAATTGGTGCGCACCGGCGGCGAGCAGGCGCTGCACATTCAGTTTCCGCTGAACGGCTCGCGGATCGACGTCGATCGATCGAGTGGTCGGGAGGGCGCGGCGATGCCGGTCAAGGTCGCCGGCGGCGTTCTGCCCATGATCGTCATGGTTAACGGAACCGCGCTTGGCGAGATCGACGGCCGTCGCCAGCGCCTGATCGATCCGCCCGGTCCGGGCTTTGCGCGGCTCACCGTCATCGATGCGACGGGCGCCGCGGACACAGTTGTCATTCGAATTCAATGACCCTGCCTCAAGCGGTTGTGGCGATGGCGGTTTCAGCGTAAGCGGAACCAATGGCCGAGACCTACCCGAGCCCCCGTTTTGGAGCACCCCGCGAGCCGAAAGCGCCCGTGAATCCGGGCAGCGGGCTCGTGCGCATGCTCGATATTGTCACGGCCAGTCACGCCCGTGCAGTCGGCTTTCTGGTGCTGAGTGCGCTGCTGCTGTTCCTGCCGGGCTTCTTCACCATCCCGCCTATTGACCGCGATGAAGCGCGCTTTGCCCAGGCCACCAAGCAGATGGTCGAGAGCGGCGACTATGTCGACATCCGCTTCCAGGAGGATGTCCGCTACAAGAAGCCGGTCGGCATCTACTGGCTGCAATCGGCCGCGGTCGAAACCGCCGCGGCGCTCAAGCTGCCGAAGGCCGAATTGCGCATCTGGGTCTACCGGCTGCCGTCGCTGCTGGGAGCGATCGGCGCCGTGCTCATGACCTATTGGGCCGCACTCGGCTTCGTCACCCGGCGTGCCGCGGTGCTGGCGGCGCTGATGATGTCCGCCTCGGTGCTGCTCGGCGTCGAGGCGCGGCTGGCCAAGACCGACGCGATGCTGCTGCTCTGCGTGGTCGCCGCGATGGGCGCGATGGCGCGGGCCTACCTGTCATGGCAACGCGCCGAGGACGAGACCCATCCGCCCTGGAGCTGGCCGGCGATCTTCTGGAGCGCGCTCGCCATCGGCATCCTGATCAAGGGTCCGCTGATCCTGATGTTCGCGGGCCTCACTATCGTCGCGCTCGCGATCCAGGACCGCGACGCCTCCTGGCTGCGGAAGCTGCGCCCGGTCTGGGGCCTGATGTGGATGCTGGTCCTGGTGCTGCCCTGGTTCGTCGCAATCTTCTGGCGCGCGGGCGAGGCCTTCTTCGCCGATTCCGTCGGCGGCGACATGCTGAGCAAGTTAGGGGCCCAGGAATCCCATGGCGCGCCGCCCGGTCTTTACCTCGCGCTGTTCTGGATCACGTTCTGGCCGGGCGCGCCGCTCGCGGCCATGGCGGCGCCCGCAGTGTGGCGAGCGCGGCGCGAGCCCGGCGCGCAGTTCCTGCTGGCCTGGCTGGTCCCGTCCTGGATCGTGTTCGAGGCCGTACTGACCAAGCTGCCGCATTACGTGCTGCCGCTGTACCCCGCGATCGCGATCCTCACCGCGGGCGCGCTGGAGCGGCGTGTGCTGTCGCGGTCCTGGCTGATGCGCGGCTCGGCCTGGTGGTTCGCGATCCCCGCGGCCGCCTCGATCATCGCCGTGGTCGGCGCCGTGATGCTGACGCGCCAGCCGGCCTTCGTGGCCTGGCCTTTCATCGCGGCGTCGCTGATCTTCGGCCTGTTCGCCTGGTGGCTCTACGACAACAATCGCGCCGAGCGCTCGCTGCTCAACGCGCTGGTCGCCGCGCTCATGTTGGCGGTGACGGTCTACGGAATCGTGCTGCCGTCGCTGACTCCGCTGTTTCCGAGCATCGAGATCGCGCGCGCGCTTCGCAACGTCACCTGCGTGGGACCGAAGGCGGCTGCTGCCGGCTATCACGAGCCGAGCCTGGTGTTCCTGACAGGCACGCAGACGCTGCTCACCGACGGCTCGGGCGCAGCTGACTTTCTGCGGCAGGGCAGCTGTCGCTTCGCCCTGATCGAGCAACGCTCGGAGCGTAGCTTCGTGCAGCGCGCCGAGGCGATCGGGCTGCGCTACAAGGTTGGCACGCGCATCGAGGGCTACAATTTCTCGCAAGGGCGCGCGATCTCGATCTCGATCTTCCGCTCGGAGGGCACCGAATAGATGCGGGCCCCGAACGACATTGGGCCGCCTGCAGGCTATCCCGCGCAATTGCTCGCCGTGTCCTGGCGCGCGCTGGCGCAGCTCGTGCGCACGCCCTCGCATTCGCGCCGCGCCGAGGCCGCCCGGAAGCTGGCGCGGCATTCGCTCTGGCTCAGCGCAGCAGGCGCAGCCCTGGTCATCGTGCTGATGGTCGGGCTCGACCAGACTGAGATCCAACTGATGCCGGCGCGCGGCACGCCAAGCCTCTGGCCGATCCGCATCCTCACCGACTTCGGCAAGGACGAGTATGTGCTGTCTCTCCTGGGCGCTGCGCTGGTGGTCGTGGCCTTCGTCGCGGCAGCACTGCACGGGACCCGCCGCGCGTTGCTGCTCGGCCTCGGCACGCGGCTGCAATTCATGTTTCTGTCGGTTGCCGTGTCGGCGTTCGCTGCCGAGATCCTGAAATATCTCATCGGGCGCGGACGTCCGTTCGTCGGCGGCAAGCCCGATCCGTTCAACTTCGTCCCGTTGGAGGGCACGGGTGCCTACGCCAGCCTGCCGTCGGGCCATGCGGTCGCCGCATTCGCCTTGGCGTTTGCAGTGTCGGCATTGTGGCCGCACCTGCGCGTATTCATGTTCACTTACGCGATCGTGATCCTCTTGACCCGCTTGGTGCTGCTCGCGCATCACCCGAGCGATGTCGTCGCCGGCGCCATGGTCGGCCTGGTCGGTGCCATGGCGGTCCGCTACTGGTTTGCGGCCCGAAAACTAGGCTTTGCCATCCGGGCGGACGGCACCATCGTGCCAATTGCGGGGATGGTCTCCGGCCGCCTCAAAAGGGTTGCCCGCCGGACATCCGGCCCATAAAAGCGGCTGCCTGCCGGACCGCCGGTTCCACGGGGCAGGCCCATTCCAACCCACGAGCCTCGATTTGTCGACGTCCCAGCCTTCGGTTTCCATCGTCGTTCCCGTGCGCAACGAAGCCGAGAACATCGCGCCCTTGATCGAGGAGATCACGGCGGCGCTCGATGGCCGCTGGGCCTATGAGATCATCTATGTCAACGACGGCTCGACGGATGCGACCGGCGAGCGGCTCAGCGCCATGATGAAGCAGCGGGACAATCTGCGTCAGCTCCGCCATGCGAGATCGGGCGGCCAGTCGGCGGCGGTGCGCAGTGGCGTGCGTGCGGCGCGCGGGATGATCGTGGCCACGCTTGACGGAGACGGCCAGAATAATCCGGCGTTTCTGCCGGACCTGATCGCGGCAGTCGAGAAGGGAGCAGGGCGGGTCGGGCTCGCCGCCGGCCAGCGGATCGGGCGCAAGGACACCGGCTTCAAGAAATTTCAGTCGCGCGTGGCGAACGGCATTCGCAACGCGATCCTGAAGGACGGCACGCGCGACACCGGCTGCGGCCTGAAGGCGTTCCGGCGCGACGTCTTCCTGATGCTGCCCTATTTCGACGGGCTGCATCGCTTCCTGCCGGCGCTGGTCCGCCGCGAGGGCTACGACATTGCCTATGTCGACGTGATCGATCGGCCGCGCCGCGCCGGCGTGTCGAATTATGGCTTTTTCGACCGGCTGTGGATCGGCATCATGGATCTCGCAGGCGTGTGGTGGCTGATCCGGCGCAAGAAGCCGACGCCAGATGTGACCGAGGTGAACCCATGATCATCCAATACGGTCAAGCGCTGAGCAACTATCTCTACGACGTCTTCGTCGCCAAGTTCGATTTCTGGCTCGCGTTCGGCCTCGTCGCGCAATTGTTCTTCACCGCGCGCTTCCTGGTGCAGTGGATCGCGAGCGAACGCGCCGGCAACAGCGTGGTGCCGATGGCGTTCTGGTTCTGCTCGATGGGCGGCGGGCTGATGACGCTGGTCTATGGCGTCGTGAAGCGCGAGCCCGTCATCATCCTCGGACAGTCGCTCGCGACCATCATCTACATCAGAAACATCATGCTGATCTGGAAGAACCGCGGCAGCGCCTCGAAGACGCTGGATCGCTGACCGGAGACGCTAGTGCGGCAGCGCCGACGCCGCGCCTGACGCGGGCAGGGCAGCTGCTTCGGCCGCACTCCTCCGATAGGGCTCACCTGCCGCGTCCAGCACGGGGTAGGCGACCGAGCAGATATGCGAGTGGATGCGACGCAGATCACGCAGCACGTCCAGATGCAGCGACGTGGTCTCGATGGTCTCGGGGCGGCCCTTCCGCAGCCGGTCCAGATGGCGCTCGACCGCAGCAAGCTCGGTGTTGCGCAGCGCCGTCTTCTCTACCAGCAGCTTGCGCGCCTCATTGGCGTCGCCCGACATGAAGACGCCGAAGGCGATCCGCAGCGAATCCATCGTGCGCTTGTGGAAAGCGGCGAGCTCCTCAGCCCCTTCGGCCGAGAATTGGAAGCGCCGCTTGATCTTCTTGGTGGCGAGCTCGCTCAGGCTCTTGTCGATGATGTCGCCGATATGCTCGAGGTTGATGGCGAAGGAGATGATCTCCATCGCGCGCCGCCCTTCGCTCTCGTCGAGGCTGCCTCGCATGAGTTTTGTGACGTAGAGCTTGATGGCCTCGTCCAGGCCGTCGACGAGATTGTCCGTCTTCGAGACCTGGTCGACCAGTGCGCGGTCGCCCGTCATCATCGCGGCCATCACCTTGCGCAGCATGACCTCGACGAGATCCCCCATGCGCAAGGTCTCGCGGGCGGCGTCGGCCAGCGCCAGTGACGGTGTCTCCAGTGCGGTCTCGTCGAGATAGCGCGGGCGGGCCGGATCGGCCTCCTTGACGCGATCGGGCAAGAGGCGGGTCAACAGACGCGACATGATATCGAGCAGACCGATGAAGAGGACGGCGGTGCCGGCATTGAAGGCGATGTGGAAGGCCGCCGTCAGCTTGGCGAGATCGGGCTGCCAGGCGTGCATGTGCTCGGCGATCGCGCCGAGGAAGGGCAGGACGAGAGCAATCCCGATCGCGCGGTTGATGAGATTGCCGACCGGCAGGCGGTAGCTCGCGGGATCGTCGCGCCTGGCGCCCTCGAACACCGGATTGATGGCGCTGCCGAGATTGGCCCCGAGCACCAGCGCCAGAGCCGCGGCAGGCGAGATGAACTGCGAATAGGCCAGCGACATGATCAACAGGACGCTGGCGACGCTCGAATGTACAGCCCAGGTGACGAGAGCGGCGATAAAGATGCACAGAATGGGGTCGCCTGTTATGGCCGACATCACGACGCGCACGCCGGGTGCGTTCTCCGCCGGCGCCAACGTGTCGAGCAGGATGTGCAGCGAGAGCAGCATCAGGCCGAGGCCAATGCAGACTCGGCCGATGTCCTTGATCCGGGATCGCGGGCCGGAGCGGAAGGCGACCAGGCCGAGCACGAACAGCACCGGGGCAACGGCTGCGATGTTGAACGACAGCACCTGCACGATCAGCGTCGTGCCGACATTGGCCCCGAGCATGATGGCGAGGGCGGCAGCGAGGCTGACGAGGCCCTCGGCCGCGAACGAACTGGTGATCAGCGCCGTCGCCGTGCTGCTCTGGAGCAGGGCGGTGAGCCCGAGGCCGGCAGCGAAGGCGCTGACGCGGTTGCTCAGCGCCTTGCCGAGCAGGCGCCGAAGGTCGGGACCGAAGGCGCGCAAGATCCCGCTATGGACCATGTGCAGGCCCCACAGCAACAGCGCCACGCCGCCCATGAGATCGAGCAGAACCAACGTTCCCATGCTCCGTGTCCGGATTGGAGTCGATTGGTGAGGCTAGCGCCAAACGTCGGCGGATCAAACCATTTGTTGGCGCGTCGGCGTTAACGTTTACGGCGCGTGCACGTTCCCCCGGCGCGCGATGGCGCGTCCGCCGGCACGATGCCTTGTGAGCAGGCTCACATTGCCGCTTTCAGTGCAGCGAAGCCGCGATCGAGATCGGCCTTGAGATCATCGACGCTCTCGAGCCCGATGTGCAGACGCAGCGTCGGGCCGCCCGGCGCCCATTTGGTCGCGGTGCGATAGCTGTCGCAGTCGAACGGAATCACGAGGCTCTCGAAGCCGCCCCAGGAGAAGCCCATGCCGAACAGTTTGAGCGTGTCGAGCATGGTGTCGACTGCCTTCTGCGGCGCCGGCTTAAGCACGATACTGAACAGGCCGGACGCGCCGGTGAAGTCACGCTTCCAGATCGCATGGCCGGGATCGGTTTCGAGTGCCGGATGCAGCACGCGCGCGACCTCCGCCCGGCTAGCCAGCCAGCGCGCCATGTCGAGTCCCGAACGATGATGCTGCGCCAGCCGCACCGACAGCGTGCGCAGGCCGCGTAGCGCCAGGAAGACGTCGTCGGGGCCGGCGCAGACGCCGAGCAGGCGGATGCCTTCGGCGACCATCGGCCAGGTCTTTGCGTTGGCGGAGATGGTGCCGAACATGATGTCGGAATGGCCGCCGATATATTTTGTGGCCGCCTGCATGCTGATGTCGACGCCCTGTTCAAGCGACCGGTGATAGAGTGGTGTCGCCCAGGTATTGTCGTCGATGACGAGCGCGTCGCGCCCATGCGCGACCTCGGCGATGGCGCGGATATCTGGCATTTCGAACGACTGCGAGCCTGGCGCCTCCACCAGCACCGCGCGGGTGTTGGGCTTGAACAGCTTCTCGATCCCGGCGCCGATCAGCGGATCGAAATAGGTGGTCTCGATGCCATAGCGGGTGAGCATGCCGTTGCAGAAATTGCGCGAGGGCCGATAGACGTTGTCGCAGACCAGGAGATGGTCGCCGGCGTTCAGCACCGAGAGCAGGGTGGTCGAGATCGCCGACAGCCCCGACGGCACGATGCCGACGCCGGCGCATTGCGGCCCCTCCAGCGCCATCAGCGTCTCCTGGAAAGCCTTGGTGGTGGGGGAGCCGTGGCGGCCATAGGTGAACTCGCCGCGATGGGCGTGCAGGTCCTCGGCGGTCGGATAGAGCACGGTCGAGCCGTGAAACACAGGCGGATTGACGAACCCCTTCTGCGCCTTGGTGTCGCGGCCGGAGGTGACCAGCCGGGTCTCGGCATGCTGCTGGGAGGGGTGCGAGGAATCCATGCGTCTGCTTTCAAAACCGCGTTTCCGCCGGGCGCGTCGCGCCCGCGGGGCTGGCCGAAAGGCCGCCGCCGTTAATAACAGAATACAGAAGAGTCCCGTCAACCCCTTGACCCGGCACGCCAGTCGTTCTGTGATGCGCAGGTGCTATTCAGTCGCCGCATGTTGAGGGGCCTGCTGCGACCTTCGATCCATCGCCTGAACGGACTTCGCGTCACAGCCATCCCGGCGGGCGCCTCTTCGGCGGGACGAAGGTATGGCCTCCCGGGATCGGCGGGTGTTCGGCTAGGTTTTCCAGCATGAGTCTTGCAAGACTAGCCTAGGTACGATTAGCCCTGGCAGAGATGACCCCAAAGACAACGTTCCCGACCTTGAGGCGATTTTGAAAGGCCCAAAGCCCATGAAACGCGTAACCCTGGCTCTCACTCTTGCTCTCGCCGCCGGCCTCTCGGCCCAGGCCGCCGATGCGCAAACGCTCAAGACCGTCAAGGACCGGGGCATGCTGTCCTGCGGCGTCAGCCAGGGGCTGCCAGGCTTTTCATCGCCGGACGACAAGGGCAATTGGACGGGGCTCGACGTCGACGTCTGCCGCGCCATCGCCGGAGCGATCTTCAACGATCCGACCAAGGTCAAGTACGTGCCGCTGTCCGCCAAGGACCGCTTCACGGCGCTGCAATCCGGCGAAATCGATGTGCTCTCGCGCAACACCACCTGGACCATCTCGCGCGACACCTCGCTCGGCGCCAACTTCACCGGCGTGACCTATTATGACGGGCAGGGCTTCATGGTGAAGAAGTCGCTCAAGGTGAACTCGGCGCTCGAGCTCAACAGCGCATCGGTCTGCGTGCAGACCGGCACCACCACAGAGCAAAATCTCGCCGACTATTTCAAAGCCAACAACATGAAGTACGAGGTGATCGCGTTCGGCACCAACGACGAAACGGTCAAGGCCTATGAGGCCGGCCGCTGCGACGTCTTCACGACCGACCAATCGGGCCTGTACGCCAATCGCCTCAAGCTCGCCAATCCCAACGACCATATGGTGCTCCCCGAAATCATCTCGAAGGAGCCGCTTGGGCCGATGGTGCGCCACGGCGACGACCAGTGGTTCGACATCGTGAAATGGACGCTGTTTGCGATGATCACAGCCGAAGAGCTCGGCGTGACCTCGAAGAACGTCGACGAGAAAGCGAAGCTGGAAAGCCCGGAGCTGAAGCGCGTGCTCGGCAGCGACGGCAATTTCGGCGAACAGCTCGGCCTGACCAAGGACTGGGTGGTGCGGATCGTGAAGGCGGTCGGCAATTACGGCGAGGTGTTCGACCGCAACGTCGGCGCGGGCTCGCCGCTCGCCATCAACCGCGGTCTCAACAACCTCTGGAACAAGGGCGGTCTCCAGTACGCGCCGCCGATCCGCTGATCATCCTGATCCGCAGCTCGCGGCGATGAGCACCGAGGCCCGTAAACCGTCGCCCCAGATTGCGCTGAAGGTCAGGCGCGTGCTGGGCGGCAAGGCAGGCTGGAACGGCATTGCCGTCCAGTTTGCCTTCGCGGCGATCCTGGGCTGGATCGGCTATGAGATCGTCTCCAATGCTCGCGCCAACCTCGAAAATCAGCACATCGCCGCCGGATTCGGCTTCCTCCGGAACAATGCCGGCTTCGACGTCAATCAGACTCTGATCTCCTACACCGGCTCGGACACGTTCCTGCGCGTGTTCGTGGTCGGGCTTCTGAACACGCTCGTGGTCTCCGTGGTCGGCATCGTCTTCGCCACCGTGATTGGCTTCATCGTCGCGCTGTGCCGGCTGTCGCCGAACTGGCTGTTGTCGCGCGTCGGCGAGATCTATGTCGAGATCATCCGCAACCTGCCGCTGCTGTTCCAGATCCTGTTCTGGTACCTCGCGGTGCTGGCGGCGTTGCCCAATCCGCGGCAGAGCATTTCGCTGCTCGGCATTGCCTTCCTCAGCAACCGGGGCCTTGTCGTTCCCAGCCCGATCGGCCAGAGCGGTCTCGAGCCGTTCCTGGCGATGCTGGCGCTCGGCTTCGTCGCGGCGCTGGCCTTGCGCATCCACGCGCGGCGCGCGCTGTTTCAGGAGGGGCGGATGATCCGGATCTGGCCCTATGTGCTGGGTCTGCTGTTCGGGCTGCCGCTCGCTACCATCTTGGTGTTCGGTTTGCCCTTCACCTTCGAGCTGCCGCAGCTCAAAGGGTTCAATTTCGCCGGTGGCTCGCGCATCATCCCGGAGTTCGTGGCGCTGACCTTGGCGCTATCGACCTATACCGCCGCCTTCATCGCCGAGATCGTGCGCGCCGGCATCCTGTCCGTCCACAAGGGGCAGATGGAGGCGGGGTCCTCGCTAGGCCTGAGCCGCGGCACCACGCTCCGTCTGATCGTCGTGCCGCAGGCCATGCGCGTCATCGTGCCGCCGCTGACCAATCAATACCTCAACCTGACCAAGAATTCTTCGCTTGCCGTCGCGATCGGCTATCCTGACCTGGTGTCGGTATTCGCCGGCACCTCGCTGAGCCAGACCGGACAGGCGATCGAGATCATCGCGATGACGATGGGCGTCTACCTCCTGATCTCACTCGTCACCAGCGCGATCATGAGCGTCTACGGTTGGCGCGTCAGCCGGAGCCTGGACGCATGAGCGATGTGGCGACGTCCGCCTTCGTCCGTCAGGACCTGGTCGCTGAGCGTCCCGCGCCGGTCCAGACCACGGGCTTCATCGGCGTGCTGCGCACCCGCTTGTTCAACTCGCCGACCAACATCCTCCTCACGATCGTGGGCGCCCTGCTGCTCTGGTTCACCATCGTTCCCTCCGTCAAGTTCCTGATGGTCGATGCGGTCTGGACCGGCAAGGATCGCACGGCCTGCCTCACCGAGAACGTCGGTTTTGCGGTCGGCGCCTGCTGGCCTTACATTCAGGCCAAGCTGCCGCAACTGATCTACGGCTTCTATCCCGAGGCCGAGCGCTGGCGGGTCAATCTCACGTTCGTCTTGGCGGTGGTGCTGCTGATGCCGCTGCTCATTCCCAGGCTGCCGGCGAAGAGTTTGAATGCCGGCCTGTTCTTCATCGCCTTTCCGGTGGTCGCATTCTTCCTGCTGCACGGCGGCGGCATCAAGGGATTTGGCCTGAGCTGGACGGTTGGCCTGCTGCAATTGTTCGACGAAAGCATCATCGGCGCCGGGCAGGCGATGCTCAATCTCAGCAAGACGTCAGCGGTCGCACCGCTGCTGTGGGCCGTCGGGAGCCTGATTGTACTGGTCGGCACGGCGATCTCCTGGCTGATCTTTCCGCTCGTCTGGCTGCGTGATCATGTCCAGAGGACGGGGGAGCCGGTCTGGGCCGATTTCGCCACCACGGCCGTGATTGTCTGCTGGATCGCCTTCCTTCTTGGCGGCGGCGTTCGTACCGGCGGGCGGGCTCTGGCATCCAGTATCGCCACCTTCATTGGCATCGCGATCGTCATCAAGCTGATGGGGCTCGATCGTGGTGGGTTGCCGATCGTGTCAACCAACTTGTGGGGTGGCCTTCTGGTGACGCTGGTGGTCTCGGTCACCGGCATTGTGACCTCACTGCCGATCGGCATCGCGCTGGCGCTCGGCCGCCGCTCCACCATTCCGCTGATCCGGATATTCTCGATCGCCTTCATCGAGTTCTGGCGCGGCGTGCCGCTGATCACCGTGCTGTTCTTTGCCACCTACATGCTGCCTTTGTTCCTGCCCGGCAATTTCACCGTCGACGGGCTCGTGCGCGCCCTGATCGGGATTGCTCTGTTCACGGGCGCCTATCAGGCCGAGAACGTCCGCGGCGGGCTGGCCGCGATTCCGCGAGGGCAGGGCGAGGCGGCGGCCGCCCTGGGGCTATCCTGGTGGAAGACGACCTCCCTGATCGTGCTGCCGCAGGCGCTGCGCCATGTCATTCCGAACCTCGTCAACAGCTTCATCTCGCTGTTCAAGGACACCTCGCTGGTGTCGATCGTGGCGCTGTTCGACCTCCTCGGCTCGCTCCGCGCCTCGTTCTCGGATCCGAAATGGTCGACGCCGTCGACCGCGTTTACCGGCTTTGCCTTCGCCGGCATCGTCTACTTCATCTTCTGTTTTGGAATGTCGCGATATTCGCTGTTCGTCGAGCACCGCCTCAACGCTCACCGCCGCACCTGATGGAGCTCACCATGTCCGACCCCATCGTCAAGATTTCCGGCCTCAACAAATGGTACGGCGACTTTCACGTCCTGCGCGACATCGACCTGGAGGTCCGCAAGGGCGAGCGCATCGTGATCTGCGGGCCGTCGGGCTCAGGCAAGTCGACGCTGATCCGCTGCATCAACGCGCTCGAGGAATTCCAGGAGGGCGAGATCGTCGTCGACGGCATCGAGCTCGGGCCGAACCTCAAGCATGTCGACGCGGTGCGACGCGAAGTCGGCATGGTGTTTCAGAGCTTTAATCTGTTTCCGCATCTCACGGTCCTCGACAATTGCACGCTGGCGCCGATCTGGGTGCGCAACATCCCCAAAAGGGATGCCGAGGCGACCGCCATGAAATTCCTGGAGCGCGTCAAGATTCCGCACCAGGCCCACAAGTTTCCCGGCCAGATGTCGGGCGGCCAGCAGCAGCGCGTCGCGATCGCTCGTGCGCTGACCATGAACCCGAAGGTGATGCTGTTCGACGAGCCGACCTCGGCGCTCGACCCCGAAATGGTCAAGGAGGTGCTCGACACCATGGTCGATCTCGCCGAGGAGGGCATGACCATGCTGGTCGTAACCCACGAGATGGGCTTTGCCCGCGAGGTCGCCAACCGCGTGGTGTTCATGGACGCCGGCCAGATCATCGAGGCCAACACGCCGAACGAGTTCTTCGCGGCCCCGCAGCACGCCCGCACCAAGCTTTTCCTGAGCCAGATCCTGCGCTGACCCCGGGGAATCCCGGGGGCGTCCTCGGCAGCTGACCGGCAGGCCCCGGCCGCGAATCAGTTAGACTCCTTTCCGGGCAATCCTCCGGAGAGACACCTTGCAGAGCAGCGGCGGCGCGCGCGCATTCCAGAACGCGCGATTGCAGAAGAAATTGATGAAGCAGGCGGACGCCATCCTCTCCGCCGCGGCCGCCGCCTATGGCCAGGGCAGATATGCCGAGACCGAGGCGCTCTGCCGTGAGATCCTGAAAGCGATTCCGGATCATGTCGATTCCATGCACCTGCTCGGCATGTGCGCCCATGACCGCCGGCGCCTTGAGGAGGCGCAACAGTTGCTCGAGCGTGTGATCGAGCTCGACCCGCGCTTGCACGATGCCCATAACAATCTCGCCACCGTGCATTTCGATCTTGGTGACTACGAAGAGGCGCGGCGGTGTCAGGAGAGGGCCATCGCGCTGAAGCCGAATTTCGCGGTGGCGCTGACCAATCTCGGCAACACGCTGATGCATTTAGGACTGTACGGACAGGCGCTGGAGCTGCACGAGCGCGCCATCAAGTTGAAGCCGGATTACGCTGATGCATTCTGCAATCGCGGCATGGTCGAGATCTTGCTTGGACAGGTCACTCGCGCCAAGGAAAGTTTCGAGCGCGCCCTGCTGTTTCAGCCGCGTCACGCGGAGGCCATCGTCGGCAAGGGCATGGTCAGCATGGAGCTGCGGCACCACGAAGAGGCGGCGGCCAAATTTGCCATGGCGCTCGCGATCAAGCCCGACTCGCCAAGGATCCTGGCCCAGCGCGGGCGGCTCAGTTACGAGCTGCAGCGCCTGGAGCAGGCGCTTGCGGATTTCGAGGCGGCGCTTGCGATTTCGCCCAAGCTCGAACTGGCTCTCCGGGGGAAGGCACAGGCCTGCCTCGTCATGGGAAAGACCGCGCAGGCGATGGCCGCCGCTACGACCTTGATCGAGCGAAATCCGCGCTCCGAGATCGGGTTGGCGCTGATGGGCTTCGCTTATTCCAACCAGGGGGAGATGGACGCCGCGATCGACTATCTCGATCGTGCGCTGGCCATCCGACCGGACTATGGAGATGCGATCAGAGGCAAGATCTTCTTGCAGGACTACCGCGCCGACGCCGATTTCGCCGTCCAGCAGGCGGTCCGAAGAGACTGGTGGGACCTGATCGGCTCCAAGCTGCCGCGAAGGGAGCTGCCGAAGCGGCCGCTTGATCCGGAAAAGCGGATCGTGGTCGGCTATGTCGCCGCTGAATTTCGGCAACACTCGGCGGGGCTCACCCTGCTGCCGGTGCTGCGCCATCATGATCACGCCAGGTTTGAAATCATCTGCTACTACTCTTGGCCGGGAGAGGACGAGTACACAGCCAAGTTCAAGCAAATGGCGGACGTCTGGGTCGACGCCTGGCAGCTATCAGACGACGAACTCGCCGATCGCATTCAGGCCGACAATGTCGACATCCTGATCGACGTTTCGGGCCACACAACCGCTAACAGGCTGCAGGTGTTCGCGCGGAAGCCGGCCCCGATCCAGGCCACGGGCTTCGGACACGCCACGGGCACGGGCATGCAGACCATGGACTACGTGCTCGCGGATTCCATTTTCATTCCGCCATCGGTTCGGCATCTGTTTGCCGAAAGGATTCACGACCTGCCGTGCCTGATCACGATGGAGCCCGTCGCGGATCTGCAGCCTTCGGAGCTTCCGATGCTCCGCAAGGGTTACGTCACCTTCGGCGTGTTCAACCGCATCTACAAGATATCGGACGATGCGATCCGTGTGTGGTCGCGCCTGATGCGAGAGGTGCCGGGATCCAAGATTGTTCTCAAACATGGTCTGCTCGATGACCCATTGCTGCGCGATGGTCTGATCGCACGTTTCGCGGCCCAGGGCATTGCCGAAGAGCATATCACCTGCATGGGCTCCACTTCGCGCAACGACCATTTGTTGGCCTTTGCCAATATCGATATTTCCCTCGATACGTTCCCGCAAAATGGCGGCATCAGCACCTGGGAATCGCTCTACAAAGGCGTTCCCGTCGTGGCCAGGCTCGGCAACGGCGCTTCCTCGCGTGCCGGTGCCTCTATCGTGACGGCCGTTGGGCTCGGCGACTGGGTCGCCGAGGATGACGAGGGCTACATCGAGATCGCCCGCAAATTTGCGACGCAGCCTGATCATCTGGCGAAGTTGCGCGCGGAGTTGCCGGCTCAGATCGCAGCATCGCCCGCCGGCAATGTCGAGATCTACACGCGTGAGCTCGAAGCTGGTTATCGCCAGTTCTGGCGCGATTATTGTGCTGCCGCCTCGGAAAGCGGCGATGCTGCGTAGGCCGGTCGGGCAGATCCAGCTGCTCCCTGCCAGATGCCGCGCCGAGCCCCGGGAAATACCGGGGCGGTTGCCGATGCCGCCGACCAGCCGGCCCGGCATGCGAATCAGCTAGACTCGCTCCGGGCCATTTCCGGAGAGACATCTTGCAGAGCAGCGCCGGCGCGCGCGCATTCCACAATGCGCGCTTGCAGAAGAAATTGAAGAAACAGGCGGATGGCCTCATCTCTGCTGCCGCAAGCGCCTATGGCCAGGGCCGTTATGCCGAGACTGATGCGCTCTGCCGCCAGATCCTGCAGGCTGTTCCGGATCATTTCGATGCCACGCACATGCTCGGCCTGTGCGGGCAACAGGCCGGGCGGCTGGAAGAGGGGCAACAGCTGCTCGAGCGCGCGGTCGCAATCGATCCGCGTTCGCACGAGGCCCACAACAACCTCGCGACCGTGTACTTCGTCCAGCAGAAGTTCGGGGCCGCTCGCGCTTGTCTGGAGAAGGCGATCGCACTGAAGCCGAATTTCGCACCGGCCCTGACCGGTCTCGGCAACACCTTGCTCCACATGAACCTGCCCGAGCAGGCCATCGAGATGTACGATCGCGCCATCGGGCTGAAGCCTGACTATGCCGACGCGCTCTGCAATCGCGGCTTGGCCGAGCTGGCGCTGGGCCGGATCGAGCGCGCCAAACAGAGTTTCGAGCGCGCCCTGCTGTTCCAGCCGCGTCACGCGGAAGGGCTTGTCGGCAAGGGCGTGGTCAGTATCGAGCTCAAGCACTACGACGAGGCGGAAGCCGCGCTCGAAGCGGCGCTCGCCATCAGGCCCCGTTCGGCGAAGGTCCTGGCGCACCGAGGCCGGCTCCATCTTGCGCGGTCGCGCCCCGAACGGGCGGCGTCGGATTTTGATGCCGCACTCGCGCTTGCACCGAATCTCGAGGCAGCCTTGCGGGGAAAGGCGGAAGTCTCGCTGAGCATGGGAAAGACGGCGCAGGCGATCCTCGCCTGCAAGTCGTTGCTTCAGGAAAATCCGCGCTCGGCGGTCGCGTTGGCGCTGCTCAGCGCCTGTTTTGCGAATCAGGGCGAGATCGCAGCGGCGATCGAACATCTCGACGCCGCGCTGGCAATCGCACCGGATCCGGACCTGATCGCGCGGAAGATCTTCTTTCTCGACTATCTCCCCGACGCCGATTTCGCGGTCCAGCAGGGCGCGCGACGATATTGGGGCGAGACGATTGGCGCCAGGGTGCAGCGACGCAAGCTTTCGCCCCGGCAGGTCGATCCGGACAGGCGGATCGTGATCGGCTATGTCGCTGCCGAGTTCTGGTACCATTCGGCGGCATTCGCGCTGCTCCCGGTGCTGAGCCGCCATGATCGCGCCCAGTTCGAGATCATCTGTTATTCTTGCTCGCCGTCACAGGACGCGATGACCGCCAGGTTCAGGTCGGTGGCGGACGTCTGGGTCGATGCCTGGCAGCTATCGGACGAGGAACTCGCCGATCGTATTGAAGCTGACAAGGTCGATATCCTGATCGACGTGTCTGGTCATTCGACCGGCAACAGGCTGCCCGTGTTCGCGCGCAAGCCTGCCCCTATCCAGGTCACGGGCTTCGGGCATGCCACGGGAACGGGGCTTCAGGCCATGGACTATGTGCTCGCCGATCCCGTCTTCATCCCGCAGTTGGCACGACATCTGCTGACGGAAAAGGTCTACGACCTGCCGTGCCTGATCACGATCGACCCGATCCTGGATGCGCCGCCTTCAGAGCTTCCCATGCTCCGCAAGGGCCATGTGACCTTCGGCGTATTCAACCGCATCAACAAGATCTCGGACGAGGCCATTCGCGTGTGGTCGCAAATCATGCGCGAGGTGACCGGGTCGAAGCTCATCGTCAAGCATACCCTGCTTGACGATCCCTTGGTGCGCGACGGTCTCCTCGCTCGATTCGCGGCACAGGGCATTGCCGAAGAGCATGTCACCTGCCTGGGCTCGTCGGAACGTGCGGAGCACCTGCGGGCGTTCATGGAGGTCGATATATCGCTCGATCCATTTCCGCAGAACGGCGGCATCAGCACCTGGGAATCGCTCTATGCCGGCGTTCCGGTCGTCGCCAAGCTCGGCCACGGTGCCTCGTCCCGCGCCGGCGCCTCCATCCTGACCGGTGCCGGTCTCGATGACTGGGTCACCGAGGATGACGAGGGCTATGCGGCGATCGCCCGCAAGTTCGCGGCACAGCCCGGGCATCTGGCGAAGCTGCGCTCGGAATTGCCGGCCCGGATCGCGCACTCGCCGGCGGGCAATGTCGAGATCTATACGCGCAGGGTCGAGGCGGGCTATCGCCAGTTCTGGCGCGATTATTGTGCGGCAGCCTCGGAACGCGTCGAGGTCGCGTAGACCGCCCGCGCCGCTATCAGACGAACGGCGGTTTGATGTTGCTGCGCTTCTCCAGCCACTCGGGTACTGGAAGGTTCTTGGCGCGCATGAAGTCGGCGTTGAACAGCTTCGACAGGTAGCGGCTGCCGGAATCGCAGAGCACCGTGACGATCGTCTTGCCGGGCCCGAGCTGCTTCGCAAGGCGCATCGCTCCGACGATATTGATGCCGGTCGAGCCGCCGAGGCACAGGCCTTCGTGCTGGAGCAGCTCGTAGATCGCACTTACGGCTTCGGCGTCGGGAATGAGATAGGCGTCATCGACCTTGGCTGTCTCCACGATCGCGGTCGCGCGGTTCAGTCCGATGCCCTCGGTGATCGAGCCACCCGGCGTCGCCTTGGGATCGCCGGTCCTGAAATATTCGTACATGCCGGCGCCGTGCGGATCGGCACAGGCGATGCGGATGCTCTTGTTCCTCTCTTTGAGGTAGCGGCTGACGCCGGCGAGCGTGCCGCCGCTGCCGACCGAGCAGACAAAGCCGTCGACCTTGCCGCCGGTCTGCTCCCAGATCTCAGGTCCGGTGGATTCGTAATGCGCCTTGGCGTTGTCGAGATTGTTCCATTGGTCTGCGAACAGCACGCCATTGGGTTCGGTCTTGCGCAGCTCGTCGGCGAGCCTGCGGCCGACATGCTGATAGTTATTCGGATTGGCATAGGGCAGGGCCGGCACCTCGATCAGCTCGGCGCCGCACAGCTTCAAGAAATCCTTCTTTTCCTGGCTCTGCGTCTCCGGGATCACGATCAGCGTGCGGTAGCCGCGCGCGCTCGCAACGACCGCGAGACCGATTCCGGTATTGCCGGCGGTCGCCTCGACCACGAGGCCACCGGGCTTCAGCTCGCCACGCTTCTCGGCCTCCAGGATCATCCATTTGCCGGCGCGATCCTTCACCGACTGGCCGGGATTCATGAACTCGGCCTTGCCCAGGATGGTGCAGCCGGTCAACTCCGAGGCGCGCGTGAGCCTGATGAGCGGGGTGTTGCCGATGGCTTCGACAACGTCGTTGTTGATGGTCATGTCGGAGGAAATCACTGGCAAAGGGTTGATCAGGTTGGCCAGAACCTAGTGCTTGGGAGCCAAAAGGGAAAGGCTTTTGCGCTGCGGCGAAACCAGCCGAAGCGCCGCCGCAGCACTGGATTCTTGAGAGGGTAAAGCGGGCGATGATGTGCTCGGCCACGAGGGCGCGATATCAGGGGAAGGATATCCCTGACATCTATGAGAGTGCAGAAGACAACGGTCGCAAGAGCGGCTCCCGCGTCAATCTTCGCCTTCGGCAGGATGTCTCGATGGCGAAAGCGTCGATGGCGCGTGGAAGTTTGAGGAGATATCTACACGACGGAGACGGGCTCGTTTTCGGCCAATGACGACATCGTGAGACCAGCCGGCCAGGCGCCGAGACTGAGCTGAAGCCGCATGACGCCCATTGCGAGCGGTGCGCCCGGATCGGGCCGCGCCGGTATCACATGAAATCTTAGTAAGCTTGAACGCGCTCCAGGAGGGGGCCGGAATTGAAGAAATCGCTGCCAGACAGGGATATTTCCCATTTGGCAGGTTCGATAGACGCTTGTCCGAGCCGTCTATCTCGCACCTGCGGCACTGTCCCGCCGTTGCGCACCCGGCTAGTATGAGTCTGAGGTTCCGCAGAAAGCATCACGCTGTGAACGAGTTGTCCAACGCCCCCCGACTCTGCCGCCGCGAATCGGTTAATCCGGCTTCGCGGTGGCGGCTGGATCTGCCCGGCGGGGGGTGGATGTGACACAGGATGTTCCTGCGACCGCCATGCGGCGGTCTCCGGGGTCTGCGTCCTGGACGCGGCGCGCTGCGCGCTGGCTTGCGGCGCTGTGCCTCGCGGCGAATTCGGGCGCTTGCGTGCTGACGCAGGATCTTCCCGATCCCGCGCTCGATGTTCCCACCCAATACAAATACGCCGGCAAAGGGGATGCGCCGCCATCGCTGGATTGGTGGCGCGGTTTCCGCTCCACGGAGCTGACGCAGCTCATGGAGGAGGCGCAGACCGTCAACCTCGACATCGCCGCTGCGGTCGCGCGCATCGTCCAGGCCGACGCCCAGGCGCGGCAGGCGGGCGCGGCGCTGCTGCCGAGCCTGTCCACGGCCGGATCGGAAACCTATTCACGCACCTCGGGCTCCAGCGCCTCCGGCCTGTCCATAGGCGGGCGCGAAGTCGTCAACTATTCGGCCTCGTTGAGCGCGAGCTACCAGCTCGACTTCTGGGGCCAGAACCGCGATGCGCTGCAAACGGCCGAGGAGACGGCGAACGCCAACCGCTTCGATCGCGACACGGTCGCGCTGACGACGCTGGCGGCCGTCGCCAATGCCTATTTCCAGGTCCTGGCCTCACAGGACCGCATCAGGACCTCACAGCGCAACATTGCGAGCGCGCAGCGCATCCTCGATGCGGTCAAGGAGCGGCGCAGGGCCGGCACCGGCACCGATCTCGACGTCGCCCAGCAGGAGAGCGTGCTCGCGAACCAGAAGGCGCTGGTCCCGCCGCTGCGCCAGACGCTCGACCAGAACATCAATGCGCTGGCTGTCTTGGTATCGCGTCCGCCGGAGAGCGTGCGGGTGCTCGGCGGCTCGCTCGACCGGATCGCGATCCCCCGCGTCACGCCCGGACTGCCGTCGGAGCTCCTGACGCAGCGGCCGGACATCCGCCGGCAGGAGGCACAGCTCGCCTCCGCTACCGCAAACATCGGTAATGCCCGCGCGCAATTCTTTCCGACGATCCAGCTGACCGGCAATGGCGGCTATCAGAGCTCGGCGCTGGTCTCGCTATTCCAGCCGCATGCCGCCTTCTTCCAGCTCGTCGGCAGTGCCACGCAGCCGATCTTCGACGGGGGCAGGATCCTCGGCAATTTCGAACTGGCCAAGGCGCGGCAGGACGAGCTGCTCCAGACCTACCGCAAGACCATCGTCCAGGCTTTTGCCGACGTCGACAACGCGCTGTTCTCGATCAAGCAGACCACGATCAAGCTGCAATTGCAGCGCGACGTCGTTGCCGCCTCGCGCCGCGCCTTCGATCTCTCCGAGCAGCAATTGCGCGCCGGCACTGCCGACATCGTGACCGTGCTCAACACCCAACTGACCCTGTTTCAGGCGGAAGACGCGCTGTCGCAGGCCCAACTCGGACGGCTCCTCGCCATCGTCAGCCTGTACCAGGCGCTCGGCGGCGGTTGGGAGCCGAGGATGGAGAAACCGGTCAATGCTCTTTAAGCCGGAGACTAAGAAGGACGCGACGGAGGGCACGGCGAAAAAGTCGCGCGGCCGCGGCCTGATCATGACCCTGATCACGCTCGCGATCCTCGGCGGCCTCGGTTATCTCGGCTGGACCGTCACGCATCAGCAGCAAGCGAACAACCGCAACCAGCGACCCGATCTGCCGGCGCCGGTGCTGGCGGCAAGCCCGCGCATCCAGGACGTGCCGGTTTATCTCGATGGCGTCGGGGCGATCCGCGCGCTCAATACCGTGACCGTGCGCTCGCAGGTGGATGGCAAGCTGATCGCGGTCAATTTCACCGAAGGCCAGGACGTCAAGAAAGGCGACGTGCTCGGCGAGATCGATCCGGCGATCTACCAGGCCCAATACGACCAAGCCGTCGCGAAGAAGGCGCAGGACCAAGCCCAGCTGGCCAACCAGCGCATCGACCTTGCGCGCTACGAGCAGCTTGCCGCCTCCAATGCCGGCTCGAAGCAGCAGGCGGACACCCAGCGCGCGCTGGTAGCCCAGACTGAGGCGCTGGTGAAGGCGGATCAGGCCGCGATCGACAATGCAGCGGCGACGCTGAGCTACACTAAGATCGTAGCGCCGATCTCGGGTCGGGCCGGCCTACGCCAGGTCGACCAGGGCAACATCATCCATGCCTCGGACACCACAGGGCTCGTGGTGATCACTCAGCTGCAGCCGATCGCGGTGTGGTTCAGCTTGCCGCAACAGCAGATCATGCGCGTCAACGCCGCGGCGGCGAAGGGGACGCTCGCGGTCGACGTGTTCGGCAATGACGGCGTCACGGTGATCGATACCGGCAAGCTCACCGGCATCGACAACCAGGTCGACCAGACCACTGGCACGCTCAAGCTCAAGGCGGAATTTCCCAACGCCAATTACCAGCTCTGGCCGGGCCAGTTCGTCAATGTCCGCCTCAAAGTCGAGACCTTGACGCAGGCGCTGGTGGTGCCGACCTCTGCGGTGCAGCGCGGTCCGATCGGGACCTTCAGCTATGTCATCGGCGAGGACAACGTCGTCTCGGCCAAGCCCGTGACGGTGACGCAGCAGAACGAGCATGATGCCGTGATCGCCAGCGGCCTCTCGCCGAATGACAAGATCGTCACCACGGGTTTTGCCAATTTGTCCGACGGCTCCAAAGTGATCGTCGGCCGCGACGACCAGACCCCCTCGGCCGATCTAGCCCCGCGCAAGCGCTCGCGCGGGCCGGACGCTCAGAAGAAGGATGGTGCCAAAGAAGGCCAGAAGGAGGGACAAGGCAACGAGGGCGAGTTCCGCGCCAAGCGGAAGAGCAGCGAAGGCGATCAGAAGGGGCAGACCGGACCGGCACCGGGGCCGGGCGCATCGGGAAGTGGAGCCAAGCAGCCATGATCCCGACAACAGCCGCCTGAAGCGGCAGGCGTAGCCCATGGGTGTCTCCGAACCCTTCATCCGACGGCCGATTGCGACCTCGCTGCTCGGCATCGCGCTGTTGATCGGCGGCGCGCTCGGCTACTTCGCGCTGCCGGTCTCGGCGTTGCCGCAGGTCGATTTCCCGACCGTGCAGGTGACGACGCAGCTGCCAGGCGCGAGCCCCGACGTGATCGCCTCGCTCATCACCGCGCCGCTCGAGCGGCAGCTCGGCCAGATCCCCTCGCTGTCGGCGATAAACTCGACCAGCTCGTTCGGCGTCAGCCAGATCTCGCTTCAGTTCGACCTCAACCGCGACATCGACGGTGCGACCCAGGACGTGCAGGCCGCGATCAACGCGGCGGCTGGTGTGCTGCCCAAAACGCTGCCTTATCCGCCGACCTACGCCAAGGTGAATCCGGCGGACGCGCCGGTGATGACGCTGGCGCTGCGCTCGGACACGATCTCGCTGCGCGTGATGAGCGACATCGCCGACACCATTCTGGCGCAACGCTTGAGCCAGATTTCTGGCGTCGGACGCGTTTCGGTGCTCGGCGGGCTGAAGCCGGCCGTGCGCATCCAGGCCGATCTGGCGCGGCTGGCCGCCTATGGCATCGCCATGGAGGACCTGCGCACGGCGATCGCCAATGCCAACGTCTCCGGGCCGAAGGGATCGCTCGACGGCGCGCAACAATCCTACATCATTGCCGCCAACGACCAGATCGCCGCGGCGGACGCCTACAAGCCCGTCATCATTGCCTATCGCAATGGCTCGCCCGTGACCATCGCCGACGTCGCGCAGATCGTCGACGGCCTCGAGAACGACCGCACTGGCGGCTGGTACCAGGGCACGCCGGCGGTCATCATCGACATCCAGCGCCAGCCCGGCGCCAACGTCATCGACGTCGTCAGCCAGATCCGCGCCGAGATCCCCAAGGTGCAGCGCGCGATTCCTGCCGGCGTGAACCTCACCATCGTCTCCGACCGCACCGTCACCATTCGTGCTTCGGTCCATGACGTGCAGTTCACCTTGATCCTGAGCGTCGTGCTGGTGACCCTGGTGGTGCTGCTGTTCCTGCGTTCGCTACGGGCTACGTTGATCGCAGGCGTGGCGCTGCCGCTATCGCTGATTACGAGCTTCGGCATCATGTATTTTGCCGGCTTCAGCCTCGACAATCTCTCGCTGATGGCGCTGACGATCGGCACCGGCTTCGTCGTCGACGACGCCATCGTCATGATCGAGAACATCGTCCGCCACATGGAGAATGGCGAGAGTGCGATGGAGGCCTCGCTGAAGGGCGCCAGCGAAATCGGCTTCACGGTGATCTCGCTGACGGTGTCGCTGATCGCGGTCTTCATTCCGCTGTTGTTCATGTCCGGTCTCGTCGGGCGCATGTTCCGCGAATTCGCGTTGACGCTGACCATCGCCGTCGTCACCTCGGCGGTGGTCTCGCTGACGCTGACGCCGATGATGTGCTCGCGTCTGCTTAAAGCCGCCCACGAGGAGCTGGCGGTGCCGGGCCTCGCCGCTGTCAGCCGTTTCATCGACCGCACCGTCGAGGCCTATCACCGGACGCTGCTGTGGGTGCTGGAACGCCAGCGCGCCACCTTGGTCGTAACCTTTGCCACGCTGGTTGCGACCCTCGTCCTCTATGTCGTCGCGCCAAAAGGCTTCCTGCCGCTCCAGGACACCGCCTCGATCACGGCGGTGACGGAGGCCGGGCCCGACGTGTCGTTCGCGGAGATGCAGAAGCGGCAAGCCGAGGCCGCCGCCGCCATCAAGGCCGATCCCGACGTGGTTGGCGTGGTCTCCGTGATCGGGGCGGGCTCGGTCAACCCGACCACCAATGTCGGGCGCATCGTGATGACCTTGAAACCGCGCGGCGAACGGCGCGACGATGTCGCCGCGGTCGTGATTCGCCTGAAGGAGAGGGTATCTGGCATTCCCGGCATGACGGTCTATTTCCAGCCGGTGCAGGACGTGCAGATCTCGACCCAGTCGAGCCGCTCGCAATACCAGTACACGCTGACCGGCACCGATGCGACGCTGGTCTCGGAATGGGCGGGCAAGCTGGTGGCGGAGATGCGGCGGAATCCGCTGTTCCGTGACGTCTCCTCGGAGGCGCAGGAAGGCGGGCTGCGGGCGCAGCTCGACGTGGATCGCACGCGGGCGGGGCAACTCGGCGTCAGCCTCCAGGCCATCACCGACACGCTGAACGACGCCTTCGCGCAGCGGCAGATCTCGACTATCTACGGCCAGGCCAACCAGTACCGAGTCGTGCTGGAGGCGCTGCCGATGTACCAGCGCGACCCTTCGATCCTGTCAAAGCTCTATCTGCCGGGCGCCGCGAGCACCACCGTCGGCGCGCCAAGCGCCCAGGTGCCGCTGTCGGCCGTGGCGACGCTGAAGCGCACCACGGCGCCGCTCGCGATCTCGCACCAGGCGCAATTCCCCTCCGTGTCGCTCAGCTTCAATCTTGCGCCGGGCGCGGCGCTGGGCGATGCGGTCGAGGCGGTCAAGACGATCGAGACCCGGATCGGCATGCCCAACAGCATCGTCGGCGTCTATGCCGGCGATGCCGCCGAATTCGCCAAGGCGCTGGCCGGCCAGCCCTGGCTGCTGCTTGCCGCCGTCATCACCATCTACATCGTGCTCGGCGTGCTCTATGAGAGCTACATCCACCCGATCACCATCCTCTCGACGCTGCCCTCGGCCGGCGTCGGCGCTATCCTGGCCCTGGTGCTGTGCGGCCAGGACCTCTCGGTGATCGGCCTGATCGGCATCATCCTCTTGATGGGCATCGTCAAGAAGAACGCGATCATGATGATCGACTTCGCGCTGGAGGCCGAGCGCAGGCAGGGCATGTCGCCGAACGAGGCGATCGTGCAGGCCTGCCTCTTGCGCTTCCGTCCGATCATGATGACGACGCTGGCGGCGCTGTTCGGCGCGCTGCCGCTGGCGATCGAGAGCGGCACCGGCGCCGAGCTGCGCTTTCCGCTCGGCATCTCCATCATCGGCGGCCTGCTGCTGAGCCAGTTACTGACGCTCTATACCACCCCCGTGATCTACCTCGCGCTCGACCGCATCAACCGCCGCCTCGAGCAGGCGCTGCCGCCGGCCGAATCCGGCGGCCCGCCGATTGCCGGCGCGACCGAGGGGATGCAGTGATGGCATCGATCTCGGAGCCCTTCATCCGCCGCCCGGTCGCGACCACGCTGCTGTCGATCGGGTTGTTCCTGCTGGGTGTCGTCGCCTACCAGTTCCTTCCCGTTGCCTCGGTCCCGAATGTCGACTTTCCCGCCATCTTCGTCTCTGCCAGTCGCCCCGGCGCCGATCCGTCCGTGATGGCCGCGACCGTGGCCTCGCCGCTGGAACGGCGGCTCGGCGAGATCGCCGGCATCAACCAGATCACGTCCACAAGTTCGCTCGGCACGACCAACATCCAGCTCCAGTTCGACATCGGCCGCAACATCGACAAGGCCGCCCGCGACGTGCAGGCAGCCATCAACGCCTCGCTCGTCGATCTGCCCAGCGACCTGCCGACGCTGCCTCGCTTCCGCAAAGCCAACACGGCCGGCGCGCCCGTCTTCGTGCTCGCTTTGACCTCGAAGACGCTGTCGGCCAGCGCGATCTACGACGTCGCAGATACGGTCATCGCGCAGCGTATCTCACAGGTGCCTGGTGTCGGCGACGTCACGGTCTCCGGCGCCGACCAGCCGGCCGTGCGGGTGCAGCTCAATCCCGTCGCGCTGTCGAATGCAGGTATCGCCACCGACGACGTCAGGACCGCGATCATCAACGCCAACCCGCTCGGTCCCGTCGGCATCTTCAACGGCGAGCGCCAGAGCGAGACGCTGGCCCTCAATCGGCAGATGCGCACGGCGAAAGAGTTCCGCGACATCGTCATCAAAAGCTCCAACGGCAATTTCGTGCGGCTGTCCGACGTCGCCGATATCGAGGATTCCGTCCGCAACGCCCGCTCGATCGCCTGGTTCAACAAGCAGCCGGCGGTGCTGATCCAGATCACCAAGCAGGGCGACGCCAACGTCATCGGCACGGTCGATCGGGTGAAGGCGCTGATCCCCGCGCTGAAGCAGTGGATCCCGGCCGGCGTCGAGATCTCGACGCTGGTCGATCGCACCGGTACGATCCGCGCCAGCGTCCTGGATATGCAATGGACCTTGCTGGCAACCGCGCTCCTCGTCATGGTCGTGGTGTTCGTGTTCCTGCGGCGGCTGACGCCGACGATCGCAGCGGGCATCTCGGTGCCGCTGGCGCTGGCCGGCACCTGCGCCGGCATGTGGGTCGCGGGCTTCTCGATCGACAATCTCTCGCTGATGGCGCTGGCGATCTCCGTCGGCTTCGTGGTCGACGACGCTATCGTCATGATCGAGAACATGTTCCGCAATCTGGAGCACGGCATGCGGCCGTTTCGGGCGGCGCAGGAGGGTGCGAAGCAGATCGGATTTACCGTGGTCTCGATCAGCCTGTCACTGATCGCAGCGTTCACGCCGTTGATCTTCATGGACGGCATCGTCGGCCGTCTCCTGCGCGAATTCTCGCTGACGCTGACCTTCGCGATCCTGGTCTCGACGCTGGTGTCGCTCACGGTCACGCCAATGATCTGCGCCCATTACATCCGGCAGACCACGTCCGGCACCGCGACGTTGTTCGACCGCCTGATCGAGGGCTCGCTGTCGCGCATCGTCGCCTTCTACACCCGCACTCTGCGCACCGTACTGGAATTTCCGCTGCTGACGCTGCTCGTATTCTTCGCCACCATCGGCCTCACGGTGACGCTCTACATCAAGGTGCCCAAGGGCTATTTCCCGACCGATGATTCCGGTTTCATCATCGGCGCGACCCGCGCTTCGGCCGACATCTCGTTCCAGTCCATGCTCGGCCTCCAGCAGCGGCTCGCCGACATCGTGATGCAGGATCCGGCCGTCGCCGGCATCGGCTCGACCGTCGGTAGCGGCGGCGGCCCGGGGGCGGCGACCTCGAACCGCGGCACCATGTTCATCAGCCTGAAGCCGCCGGAGGAGCGCGAGCACGTCTCGACGCAGGTCGTCATCGACCGTCTCAGGCGCGCATTGTATCCCGTGCCCGGCATCCGCCTGTTCATGTTCGCCGCCCAGGACGTGCGCGCCGGCGGGCGGCAAAGCGATTCCGACTACCAGTACACGCTGACCAGCACCGATCTCGGCCTGCTGCAGAAATGGGCGCCGATCGTGGCCAAGCGGATGGAAAGCATCGAGGGCATCACCGATATCTCCAGCGACCGCGATCCCGGTGGGCTCCAGCTTACGCTCAGCATCGATCGCCAGAAGGCCTCGGCGCTGGGCGTCAGGGTCCAGGACATCGACAATGCGTTGAACAACGCTTTCGCGCAGCGGCAGATCGGAATCATCTACACCCAGCGCAACCAGTACATGACCGTGCTGGAGATCGACCCGAAATTCCAGGTCGATCCCTCCAATCTCGATCGCATCTATGTCGCCGGCGCCGGCGACGCTCAGGTCCCATTGTCGGCCGTGGTGCACGCAACGCGCGGACTTGCCGCGCTCGCGGTTTATCACTCGCAGTCGTTCCCCTCGACGACAGTCTCGTTCAACCTCTTGCCGGACGTGCCGCTCCAGGCCGCGACGCAAAATATCCAGCGTGCGGTCGAGGAATTGCACATGCCCGAGGGCATCCGTGGCAGCTTTGACGGCAATGCCGGCGATTTCGCCAAGACCAGCGGGCGTCAGCCGCTCCTGATCCTCGGTGCGCTAGTCGCGATGTATATCGTGCTCGGCGTGCTCTATGAGAGCCTTGCCCACCCGCTCACGATCATCTCCACGCTACCGTCAGCCGGCCTCGGCGCGCTGCTTGCGCTTCAACTGACCAATACGCCGCTGACCGTGATCGCCTTCGTCGGCATCATCCTGCTGATCGGCATCGTGAAGAAGAACGGCATCATGATGGTCGACTTCGCTCTCGATGCCGAGCGCCAGCGCGGATTGTCGTCGGCGGAGGCGATCTTCGAGGCCTGCCAGGCGCGCTTCCGCCCGATCCTGATGACGACAATGGCGGCGCTGTTCGCCGGCATTCCGCTGGTGGTCGCGACCGGCCCCGGCACGGAGCTGCGCCGACCGCTCGGCATCACCATCATCGGCGGTCTGTTCGTCTCGCAGATCCTGACGCTCTACACGACGCCAGTGATCTACCTCCTGATCGACCGTCTGAGACGGCGAACCGCGCCGCGCCCGCTGCCCGCGCCGGCGGAATAGGTTGTTGAAGCGTCGCTTGGAGCGTATAGCGGCGCCATGTCCAACCAGCCCGACACCGCTGCCGCGCCGACCGAGCCGATCCCCGAATGCCCGCACTGCCAGAAGCCGATGCCGCTGTGCATCTGCGACACCGTCACGCCCATTGAAAATCGGCTGTCGCTCCTGATCCTCCAGCATCCGCAGGAACAGGACAGGGCGCTCGGCACCGCGCGGCTGCTCGCTAAGCATTTCGTAGATGCCACGCTGCGCGTTGGCCTGTCCTGGCCGAGCCTGTCCAAGGCGCTGGGCCGGCCGGTCGAGAATGCCGCGCGGTGGGCCGTGCTCTATCTCGGCTCGGCTCGCGCCGCCGATCTCGAGGCCGAGGGCGAGATCGTCGCGCTCAACCGCAAGGGTGAGATCGCGGACAACCAGCGCGCGATCCTCGGCAAGCTCGAAGGCGTCGTGCTGCTCGACGGCACCTGGAGCCAGGCCAAGGCGCTGTGGTGGCGCAATCCCTGGATGCTGAAATGCCAGCGCGTGATCCTGAACCCGGCGCACCCCTCGCGCTACGGCCGCCTGCGCAAGGAGCCACGCCGCGACGGTCTTTCGACCATCGAGGCCGCGGCGACGATCCTCGCGGCCGTCGAGCGGCGTCCCGATATCGCCGACACCCTGCACGCCAGTTTTGAACGACTGTTGACACGCTACCGCGAGGTCCAGGCCGAGATGCCGGAACTGGCGCCCAAACCTGCCCCGAAGGGCCGCCGCGACTTCCGGCGTCGCAAACGAGCCTGACCCAAGCCTACATCGTGCTGCGCGTTCTCGCCTGCATCTACCAACCGACCGATGGGGTAAAGGGACAGCTGGCCCATCGGGGTTGCCTAAACCTTTCATCCCCTATATTGCTCCGGCCTTACGGGGCCACGTGGCGGAGTGGTTACGCAACGGTCTGCAAAACCGTGTACACCAGTTCAATTCTGGTCGTGGCCTCCATTACAAGCTACGGAAACTGCTTGTAGACTTCATTCGGTCTCAGTTCCGCTGATCCGGCCGGCCAGCGGATTGCAAATTCTAGGTAGCGGCGCACAGCAAGACCGGTCCCACCGAGTTCGCGACAGTACGGCGGCCCGCTGATGTCTCTGGGCCGAGATTGCTGTTCGAAACGGCTCTGCGACGAGAGGCGTGTCGGTCAGTCGCGGTGACCCCCGGGCTAGTCTAGGACGCGCCGAAGCGCCCCCGAAGAGAATGGATTCTCCACCTAATCCTAGTGCAGCACGCGGGCGGCTTCGGCGAGCCGGACTTTCTCTCTGAGATCTTCAAGTTCCTCGATTGCGTCTAACAACGCGAGCAGCTTGTCGCGGGCAGCATGTGTCAAATTGGACTTCGGACGCTTTGAAATACGAGCTCGCTGTCCCATCAGTGCACGCCTCCATGCTTGGGCAGGTCCAATAGGCAAGGAGCGTGCCTGTCCCGCAAAACCACGCCTATCAATCGAGCGCTGGAAAGATCGTGGGTGGCATCGTCCGATCTATCCCGAAATCCGAGCTGGAGGGAGCTCGACTCATTCGTGGGGCGCGCGATGCTTAACAGCATCGTTCAAAAATCCCGCAAGGGCGGGACGCTTCCGTTTACGATGAAGGTAGTCAGCAGGCTGCGTACCAGCCGTCCGGAAAGGGGAGGAGAGGCCAGGCGCCCTCATTATCATTGGCGGCCCTGGGCGTTGCGACGCACGACCACGAACGGGGCACGAATTCCTCCTTCGGCGCGGGCGTGCAATCTTCGTGAATCATGGCGCCCCCGACGGCATCCAGCAGCAAGTTGAATTCGGCTTCGCTCATCGCACCCTCCGGAAAGCAGACGGCCCAATATCGCAAAGCCGGCTTGTTTCCCGATTGACCCGGTCGTTCGCATTTTAACGATCCGGCGCTCGGGTCCCGATTGGTTAGCGAGTCCTGAAAATCCCCTTGGAACTTAGGTTCCTGAGCCTTGCCCGCAGTGTGAAAGAAGTCACATCGTCCCGGCTTTATTTCTCGCAAACGTTGTCGCGACCCCGGCCAACGCCGCCGGGCGGGCAGAGCAGAACGGGAGAGCGGTCATGAAGGTGAGGTTCTTGCGGTTTGCAATTGTGAAGAGCCGGGCGCGCCGCGCCTCGACGGTCGGGCTTTTCCTGACGATGTTTGCCTCCGCCGCCCATGCGCAGGGAACGCCGGAGCAGCGCCGGGCCTGCACGCCCGACGTCTACCGTCTCTGCGCCGGCGAAATCCCCAACGTCCGTGCCATCACCGCGTGCCTGCGACGTCACCGGGCCAGCCTGAGCGAAGCGTGCCGCGGCGTGTTCGACCAGGCCGGCGGGTAGTCGTCTCTGTGGATTTGTGCGCAGCAAGTGGCGTGCGCGCCACGCAAATCTGTTGAATCCGCGCTTGTGAATATGCTGCGGACAGGCTGTTGAGTGATCGAAAAGCCAACGTCGGTCCGCACGCGTCGATCCCAATGACGGAACGTCTCGGACTACGTTTTGCTCCATCGGAGCTTCGCCTCTACAGAAATTCTGACTTAGCGCATTGTCCGGCCACCTCATCCCAGTCAGAGGGGACGAGAAACCTAAGTTCGCCGCCTGCCATTATTGCGAACGCATTGCGAAGGACGACGAATTCGTCCTTTGCAAGCGCAACTGGCTTTGTTATACGCAGCCGCGCGCGAACGACTGGTTCGCCTTTTCCTCGGTAGCTCAGCGGTAGAGCATCCGACTGTTAATCGGATGGTCGCTGGTTCGAATCCAGCCCGGGGAGCCAAATTTTATCGCCAGTTCAACGAGTTGCGATAGCGCCTTCACGTGCCGCGCGATTTCGTTGCGGCAATATCTGAACTGCTTCCACGATCCCGACGCGCAATCAAACTCAACCAGACGTGTGCAATAGCGCCTTGGCGCCATGAGGACGGCGCCAAATCGACTCAATTCAAATCGAGCTTGCCCCGTGCCGGATCCTTACGGAGCTGATTCCCATGCCAGACATTCAGATCGACCGTTCTCATAGGGGACCCTCGATCCTGCCGGCCGACATTCCCGAACTCAGCGACGACGAATGCATCGCTTGTCTTGCGCGTGCGGTCGAGGCACCCGATTCGGCACGGCTGGACGAGGTCGCCGCTCTGATCGGCCGCCTCGCGGTGGCGATCGAATGATGCGTCCCGCACCCTGATCCTGATGCGGTGAGCTGCGCAAGCCCATGGGGCTCCTCGCGGCCAACGGCCATGTTGCGTTTTCGGCGGGCATGTTTCAAAGATGCCGCCAATTCATCTCCGCGGCATCGTCCGCATTCCAGGGTCCGCAAATGTCCGGTTTCTCGACTGCGCGCCAAAAAATGGTCGATGGCCAGGTGCGCACCAATGACGTTACCGACCGTCGTATTCTCGATGCCATGCTTACGGTTCCGCGCGAGGCCTTCGTGCCGGCCAGCAGGCAGGCGTTGGCTTATCTCGACCTCGACCTCGATGTGAGCGAGGGCGGCGCCAAGCGGTTCCTGATCAAGCCGCAACTGACCGGCAAGCTGCTCCAGGCCGCCGAAATCGGCCAAGGAGACAATGTGCTGATCGTCGGCTGCGCGACGGGCTATCTGGCCGCGCTTGCCGCCAAGCTCGCGCGCCAGGTCACGGCGACGGAATGTGATCCGGGTCTGGCGGCGAAGGCCAAGGACGCCTTCGCTGCCCTTGGGCTCGCCAACGTTACCTGCAAAGTCGGCTCCTGCAGCGAGGGTGATCCGTCCACCGCTCCTTATGACGTGATCGTCCTCAATGGCGCTGCCGAGATAACCCTGGAGGGGCTGCTCGGGCAGCTGAAGGAAGGCGGGCGCCTCGTGGGAGTGTCGGCCGAATCCAGGCCGCCGCGGGCCATGATCGTGACAAAGACTCATGGTGAATTCGGCCATCGGGCGTTGTTCGACGCCGCCGCCCCGGTCCTTCCCGGGATGGAACGGGCCGCCGCCTTCGTTTTCTGAGGCCCGGAGCCGAAAAATCCCGTTCTGAATCAGAAGTGTGGCCGGGATGCTGCACGTGAAGAGTTTCCACCGAGAACTACCCTGAGGTGGTTCCGCCGCGACAATCCCCGTCCTATGTTGCGGCGGGGCAACGACTCCACTCGATAGACGGTACCCAGCTCGCGGGCACGAGCCGGGCGTTAGAATGAACGGAATTTCAGGGATGCATGGGGTGAAGCTCTTCACCGGAGCTGCGGTTTCGGTCCTGCTGCTGTCGCTAGCCGGGCCGACGCCTGCCTTGGCGGACACGATCGAGTCCGCGCTGGTGCGCGCCTATCAGAACAATCCGCAGCTCAACGCACAGCGTGCCCAGGTGCGCTCGACCGACGAGAACGTGCCTCAGGCATTGTCGGGATATCGCCCCAGAGTCGCGCTGACGGCGAGCGCCGGTTATCAATATCAGGACACGCTGACCGCGCCGGGCAGTGCCCCAATCAATGGCACCACCGTTCCCCGCAGCGCGGGCCTGACGGTTTCGCAGACGCTCTACAACGGCAACCAGACCGCCAACAGGACGCGCGCGGCAGAGAGCCAGGTGTCCGGTGCTCGCGAAGCGCTGCGCAGCCTCGATCAAAGCGTGCTGCTTCAGGCTGCAACGACCTACATGGACTATCTGCGCGATGCCGCCACGCTGGAAGTCCAACGCAGCAACGTGCGCGTGCTCGAGCAGACGCTGAAGCAGACCCGTGACCGCTTCAATGTCGGCGAAGTGACGCGTACCGACGTCGCCCAATCGGAAGCGCAACTCGCTGCCGGCAGGACGCAGGCGCTTACCGCCGAAGCCAATCTCACCACGACGCGCGCGAATTTCCGTCGCATCATCGGCAACGAGCCGACAAACCTCGCGCCGGGCTCGCCGGTCGACCGGTTCCTGCCTGCGACGCTCGCTTCGGCCGTCGAGCTCAGCTTGGTCGAGCATCCCAACGTCACGGCCGCAATGTTCGGCATCGACGTCAACTATCTGCAGGTCAAGGTCGCCGAAGGCGCGCTGCTGCCCACGGTCACGTTGCAGGCCAGCGCAACGCAGGCCAATGAACAGTCGCTGATTCAATACAGGTCGTTTAGCGCAGCCGCGGTCGCACAGGCCTCGTGGCAGCTCTATGATGGCGGCAATCAATATGCGCTGATCCGTCAATCCAAGGAAAACCTGGCGCAGCAGCGTCTCAATCTCGAAACCACGCGCGATCAGATTCGTGCGACCGTGGTTCAGTGGTGGGGGTCGTTGCAGGCCGGTAAGGCGCAGGTGCAGTCCGCGCAGGCGCAAGTTGCGGCATCCGAGATCGCGCTGAATGGCGTGCGCGAAGAAGCCAAGGCGGGTCAGCGCACCACGCTCGACGTCCTCAACGCGCAGCAGGCCTTGGTCAACGCGCGCGTCGCGCTGGTCACCGCGCAGCATGACCGCGTGGTTGCATCCTATAACGTTCTCGCGGCTGTTGGCCGCCTGTCGCCGCAGGTGCTCGGCCTCGCGACCACGGTCTACGATCCCTCCGTGCATTACCAGCAGGTCCGCGACAGCTGGGCCGGTGTACGCACGCCTGACGGACGCTGATGTCCGTAGTGATCCGGTCGGTCTCGCGAAGTGCCGAGGCCGACTGGCGCTTTGCTTGCAATCATCAAAATCCCTGACATAGCCTTGCCAAGAAGATGCGGGTCGATTCGCCCGTATCGATGCCGTGTGCGTAAAGCTTGAGTGCCGGGGGCAGGGGCGCACCGCCGCACGTTGAGCCGTGATCTGGGGACAAGTCGGGCTGCTGCGACGAAAATCGTCGGGCCGCCGGTCCGGAACCGGCCAATCCTGCCGTGCTTGGTGTAAAACAACGCATGCGAGGGCGTTGATGATGTGGAGTCGGAGATGACGCAGCCTGCAAAGGTTACAGAACCCTCGATGGAGGAGATTCTGGCCTCGATCCGGCGCATCATCGCCGACGATGAGGCCAAGCCGCCGCCGACAGAAGCCGCAAAACCCGAGAAGGCTGCGGCGCCCGCCGCGCCAAAGCCGCAGGCGATGAACGACATTCCGCCATCCAAGGTCGCTCCGCCCAAACCCGCCGCCGAGAAGCCCGCACCGCCGCAGGCTGCAAAGCCGGCGCCGCCGCCGTCCGCAGCTGCGGC
The DNA here is from genome assembly GCF_023073875.1 of Bradyrhizobium sp. 154. NCBI lineage: Bacteria > Pseudomonadati > Pseudomonadota > Alphaproteobacteria > Hyphomicrobiales > Nitrobacteraceae > Bradyrhizobium > Bradyrhizobium sp. 154. Next base: position 120,016 of record NZ_JADPKG010000123.1, read on the forward strand.
GGACGCATCCAATAGCCAAGACGATATCGACGCGCTGCTGGCCGGGCTCGACGCAGCAACGCCTGCGCCGGAGGTCCGCGCTCCCGAGCCGGAGCCGGAGCCCGACGTGCTCGAGTTGACCGACGAGATGGCGATGGACCCGACACCGCCTCCGCCGCCACCCACCTTCCACAAGGTCGAGCCGCGCGACGATCTCGAATTCACGGAATCGCCGCAGCCGCGCCCCCCGTCGCCGCCGTCCTACACGCCGGTGGACTACGATGCGCCGCCGGTGCCGCCGCAACAGCCGATCCTGGCGCAATCGACGGTCTCCGCGGTCGAATCTGCCTTCAACTCGCTGGCCCACACGGTTCTGAGCAGCAATGCGCGGACGCTGGAGGATCTGGTCAAGGAGATGTTGCGTCCGATGCTGAAGTCCTGGCTCGATGACAATCTGCCGGGCCTGGTTGAACGCATCGTGAAGGCCGAAATCGAGCGAGTCTCGCGCGGCGGCCGCTGAGAAGGGCCGTGCGGCCAAGATAAAGCCCTGCTCCGGCGTCATATTCGGCCTGCGGCCCGGGCCGAAAACGCCTGTCGTCGAGCTTCCCGTTGACTTGAACCGCGCGCGCGGCTTTCTAACAGCCCCATGATCGAGAAAAATTACCAGCCCGCCGATATCGAAACCCGCATGTCCGTGGTGTGGGAGGACAGCCTTGCCTTCAAGGCCGGCCGCCCCGACCGCCGCGACGCGGTGCCGTTCACCATTGTGATCCCGCCGCCGAACGTGACGGGCTCGCTGCACATGGGCCACGCCCTCAACAACACGCTTCAGGACATCCTGTGCCGGTTCGAGCGCATGCGCGGCCGCGACGTGCTGTGGCAGCCCGGCACCGACCATGCCGGCATCGCGACCCAGATGGTGGTCGAGCGCCAGCTGATGGAGCGTCAAGAGCCCGGCCGCCGCGAGATGGGCCGCGAGAAGTTTCTGGAGCGGGTCTGGCAGTGGAAGGCCGAGAGCGGCGACACCATCATCAATCAGCTCAAGCGGCTCGGCGCGTCCTGCGACTGGTCGCGCGAGCGCTTCACCATGGACGAGGGCCTGTCGAAGGCCGTCGTCAAGGTGTTTGTCGAGCTGCACCGCCAGGGGCTGATCTACAAGGACAAGCGGCTGGTGAACTGGGACACCAAGCTCTTGACCGCAATCTCCGATCTCGAAGTGCAGCAGGTCGAGGTCAAGGGCAGCCTCTGGTATCTGCGCTATCCGATCGAGGGGAAGACGTTCAGCCCTGAGGATCCCTCGAGCTTCATCGTCGTCGCCACCACGCGCCCCGAGACCATGCTCGGCGACACCGGCGTGGCGGTACATCCCGAGGACGAGCGTTATCAGAAGCTTATCGGCAAGAACGTCATCCTGCCGTTGGTCGGCCGCAAGATCCAGATCGTCGCCGACGACTATTCGGATCCGGACAAGGGCTCGGGCGCGGTGAAGGTGACGCCGGCGCACGACTTCAACGATTTCGAGCTCGGTAATCGCCACGGCCTGCGCCGGATCAGCGTCCTCGACAGGGAGGGTTCTCTCGATCTCCTCGACAACGAGGATTATCTGCGTGACCTGCCGGAAGGCGCCGGGCAGTTCGCCGAGGAATTCCACAAGGTCGACCGCTTTGTCGCACGCAAGCGCATCGTCGAGCGATTGGAATCGTTCGGCTTCGTCGAGCGGATCGAGCCGCACACCCACATGGTGCCGCATGGCGATCGTTCGAACAGCGTGATCGAGCCGTATCTGACCGATCAATGGTATGTCGATGCCAAGACGCTGGCGAAGCCCGCGATCGCGGCGGTGCGTTCGGGCGAAACGACGTTCGTGCCGAAAAACTGGGAAAAGACCTATTTCGAGTGGATGGAGAACATCCAGCCCTGGTGCATCTCGCGCCAGCTCTGGTGGGGCCACCAGATCCCGGCCTGGTACGGTCCGGATGGGAAGGTGTTCGTCGCCGAGACCGAGGAGGAGGCCGTCAGCCACGCGCTCGGCTACTACGTCGAGCAGGAGGTCATCACGGCCGAGCAGGGGCGTGAGATGGCGCTCGATCGCAACAAGCGCGAAGGCTTCATCACGCGCGACGAGGACGTGCTCGACACTTGGTTTTCGTCGGCGCTGTGGCCGTTCTCGACGCTCGGCTGGCCCGACGACACGCCCGAGGTGCAGCGCTATTATCCGACCAATGCGCTGGTGACCGGCTTCGACATCATCTTCTTCTGGGTCGCCCGCATGATGATGATGGGCCTGCACTTCATGAAGGAGGTGCCGTTCTCGACCGTCTACATCCACGCCCTCGTCCGCGACGAGAAGGGCGCCAAGATGTCGAAGTCGAAGGGCAACGTCATCGATCCCCTCCATCTGATCGACGAATATGGCGCGGACGCGCTCCGCTTCACGCTGGCCGCGATGGCGGCGCAGGGCCGCGACATCAAGCTCGCCACCAGCCGCGTCGAGGGCTACCGCAATTTCGCGACCAAGCTCTGGAATGCTTGTCGCTTCGCGGAGATGAATCACTGTGCCGTTCCCGACGGCTTCGAGCCGGCGAAGGCGAAGCAGACGCTGAACCGCTGGATCGCGCACGAGAGCGCGCACACCACGCGAGAAGTGACCGAGGCCATCGGAGCCTATCGCTTCAACGATGCCGCCGGCAGCATCTACCGCTTCGTCTGGAACGTCTATTGCGACTGGTATGTCGAGCTCGCCAAGCCCGTGCTGCTCGGTCCCGACAGTCCCGCCAAGGACGAAACCCGCGCTATGGTGGCCTGGGCGCGCGACGAGATCCTCAAGCTGCTGCACCCCTTCATGCCCTTCATCACCGAAGAGCTGTGGGAGGTGACGGCGAAGCGCGATAGCCTGCTCGCATTGGCGCCGTGGCCGCTCAAGCCGGTTGAGCCGACGCCGGAGCAGCTTGCGATGCTCGCCGCGACGACGGGACCGACCGATCCGCTCGTCTCGCCGGCCTGGGTGCTGCCGATCTTCGACCATGCCGACTTCAGCGATCCCGCGGCCGAGGCCGAGATCGGCTGGGTGATCGATCTCGTCACCCAGATCCGTTCGGTGCGTGCCGAGATGAATATCCCGCCGGCGACGCTGACGGCGCTGGTGCTCGTGGGCGTTTCGGCAGAGACGAAAGAGCGCGCGCCGCGCTGGACCGAAGTCATCAAGCGCATGGCGCGGCTCTCCGACATCTCTTTCGCCGACCGCGCACCTGACGGCGCCGTTCAACTGCTTGTGCGCGGCGAGGTGGCCGCGCTGCCGCTGAAGGGCGTAATCGACGTCGCCGCCGAGCGCACGCGTCTCGACAAGGAGATCGGCAAGGCCGACGCCGACATCAAGCGCGCCGAGTCCAAGCTGGCCAACGAGAAGTTCGTCGCCAACGCGGCCGAGGAGGTCGTCGAGGAGGAGCGCGAAAAGCGCGAGGCGGCGCTGGCCCGCAAGGCCAAGCTGCTGGAGGCGCTGGAGCGGCTCAAGCAGGCGTCTTAATCTGGTCCTCATTCCGGGGCGGCTCGAAGAGCCGAACCCGGAATCTCGAGATTCCGGGTCTGGTCCTTCGGACCATCCCGGAATGATCGTTACTTCGGAAACGGCTTGCTCAAAAATTTCGAGCCCTTGATGCCATAGCGCCAGGGCAGCTCGACCGCCTTGGTGATGCCGATCCGAATCCCGGCAGCGACCTCGACATCCTCCGTCCGCGCGTGCAGGGCGATCGGCGGCCGATCCAGCGGCAGCGCGTTGTGCGCGATCGTGATGCCGAGCGCTTCGGTCAGCTTGCCCGGGCCCGAGCACAGCGCGTGCAAATCCTGGAGATGGCGGCGGCGTCGCATCGCGGCTAAGCCATGGGTCGGCTCCAGCGCGCGGATCAGCACGGCGCTGGCCGAACCTTCCTCCTCGCAGACGAAGTTCACGCACCAATGGATGCCGTAGGAACGGTAGACATAGGCGTAGCCGGGCGGCCCAAACATCACCTGGTTCCGAGGCGTCGGCCCGCGATAGGAATGCGCGGCCGGGTCGGTATGATGATAGGCCTCGACCTCGACGATGATTCCACCGACGCCGTCGACCAGCATGGTGGCGCCGATCAGGTCGGGCGCGACCTCGTGGACGCTGCGGTCGAAAAAGGTCCGCTTCAGCGGCTTGCCAAGCCGCAACGGAGAGGCATTCGATCTTGGAGCCATTCGAGGTGAGAATCGCCTGAGAACAGAGCAGGATATTGCCCATATCTGCCATGTTCGCTGAAGCGGGGCGAGCCGGGTTGCGATGCTCAGCCAGACCGACTAGGTAGGACCTGAACAGACCGGACACCCCATGGTCGTTATTGTCGATACCATCACGAACCCGCTGCGCCCGCGCCACCCTGAAAAGGTGAACCGGCCCGATTCCGCTTCGCCGCCGAAGCCGGACTGGATTCGCGTGCGCGCGCCCAATACCCGCGGCTATGCCGACACCCGCAACATCGTGCGGGCCAACGGCCTGCACACGGTGTGCGAGGAAGCGGGCTGCCCGAATATCGGCGAGTGTTGGGACAAGAAGCACGCGACCTTCATGATCATGGGTGACACCTGCACCCGTGCCTGCGCCTTCTGCAACGTCAAGACCGGCCTGCCCAACGCGCTCGATGCGTCCGAACCGCAGCACGTCGCCGAGGCCGTGGCCAAGCTGGGGCTGGCGCACGTCGTCATCACTTCGGTCGACCGCGACGACCTCGCCGACGGCGGCGCCGAGCATTTTGCCCAGACCATTCGTGCGATCCGCGCCGCGTGTCCTTCGACCACGATCGAGATCCTGACGCCGGACTTCCTGCGCAAGGAGGGGGCACTCGAGGTCGTCGTTGCGGCGAAGCCCGACGTGTTCAACCACAATCTCGAGACCGTGCCGTCGCGCTATCTCACGGTGCGGCCCGGCGCGCGCTATTTCCACTCGATCCGGCTGCTGCAGCGGGTTAGGGAGCTCGATCCCACCATCTTCACCAAGTCCGGCATCATGGTCGGCCTTGGCGAGGAGCGCCACGAGGTGCTCCAGGTAATGGACGATCTGCGCTCTGCCGAGGTCGATTTCCTGACCATCGGCCAGTATCTCCAACCCACCCGTAAGCATCACGCCGTGATGCGCTTCGTGCCGCCCGACGAGTTCGCCTCCTACGAGAAGGTCGCCTACACCAAGGGCTTCCTGATGGTGTCGGCGAGCCCGCTGACCCGCTCGTCCCATCATGCCGGCGAGGATTTTGCGAGATTGAAGGCCGCGCGGGCAGCTAACGCCCGCTGAACCGCTATGCCCAAATTTTCGAGCAAGCGCCGTGTCAGTCACAGCGCATCCGAGATGTTTGATCTGGTCGCCGACGTCGAGCGATACCCGGAATTCGTGCCGCTGTGCAGCGCGCTGAGAGTGCGTCAGCGCATGGCGAAACCTGACGGCACCGAGGTGCTGGTCGCCGACATGACAGTGTCGTTCAAGCTGGTCAAGGAATCCTTCACCAGCCGGGTGACACTCGACCGCGCCAATCTGAAAATCCTGGTCGAATATCTGCAAGGTCCTTTCAGAAATCTTGAAAACCGCTGGACGTTCGAGCCCAAGGGTGAGGGCGTCTGCGATGTCGGTTTCTTTCTCGCCTATGAATTCAAGAGCCGCATGCTCGCGATGCTGATGGGCTCGATATTCGACGCCGCATTCGCGCGCTTCTCCACTGCGTTCGAAAAACGCGCGGACGCGATTTATGGCCGGCCGAAGCTGGCGCCGACGTAGGCCGCACTCTTTCCACCGGCATTGCGAGGAGCTCTTGCGACGAAGCAATCCAGAATCCCTCTGAGGAACATTCTGGATTGCTTCGCTTCCGCCTTCGCTCTCCGAGCTTCGGCGGACAAGCCGCTGGGAAATGACTGAGGATGAGCATCCAGGTAGCTTTTCCAATTGGCATCTCAATCGCAGACACACCTGCGCGTCCTCGCGGCTTTCTCTCGCCCGAGCTTTGCTTCGTCGAGACACCCTCTTGAAGTCAGAGGGCGCAGGGAAGACCGGATGCCGGCTGGGCACCCGCGGTCCACTGTGCGGGAGTTACGCTACGAAGAGCTGCACAGCGGCATACAGGTGAAGCCAAACAACCGGCCTTCCCTGCGCAGTGGTTTGACGGCTTATGCCGAGCTCTCCCCGGGGAGCGATGCACTATTGCCCCCGTCGCCTTGCGGATCGCTGATGCGCGCGCCCGGTTGGACGAAAACGCATCACCGCAAGACTTGACGCACAGGCCCCGGGCGTCAGGACGACACGGTTTTGCCGTACGCTGATCGCATCGGTCGTTTGCGCGCGGCGATCGCTCACGGTTGCCCGCCCTGCGATGCCCTTCGCGCCGGTGCTGCCAGCGTCCACCACGGCCCATCCCGCGTTCGTGACGATCGCGATCCGCCCCTCTGACAGGGATGAGGTGGCCGGACAATGTGCAAAATCAGAAATTCTGTAAAAGCGAATATTTTGACGCGAGCGGATTGACCGCGCAATTGTGTGTCTTGCCCGACGGGCAACACAAAGGGTTGTGGCCCAGATGGAGAGCAGCGCAATCCGGGCTACCAGGTTGGCGTTCCCATCGACATCCGCCGGGATCATTTCGCGCCGCCGCGAGTTCTCAACCGATTCGTCCGGGTTGGAGCTTCCATGACCATCAATTTCGATACGTTGAAAGCATCGCTCGTCCTGTATGGCTTGAACGCGATTTACGCGATCCTGCTGTTCGCGGTCGGCTGGTATCTGTCCGGCGCAATGCAGCGTTTCGTCACGCGCGTCTTGAGTGTCACGCACCGGGTCGATCCGCTGGTGACCTTGTTCGTCGCCAGTGTGGCTCGCTATGCCGTGCTCGCGGTGGTCGGCATCGCCGTGCTGCAGCTCTTCGGCATCCAGACCGCGAGCCTCGTTGCCGTGCTGGGCGCGACTTCACTCGCCATCGGCCTTGCGCTTCAAGGCACGCTCTCCAACCTCGCCGCCGGCGTGATGCTGCTGCTGTTTCGTCCCTTTCACATCGGCGACGACGTCGAGGTCGCCGGCAAGGCGGGGAAGGTGAAGTCGTTGTCGCTGTTCATGACCGAGCTGGTCGCGCTCGACAATACGCAGATCCTGTTGCCGAACGGGCAGGTGTGGGGCGCGGCCATCATCAACCACAGCGCCTATCCAGGTACGGGGGAAGTCAAGGTGGCGTTTCCGGTCAGGGCAGGTGCGGCCAATGCGTTGGCCGACCAGATCCTGAAGGAGCTGCGTGACGATCCCCGCATCGACGACAGGACCGCGCCGTCGGTCAATGTGTCAAAGGTGATCGCTGCCGATCCCGCAGCACCCGTCGTGGAATTGACGGTGAGCGCGAAGGTCAATCCATCAGATGCCGATGCGGTTAGGCAGCGCGTGCTCGATCGTGCAAGCGCGCTGCTGTCGACGGACTGAGAGCGCCTCAGCCCCGCGGCGAGCGCGGCGGCCTGCGCTTCACCGCGTGTCGGCGTGGCGAGCGGGTGACGCGGGGACGCAGACGGCTTGCGGCTGCGGGGCGCGGCTTGACCTGGACTTGCGGGCCGCGGGCGAGGTCCATCAGCATGCGCAGCGCCTCGACCACGGAGCGCGCGCGCACGGCGCTGCGGCCGATCGCGCCGAAGCGGTGCTCGCGATGGATGATGCGGCCGTCGCGCGCCGCCGCCGCGAAGTGCACGAGGCCGACCGGCTTGCCAGGCGTTGCGCCGCCGGGGCCGGCAATTCCGGTGATGGCGACCGCGAGATCGACATCGGCGCGCTCCAGGGCACCGATCGCCATGGCGGTTGCGGTCTCCTTGCTGACCGCGCCGAAATTGGCGAGCGTGCTCGCCTCGACCCCGAGCATCGCGCGCTTGGCGTCGTTGGAATAGGTGACGAAGCCCCGGTCGATCACGTCGGAAGAACCGGGGATGTCGGTCAGCGCGCCGGCGACGAGGCCGCCGGTGCAGGACTCGGCCGTCGCGATCGTCAGCTTGCGCATCCGGCACAAATCGAGCAGCGAGCGAGAGAGGGCGCGTGCGTCGCTGCCGCCCATGGTCCTACAGGCTCCAGGGCAGGCGGATGGTGGCGCTCGCGGTGGCCGCGATGCCTTCCTCGCGGCCGGTGAAGCCGAGCCGCTCGCTGGTCGTCGCCTTCACCGCGACGCGGGAGATGTCGACGCCGGAGATCTCGGCGATGCGCGCGCGCATGATGTCGCGCAAGGGACCGATCTTCGGCCGTTCGCAGATCAGCGTCACCTCGAGATTGGCGACGCGGCCGCCGCGCGCCGCGACGCGCTCGATGGCATATTTCAGGAACTGGTCGGAGGAAGCACCCTTCCACTTCGCGTCGCTCGGCGGGAAGTGCGAGCCGATGTCACCGTCGGCGAGCGCACCGAGAATGGCGTCGACCAGCGCATGCAGGCCGACATCTCCGTCGGAATGGGCGAGAAAACCCTTGGTGTGAGGGACGCGCACGCCGCAGATCATGACGTGGTCGCCGTCGCCGAAGGCGTGCACGTCATAGCCCGTGCCGGTCCTGATATCGCCGAGCTGGGCGGCGAGACGTGCTTCCTCGCGCACGAAATCCTCGGGAGTGGTGAGCTTCATATTGGCAACATCGCCTTCAAAGGTTGCAACCGTCAATCCTGCCCATTCGGCAATGGCGGCATCGTCGGTGAAATCCGAGCGTCCTTCCTTTGCCGCGCGACGATGCGCCTCGAGGATGACGTCGAAAAGAAAGGATTGCGGCGTCTGCGCGATTCGCAGCCGCGCGCGGTCCGGCGTGCCCTCGACATGGCCGTTCTCGCCGGTGAGCTTGATCGTGTCGGTGACGGCAATGGCGGGGATCGCTGCGCCGGTGCGGCTCGCCGCCTCGATCGCACGGGAGATCACGCCTTCCGAGACGAAGGGGCGGGCGGCGTCATGGATCAGGACGATATCGGGCTTGTGCCGTGCGAGCGCTTCGAGGCCGGCGAGCACCGAGGCTTGGCGGGTGGCGCCGCCGTTGGCCGGCGGCTCGTGCTTGAGGCCTGCGACCGCTGCCGTGAAGATGGCGGTATCGTCGGGATTCACCACCGGCTGCACCGCAAACACCTCGGGGTGGCGGCTGAAGGCTTCCATGGCGCGATGGATCACGGGCACACCGCCGATCTCGCGATATTGCTTCGGCCCGCCAGCGCCGGCGCGCAAGCCGCGTCCGGCTGCGACAAGGACGGCCGCGGTGCGTTGTGATTTCGCCATGGGACTCAAATACTCAGTTGATGATGACGAGTCGGGGAGTGGGGTGATTTGGTGGCATGCCTCTAGCACGGCAGGCCCGCAAAAAAAGGGGTTTCCGGCGCATTGTGGGCAACAGCATTTTGCTGCACTGCACTTGAAAGATTTGCAGAACTGTCTAAACTGTAGGCATGACGCTTGACTGCACAAGAACTGTGCGCAAGATAGATCATGGCAGGCGCGATGAGGCCCTGTCCAGTCAACGAGACCCCTGTGACCGGCTCGGCAATATCCGGCTCTAAGCCGTTGAAAATAGGCGATATTGATGTCGCCACCCCGGTCTTCCTGGCACCGATGTCGGGGGTGACTGACTCGCCCGTTCGGCGGTTGGCCGCGGAGCTTGGGGCGGGTCTCGTCGTGTCGGAAATGACAGCCAGCGATGAACTCGCCAACGGCCACCGGATGTCGCGGTTGCGTTGCGAAGCGACGGGAATCGGTCCGCATGTGGTCCAGCTCGCCGGCTGCGAGGCGCATTGGATGGCCGAAGGCGCCCGGATCGCTGAGGCCGAAGGCGCCGACATCATCGATATCAATATGGGCTGTCCGGCCCGCCACGTCACCGGCGGCCAGTCCGGCTCGGCCCTGATGCGCGACCTCGACCATGCCGTCAGCCTGATCGAGGCGACGATCGCCGCGGTCAAGGTGCCCGTGACACTGAAGATGCGGCTCGGCTGGGACGACCGCAGCCGCAACGCGCCGGAGCTGGCGCGGCGCGCGGAAGCATCAGGCATCAAGCTCGTCGCCGTGCATGGCCGCACCCGCTGCCAGTTCTACAAGGGCGAGGCCGATTGGGATGCGATCCGCGCCGTGCGCGAGGCCATCTCCATTCCGCTCGTCGTCAATGGCGACATCACGTCCTATGAGAAGGCGCTCGCGGCGTTGGAGGCCTCCGGCGCCGATGCCGTGATGATCGGCCGCGGCGCGCAGGGCCAGCCCTGGCTGCCCGGCCAGATCGGCCGCCGCCTGAAGGGCGGGGCAGAGGAAGCAACGCCGGCGCTCGAGACGCAGCTGCATTATGTCCGCACGCTCTATGAAGGTGTTTGCGCACTATACGGCTTGCGCATTGGCCTCAGGCATGCGCGCAAGCATCTGGGCTGGGCGCTCGACGTCGCGGCGGAGGTCAGCGGCGCGCCGGCCGAGACGCTGAAATCGTGGCGCCAGAAGATACTCACCTCGGAGGAACCGCGCCGCGTTCACCAATCGCTGCAAGACGCCTTCGACGACTTCGCATGGAGGGCCGCTGCATGAGCTCAGCCGCCGAACATCGCCGGCCGTCCGACAGCGATGCGATCTTGGATGCGCTGCCCAATCCCGTGCTGATGATCGGCCCGGACGGCAAGATCGTCGCCGCCAACATCGCGACCGAAGCCTTCTTCGAAATCTCGACGCAGTTCTTGAAGCGGCAATCGCTCAAGGAGCTGGTGCCGTTCGGCAGCCCGCTGCTGGCACTGATCGACCAGGTGCGCTCGTCGAACTCGCCGGTCAACGAATACAAGGTTGATCTGGGCACACCGCGCATGGGCGGCGACCGCCAGGTCGACCTGCATGTGGCTCCGCTCACCGAGCGGCCCGGCCATATCGTGGTGATGCTCCAGGAGCGCAGCATCGCCGACAAGATGGACCGTCAGCTCACCCATCGCAGCGCCGCGCGCTCGGTGATCGCGCTCGCCGCGATGCTGGCGCACGAGATCAAGAATCCGCTGTCGGGAATCCGCGGCGCGGCTCAATTGCTGGAGCAGCAGGCCTCGTCCGAGGACCGCATGCTGACGCGCCTGATCTGCGACGAGGCCGACCGCATTGTGACGCTGGTCGACCGCATGGAGGTGTTCGGCGACGAGCGCCCCGTGGTGCGCGGTCCCGTCAACATTCACTCTGTGCTCGATCACGTGAAGCGGCTGGCGCAGTCCGGCTTTGCCCGCAACATCCGCTTCATCGAGGATTACGATCCTTCGCTGCCGCCGGTGCTGGCGAACCAGGACCAGCTGGTCCAGGTGTTCCTCAATCTCGTCAAGAACGCCGCCGAAGCCCTGATCGACGCGCCCGACGCCGAGATCCAGCTCACCACCGCGTTCCGCCCCGGCGTGCGCCTGTCAGTCCCCGGTCAAAAATCCCGGGTATCCCTGCCGCTTGAATTCTGCGTGAGAGACAACGGACCAGGCGTGCCAGACGACCTTCTGCCCAACCTGTTCGATCCCTTCGTGACCACCAAGCAGACCGGCTCGGGGCTGGGCCTCGCGCTGGTCGCAAAGATCGTCGGCGATCACGGGGGCATCATCGAATGCGAATCTCAGCCGCGCAAGACCACCTTCCGCGTGCTGATGCCGATGTATTCCACATCGGCGAAACATGCCGATCAAAGCAGCCGCGCCGACTCTGCCGGGAAGCCGTCGCCTGCATCACAGGGGGCAAGATGAGGATTAACGATGCCCGCAGGTAGCATTCTCGTAGCTGATGACGATACCGCCATCCGCACCGTTCTCAATCAGGCACTGTCCCGCGCCGGCTACGAAGTGCGGCTCACCGGCAATGCCGCAACCTTATGGCGTTGGGTCAGCCAGGGAGAGGGCGATCTCGTCATCACCGACGTGGTGATGCCCGACGAGAACGCTTTCGACCTCTTGCCGCGGATCAAGAAGATGCGGCCCAATCTGCCCGTCATCGTCATGAGCGCACAGAACACGTTCATGACGGCGATCCGCGCCTCCGAGCGCGGCGCCTATGAATATCTGCCGAAGCCCTTCGACCTGAAGGAGCTGATCGCCATCGTCGGCCGCGCGCTCGCCGAACCGAAGGAGCGGGTCTCGACGCCGGACGACGACGCCGAAATGGAGGCGATCCCGCTGGTCGGCCGCTCGCCGGCGATGCAGGAGATCTATCGCGTGTTGGCGCGCCTGATGCAGACCGACCTCACCGTAATGATCACGGGCGAGTCCGGCACTGGCAAGGAATTGGTGGCACGCGCGCTGCACGATTACGGCAAGCGGCGCAACGGCCCCTTCGTCGCCGTCAACATGGCGGCGATCCCGCGCGACCTCATCGAATCCGAGCTGTTCGGCCATGAGCGCGGCGCCTTCACCGGCGCCAACACCCGCGCCTCGGGCCGGTTCGAGCAGGCCGAGGGCGGCACGCTGTTCCTCGACGAAATCGGCGACATGCCGATGGAGGCGCAGACCCGCCTGTTGCGCGTGCTCCAGCAGGGCGAATACACCACCGTCGGCGGCCGCACCCCGATCAAGACCGACGTGCGGATCGTCGCGGCTTCCAACAAGGATCTGCGCGTCCTGATCCAGCAGGGCCTGTTCCGCGAAGACCTGTTCTTCCGTCTCAACGTCGTGCCGCTGCGGTTGCCGCCGCTTCGCGAGCGTATCGAGGACCTGCCTGATCTGGTGCGGCACTTCTTCACGCTGGCCGAGAAGGACGGATTGCCGCCGAAGAAACTCGATGCGCTGGCGCTGGAGCGGATGAAGCAGCACCGCTGGCCGGGCAATGTGCGCGAGCTCGAAAACCTCGCCCGGCGCTTGGCCGCGCTTTATCCGCAGGACGTGATCACGGCCTCCGTCATCGACGGCGAGCTCGCGCCGCCTTCGGTCAGCCCGGGTGCGGCGGTCCAGCAGGGCGTCGACAATCTGGGCGGCGCGGTGGAGGCCTATCTATCCTCGCACTTCCAGGGCTTCCCGAACGGCGTGCCGCCGCCGGGTCTCTATCACCGCATCCTGAAGGAGATCGAGGTGCCGCTGCTCACGGCCGCGCTCGCTGCCACCCGCGGCAATCAGATCCGCGCCGCAGACCTGCTCGGCCTCAACCGCAATACGCTACGCAAGAAGATCCGGGATCTGGACATCCAGGTCTACCGCAGCGGGGCATAGTCGTGCCGGACGGACGGTGGCTCAGCTCCCCCTACCAAGGCAGAGCTGAGCCTGTCCGGATCGCGCTGGCCGTTGTGGCTGACGCGGTGGGCAGAAGTCCGCATCGGACTGAAATGTTCCGCTCGCACGTACAAATTGGTCATTCGGCCGCAAGGCGCTGCATCATCTACCTGACAAGTCGGCTGGATGCCGGCATCACGCTGGCGACATTCACCAGCGGCTGCTGAAGGCCGAGCCCGTTAACCAGGAGGTCGGCGGCCACGATCAGTAGAAGCACGGCCGAGACCATCGTCGCGAGAAAAAATCTATCCATCCCCGTCAAGCCGGGACGGCGGGAATCCGTTCCCGTCCAACCGGAATCTGCTTGTGGATGTGCCGTCCGTCGCGGCGGAGACGCCGCGGAATTGTCGCAATTCGGCAACAATGTGGTACGAATACATCAGTATCCGCGCGCCCGCGGACCCGTTTTCAGCAGCCCATTGCCGGAATGACCAGCGCAGATACCTCGGCCGCATCCTTTGACACGGCCCCAGCCGAAGAGCCCAAGCGCTGGTCGCTGCGGCGCTGGCTGGCACCCTTCGCCGTGGCCCTGGCGCTGCTGTCGGCCCTCCTGACCTTCCTGGTTCTGACCGGCCTCACCAAGATCGAGCCGACGCCGGAGGTGGTCCGCTCGTTCTATCTGATCAATGCGGCCACGATCCTGCTCCTGGTCGGGATCATCGTCCGGGAACTCTGGCAACTGATCCTGGCGCGACGGCGGGGCAGGGCGGCAGCGCGCCTCCATGTCCAGATCGTCAGCCTGTTCTCGATCGTGGCGGTGCTGCCGGCGGTGCTGGTCGCCGTGGTCGCCAACGTCACCATCGAGCGCGGCCTCGACCGGCTATTCTCGGGGCCGACCAAGGAGGTGATCCAGAATTCGCTGACGATCGCGCGGGCCTACATGCAGGACCATGCGCAGCTGATCCGCGGCGACATTCTCGGCATGGCAAACGACATCGCGCACGCCCGGCCGCTCTACGACCAGGACCGCCGCTCGTTCCGCGAGATGCTGACCGCCAGCGCCGGCTCCCGCAATTTGCCGGGCGCAATGATCATCGACAAGAACACCAACATTTTGGAATCCGCCGACACCGGCATGCGGCTCGCCTATTCGCCGCCGGCGCCCGACTTTCTCAGCAACGTCAACGAGTCCGAGCCCGAGATCGCGGTGCTGCCGGACGCGAGCTTCGTCGCCGCGGTGATCCGCCTGCGCGCCTTCAGCGACACGTTCCTCTACGTCGCCCGGCCACTCGATCCGAACGTCGTCAACCAGCTCAAGCAGACCGAGGTCAGCGTCGCCGAATACGCTCAGATCGAGTCGCGACGGCTCGGTATCCAGGTCGCGTTTGCGCTGATGTTTGCGGTGATCGCGCTGACCATCCTGATGGCCTCGGTGCTGATCGGCCTCAACTTCGCCAACTCGCTGGTCTCGCCAATCCGACGGCTGATGAATGCAGCCCACACGGTCTCGACCGGCGATCTGCATGTCCAGGTGCCCGTGCACCAGTCGGAAGGCGATCTTGCCCAGCTCGGTGAGACCTTCAACAAGATGACGCAGGAATTGCGCAGCCAGCGCGACGAGCTCGTCAACGCCAGCGACCTCATCGACAGCCGCCGCCGCTTCATCGAGGCCGTGCTGTCATCGGCAAGCGCCGGCATCATCGGCGTCGACACCTCCGGCAGCGTCGGCATCCTCAACCGTTCCGCCGAGAAGCTGATCGGGCACTCCGAAGCGGAGACGCTCGGCCACCCGCTCTCCGACGTGCTGCCCGAGCTCGACGAAATGATGAAGACGGCACGGGAAGGGACCCAGCGCCTGGTGCAGGGCCAGATCACGATCACCCGCGACGGCACCGAGCGCAATCTCTCGGTCCGCGTCAGCGCCGAGAAGACCAGCCAGCCGCGCGACAGCTACATCATCACGCTCGACGACATCACCGAGCTCGTGTCGGCGCAGCGCACCTCGGCCTGGGGCGACGTGGCGCGCCGCATCGCCCACGAGATCAAGAACCCGCTGACGCCGATCCAGCTCTCGGCCGAGCGCATCCGCCGCAAGTTCGGCAAGACCATCACAGAGGACAAGGACAAGCAGGTCTTCGACCAGTGCACCGACACCATCGTGCGCCAGGTCGACGACATCAGGCGCATGGTCGACGAGTTCTCCCGCTTCGCGCGGATGCCGAAGCCGGTGATGGAAGGCGAGGACGTCGCCGACACCGTGCGGCAGGCGGTATTCCTGATGAAGGTCGCCCATCCCGAGATCGACATCGAGGCTGAGTTCAAGGAGGATCCGCTGCGCGCCCAGTTCGACCGGCGACTGATCTCCCAGGCGGTCACCAACATCGTCAAGAACGCAACCGAGGCGATCGAGCAGGTCCCGCCGGAGGAGCTCGGCAAGGAAAACGGAAAGGGCCGCATCGACGTCGTGGTGTCGCGCGAGGGCGAGGACGTGCTGATCGACGTCATCGACAACGGCATCGGCCTGCCCAAGGTCGCGCGCTCGCGGTTGCTCGAGCCCTACGTCACGACGCGCGCCAAGGGCACCGGCCTGGGGCTGGCGATCGTCGGCCGCGTGCTGGAAGACCACGGCGGACGCATCGAGCTGAAGGACGCTTCCGACTTCCGCGAAGGCCAGCGCGGCGCCTGGATGCGGTTGCGCTTTGCGATCTCCGGGCAACCTGCGAAGTCCGAGACGGCCGAGCCGGCGGCCGCGGCCAAGGAAGCAACCAAGTCGGACAACAAGCAAGCCGTTACGGAATCCATCAAGGACCCGGAAACGAAAGAGCCGGCCGCCGGAACCAAAAAGCCGACTGAAAAGACCAATGATTCAACGAAAATCGAAGCCTCAACAGGTAGCTGACAAGGCAGGCGCGACCCATGGCAAGTGAAATTCTGATTGTCGATGATGAGGCCGATATTCGGGACCTCGTTGCCGGCATACTCGAAGACGAGGGGTTCGTCACAAGGACTGCGCGCGACAGCGATACGGCCCTGGCCGAGATCGCCAACCGCAGACCGCATCTGGTGTTCCTCGACATCTGGCTCCAGGGCTCCAAGCTCGACGGCTTGCAGCTCCTGGAGCAGGTCAAGAAGGACAACGCCGATCTGCCGGTCGTGATGATCTCCGGCCACGGCAACATCGAGACCGCGGTCGCAGCGATCAAGCGCGGCGCCTATGACTTCATCGAGAAGCCGTTCAAGGCCGACCGGCTGATCCTGGTCGCGACCCGAGCGCTGGAGAACTCGCGCCTCAAGCGCGAGGTCAAGGAGCTGAAGCAGCTCGCGCCGAGCGCCAGCCAGCTCGTCGGCCGCTCGCCGAGCATGAACCAGCTGCGCCAGACCATCGAGCGCGCGGCCAAGGCCAACAGCCGTATCCTGATCGTCGGCCCCGCCGGCGCCGGCAAGGAGCTGACGGCGCGCACGTTGCACATGGCCTCGGGCCGCGCCGACGGACCCTTCGTCGTCATCAATGCAGCCGCCATCACGCCCGAGCGGATGGAGCATGAGCTGTTCGGCGTCGAGCAGTCCAACGGCGAACAGCCGCGCAAGGCCGGTGCGCTCGAGGAAGCCCATGGCGGCACGCTGTTCATTGACGAAATTGCCGACATGCCGCGCGAGACCCAGAACAAGATTCTGCGCGTGCTGGTCGAGCAGTCGTTCCAGCGCGTCGGCGGCACCGCCAAGGTGCAGGTCGACGTCCGCATCATCTCCTCCACCGCGCGCAATCTCGAAGAGGAGATCGCGGCCGGTCATTTCCGCGAGGACCTCTATCATCGGCTCTCGGTGGTGCCGATCCGGGTGCCCGCGCTGTCGGAGCGGCGCGAGGACATTCCGGAATTGATCGATTACTTCATGGAGCAGATCTCGGCCGGCAGCGGCCTGCCGAAGCGTCAGATCGGGCAGGATGCGATGGCGGTGCTGCAATCGCACGTCTGGCCGGGCAATGTGCGCCAGCTCCGCAACAATGTTGAGAGAGTCATGATTCTGGCTGCGGGCGGGCCCGAAGTCATCATCACGGCCGACATGTTACCGCAGGACGTCGGCTCCATGGTGCCGGCGATGCCGACCAGCAACAATGGCGAGCACATCATGGGGCTGCCGCTGCGCGAGGCGCGCGAAGTATTCGAGCGCGACTATTTGATTGCACAGATCAGCCGTTTCTCGGGAAATATTTCTCGCACGGCCGAGTTTGTTGGCATGGAACGTTCAGCGCTGCACCGGAAGCTGAAGGCGCTTGGTGTCGGCTAGCGCGGCCAGGTGGCGGTCAGAGATCAAAGATAAGCGAGGAAAATCATCGATTTCCGTAGTTTTTCGGGGCAATACGGCTGGGGCTGCCGCGTGAAGCGGCTTGCCTAATAAGCCCACCTGTCCTCTAATTGCACAGCTGTTCCTTCCGAGGGGGATCTCATGAGGCACGGCAACCGGAAGAGGCTCCGAATTTCAAAAGAGGGCCGCAACCGGCGCAATAAAAAGAAACTCAAAGCGAGATAAAAACAATGGCGGCAGACCGCGCACAAAACCTGCAGGACACCTTCCTTAATCACGTTCGCAAAACCAAGACGCCACTGACGATCTTTCTGGTCAACGGAGTGAAGCTCCAGGGCATCGTGACCTGGTTCGACAATTTCTGTCTGCTGCTTCGGCGCGACGGTCACTCGCAGCTTGTCTACAAGCATGCGATATCGACCATCATGCCGGGTGCGCCGATCCAGTTGTTCGAAGGCGGCGAGGATCAGCCGGCTTGAGAGTGATCTGATTGGAACCCCGAAATTTCGACGGGGATGCCGACCGTCCGCGGCCGGCAGGGGCTAAGCAGACGGGGCGGGTGCTTGTCATCGGCCCCTACTTGCGTGTGCGCGCGGGCAGTGCCGACGTGCAATCGGAAAACCATGGCTTGTCTAATCAAGTCCTGCGTAACGCCGAGGCCCGGCTCGATGAAGCCGCGGGCCTCGCGCGCGCGATCGATCTCGTCATTGCCGACGCCATTATCGCGCCGATCAGCCAGATCAGGCCGGCGACCTATATCGGCAAGGGCAAGGTCGAGGAGATCGCGGGGCTGATCAAAAGCCTCGATGTCGAGCTCGTGGTGATGGATTGCGCGCTGGCGCCGATCCAGCAGCGCAATCTCGAGAAGGAGCTGCACGCCAAGGTGCTCGACCGCACCGGGCTTATTCTGGAAATCTTCGGCCGCCGCGCCAAGACCAGGGAAGGCTCGCTCCAGGTCGAGCTCGCGCATCTCAACTATCAGCGCTCGCGCCTAGTGCGCTCATGGACCCATCTCGAACGCCAGCGCGGCGGTTTCGGATTCATGGGCGGTCCCGGCGAGACGCAGATCGAAGCCGACCGCCGCCTGATCCAGGAGCGCATCTCCAAGCTGGAGGGCGAACTGAAGAAGGTGCAGGCGACGCGCCGCCTGCACCGGGCCGGGCGCCAGCGCGTCCCGTATCGCGTCGTCGCGCTGGTCGGCTACACCAATGCCGGCAAATCGACGCTGTTCAATCGCCTGACGCGCGCCGACGTGCAGGCCGCCGACATGCTGTTCGCGACGCTCGACCCGACCCTGCGGGCGCTGAACCTGCCGCACGGCGGCAAGGCGATGCTGTCCGACACGGTCGGCTTCATTTCCAATCTGCCGACACAGCTCGTCGCCGCCTTCCGCGCCACGCTGGAGGAGGTGTTGGAGGCGGACGTCATCCTGCATGTCCGCGACATCTCGCATGAGGATGCCGAAGCGCAGCAGAGCGACGTCGACGCGGTGCTGCGCCAGCTCGGCATCAACCCTGATGATTCCGGCCGCATCATCGAAGTCTGGAACAAGATCGATCGTTACGATGCCGAACAGCGCGAAGAGCTTTTGAACATCGCCGCACGCAGGCCGGAGGACCATCCGGCGATGCTGGTCTCCGCCGTGTCGGGCGAAGGGGTGGAAGCACTGCTCGCCGCGATCGAGCAACGGCTCGCGGCCAAACGCACCACGCTGGATCTCTCCATCGACGCCGCCGACGGCGCCGGCATCTCCTGGCTGCATCGCAATTCCGAGGTGCTGTCCAAGAAGCTGCACGACGGCCGCTTCGACATGACCGTGCGGGTCGACGAGACCAAGCGGGATATCGTGGTGTCTAGGTTCGATGCGGTGCCGCATCTCTCAGCGTAGACGCTGTCGTCCCGGATCTGCGCGCGCTTGAGGCGCGCTTGTCCAGGACGACATTTTGGTTAACGGCGAACTTCTTTGCGTCCCTCCGACGCCGGCTTTTCGTCGACCTTCGCCTCGTTCCATAGCGCATCCATTTCCGCGAGCGAGGCCTGCTCCAGCGTGCGCCCCTGCGCCTCCAGCGCGCGTTCGATATAGGCGAAGCGCCGCTCGAATTTTGCATTCGTCGCCCGCAAGGCGCTTTCCGGATCGGCATCGACATGGCGGGCGAGGTTGACGAGGGCGAACATCAGGTCGCCCGTCTCCTCCGCTAATTCCTGCTTGTCGTTGCGGTCGAGCGCGGCCTCGATCTCGTCGGCTTCCTCGCGGATCTTTTGCAAGACCGCGCGCGGATCGTTCCAGTCGAAGCCGACGGTGGAGGCCGTGCGCTGAAGCTCCATGGCGCGCGTCAGTGCGGGCTGGCCGGCCTTCACGCCCGACAGCAGTGATTTGCGCGCCGGCGCGTCCTCCGGCGGCCGGCGCGCGGCGCGCTCGGCTTTCTCCTCGGCCTTGATGCGGTCCCAGACTTCCTTGACGTGAGAGGAGGCGAGATTTCCGTCCTTGTCGGCGAAGACATGAGGATGGCGGCGGATCATCTTGCGGGTGATGGCTTCGACGACGTCGCCAAACGCGAACGCGTTCTGCTCCTCAGCCATCTGGGCGTGGAACACGACCTGCAATAGGAGGTCGCCGAGCTCCTCGCGCAGATCGTCGAGGTCGCCCCGTGTGATGGCGTCGACCACCTCATAGGCTTCCTCGATCGTGTAGGGCGCGATGGTCGCGAAATCCTGCTCGAGGTCCCAGGGGCAGCCGGTCACCGGCGTGCGCAGCGCCGCCATGATCTCGATCAGGCGGGAGATGTCGCGGGAAGGGGTCATTGCGGGGCAGTCTCCTGGCTCCAAACCTTATGCCAAAAGCGGGCGCCCGTTCCCAGCGGAGCGCGGCGGAACAGGCCGATTTCCACCGATTGGCGGGCGGTCTGCGCAGTGCTAAAGCGCGGACCATGAGCGACGCATTTTCATCGCAGACCGCCTTGGTGCTGTTTTCCGGCGGCCAGGATTCCACCACCTGCCTCGCCTGGGCACTCAGCCGTTTCGCCCGCGTGGAGACGCTGGGGTTCGACTATGGCCAGCGCCATGCCATCGAGCTCGCCTGCCGCGACCGCCTGCTCGAGGGCATCAAGGGCCTGCGCGCGGATTGGGCCGCAAGGCTCGGCGACAGCCACACGCTGTCGATCCCGACGCTGGCGGCCGTGTCCGAGTCGGCGCTGACGCGGGACGTCGCGATCGCGATGGGCGCCGACGGCCTGCCCAACACCTTCGTGCCCGGGCGCAATCTGGTGTTCTTGACCTTCGCCGCGGCGCTGGCCTACCGGCGCGGTATCAGCCACATCGTCGGCGGCATGTGCGAGACCGATTATTCCGGCTATCCCGATTGCCGCGACGAGACCATCCGCGCCATGCAGGCCGCGCTCTCGCTCGGCATGGCGAGAGCCTTCGAGCTGCATACGCCGCTGATGTGGATCGACAAGGCCGCGACGTGGAAGCTGGCCCACGATCTCGGCGGCGACGGCCTCGTCGATCTCATTCGCGAGCAGTCGCACACCTGCTATCTCGGCGAACGCGGCGCGCAGCATGAGTGGGGCTACGGCTGCGGCGAGTGCCCGGCCTGCAGCCTGCGTGCGAAGGGGTGGCGGGAGTTTGCGGCGGGGCGGTAGGCGTCTCGCTCCGTTGTCATTGCTGTCGACGAGGAGCCCTTGCGACGAAGCAATCCAGACTGTCGCCGCGGAGGGATTCTGGATTGCTTCGCTACGCTCGCAATGACGAAGGCAGCGACAGCTACGCCTTAAAAAAATCCTCCGGCCGCAGCTCGATCGGCTTGCCATGCGGCGTGCGATCGGCGGCGTGGTCCCAGGCGTTGCGGTAGCGGTGAAGCGTCTCCGTCGAGGCGACGCCCTTGCGTGCGACGAGGCCTTCCAGCGTGGCGAGCCAGTGCAGGTAATAGGTCTCGCCCGTATCGGGATCGCCAGCGGCCTGTGCGCGCTTGATCTCGTCGGCCAGTACGGCGGCCCATTCCGGCCAGGTGAACACGCCGCGTTCGTGCAGGGTGAGCGCCATCGCAAACGCATGCGCCTCCCAGGGCGCGCGGAACACCGGGCCGTCGTCGTCACGGGGAATGCTCGGAATGGCCGCCGTCGCGGCGGCCGCAAGCGTGCGGCTCATCACGCCGGATCCAGATAGGGCTCGAACGCGTCGATCGAGACCTTCGAGTTCGGATCCCCGTCCGCCCCCCAGAGATCGCGGCCCTCGAACACGACCGTGTAGAGCCATTGCGGATTTTCGCCGCGCTCCATCGCCGCCGTGTCAGGAAACACGTGGCAGCCATGGTTGAGCTCGACGACGCCGACATGGCCGCGCACATAGCGCGGCAGCCGTGTATGCGTCGCCGGATGAATGTTCTTGGCGCGCACGCGATCGCCGATCGCAAATTTCGCCGGGGCCGGGGCAGGGCGGGCGAACTTGCCGCGCACCATCACGCGCTCGACATTGGCGAGATCGAACTTGCCGTGCTTGAGCGGCTTTGCGGGCTGCATCGCGTGGCCGGCAGCGACCTCCTCCCTGGTGAGATAGCCCTTCTCGATTAGCATCTCCTCGAGCCCGAGAAACCACTTCTTGTAGTAGGAGCTCGACAGATAGACGTCCGGCGGCAGCGTCTCGCGATAGTACCGCGAGGTGTCGATGTTGAAGGCACCGGCCGCGCCCATCGCCCGCACCATCGCGAGGACACGCGATTCCCAATCGGCGTGGAACATCGGCTCGTTCGGCTCGGGCTCGACCTTACCGAACCCGTCCATGCCGCCCATGTCGTGCACGCCGTTCACGACGGCGCTCCCGGCGTCTTGGGAAAGCCGGTGCCGATCATGGAGTCGCGGGTGACGAGCTCGGCGAGCTGCTCTTCGCTCCAGCCTTCCGTGCCTTCGGGGCGCATCGGCAGCACCAGGAAGCGCGTCTCGGCAGTAGAATCCCAGACACGGATTTCGATCTTCTTCGGCAACGTGACGCCGAAATCGGCGAGCACGCCGCGCGGGTCCTTCACCGCACGGGAGCGGTAGGGCGCGGCCTTGTACCAGACCGGCGGCAATCCCAGCATTTCCCAAGGATAGCAGGAGCATAGCGTGCACACGACCATGTTGTGACGCTGCGGCGTGTTCTCGACCACGACGAGATGGTCACCGACGCGGCTGACATGCCCGAGCGTGCCGATGGCTTTTGAGCCGTCCTCCAGCAGCGCCTGTTTGAACGCCGGATCGGTCCAGGCCTTGGCGACGACGCGCGCGCCATTATGCGGGCCGATCTTGGTCTCGTAGGCCTCGATGATGGCATCGAGCGCGGCCGGCTCCACGTAACCTTTTTCGGTCAGGATCGTCTCGAGCGCGCGCACGCGCAGCTCGGTTTCCGATAGTTCGGAATGATCGTGATCGTGGTGATGGTGGTCGTGATCATGGCTCATGGGACGAAAGATAGGCGCAAAGGTCCCCGCCTGTCGAGGATGCGTGCTGGCGCCACGGTAGGATGCAAAGTGAGGTCGATGCCAGGGCCGCAGGTCCGGATTCGCCGTGCTCGGATCAGACGACAGCCCGGCAGATGATTTTTCTTCGCCAAGGAGCGATCGGGAAAACTTTGTCCAACTGCCCGCCGATATCTGAGATTGCAAGAAGGGTCTGAAAGGGCGATGGTGCGTGCTGCGATGCAGCGCGCTTTCTGAGCCCTCATCGCAGTTCCATCTCCGTCGCGCGATGCGACCCGGCTTCCCGCGCGCTTTTGCGGGCAAGCGACCATTGTGCATGAAGGCCGCCGCCATGAACGCCCACCAATCGCTTGCGATCGGACAGCCGATCCAGACGTCTGAAGCGATTTCACCCGCCATGACCGAGTCGGACGCGATGGTCCGGTTCGCAGGCATCTCAAAAACCTATCCGGCCTATCGCGGCAAGCCCGGGGTCAAGGCGCTGCAAGACATCGACTTCGCGATTCCGCGCGGCTCCATCACCGGCGTGATCGGCCGCTCCGGCGCCGGCAAATCGAGCCTGGTCCGGCTGATCAATGGGCTGGAGAAGCCGACCACGGGCCGCGTCATCGTCGATAACAGAGACATCTCGGCGCTTGCAGGGCGCGAGCTGCGGCTGGCGCAGCGCTCGATCGGCATGATCTTCCAGCACTTCAACCTGCTGTCGTCGCGCACCGCGGCCGATAATGTCGCGCTGCCGCTCGAAATCGCTGGCTGGGGCAAGGCCGACACCAAGGCCCGTGTCGCCGAGCTGCTGGCGCTGGTTGGCATCGCCGACAAGCACGATCGCTATCCCTCGGAGCTCTCCGGCGGCCAGAAGCAGCGCGTCGGCATCGCGCGGGCGCTGGCGACGCGGCCGAGTGTGCTGCTGTCGGACGAGGCGACCTCCGCGCTCGATCCGCAGACCACGCGCGCGATCCTCGACCTGCTCGCGAGCATCAATCGCGAGCTGGGCGTGACGATCGTGCTGATCACGCACGAAATGTCGGTGGTGCGT
Source organism: Bradyrhizobium sp. 154 (assembly GCF_023073875.1). NCBI lineage: Bacteria > Pseudomonadati > Pseudomonadota > Alphaproteobacteria > Hyphomicrobiales > Nitrobacteraceae > Bradyrhizobium > Bradyrhizobium sp. 154. The sequence goes on from NZ_JADPKG010000123.1 coordinate 143,951, forward strand.
CAGCTCGCCAAGGAAGTGGTGGTGCTCGACGCCGGCCATGTGGTTGAGAGCGGCCACGTCGCCGACATCTTCACCCATCCCAGGCACCCGATCACGCAATCCTTCCTGGCGGAGGTGATCGGCGACAGTCTGCCGGTATCGCTGGCGAGCCGCATTGTTCCGGAGCCGGTCGCAGGCGGGCAGGCCGTGATCCGAGTCCAGGTCCGCGGCGCCGGCGCCGGCGATACGCTGGTGGCGCGGCTTGCCCGTGAGCTCGATCTCGACGTTGCACTGCTCTCGGCGCGCATCGACGAGATCAGCGGTCAGCACGTCGGCTCACTCGTTCTTGGCATTCCCGTTGGCATTTTTGGCGGAGAGGACGCGGTGACGCGGACGTTCGCCTGGCTTTCTCGATATCAATTCCCGGCGGAGCGTCTCGGCCATGTCGCCTGAACTCATCAACCTGATCATCCAGGCCACAGGCGAAACCCTGTTCATGGTCGGTACCGCGGCGCTGCTCGGCACCGTCTTCGGGCTGCCGCTCGGCGTCTTTCTCGCAACCAGCCGGAAGGGGGAGCTGTTTGCAGCGCCTGCCATCAACGGCGTGCTCGGCGTCATCGTCAACGCGACGCGTTCCACGCCCTTCATTATCCTGGTCGTGGCCATCATCCCGTTCACGCGCCTCGTCGCCGGCACCTCGATCGGCTCGACCGCGGCGATCGTGCCGCTGACGATTGCCTCGACACCGTTCATCGCACGCCTCGTCGAAGCCGCCATCCGCGAGGTCGATGGTGGACTGATCGAGACGGCGTCCTCGTTCGGCGCCTCGCCAATCCAGATCGTGCTCAAGGTGCTGATCCCCGAGGCGCTGCCGGGCCTGCTGCTGGCGCTGACACTCGCAGTGGTCAGCCTGCTCGGCTATTCCGCCATGGTCGGTGCCGTCGGGGGCGGAGGTTTAGGTGATCTCGGCATTCGCTACGGCTATCAGCGCTTCATGCCGGAGATGATGCTCGCCGTCGTCGTCGTGCTGATTGCGCTGGTACAACTCGTTCAGAGCGCGGGCGACTATCTGGCGCGCCGCGTCAACCGGCGGCTGCGGCATCGCTGACGCCGTTTCGAGATATTCCCGACAGGCAGATTCTTGTCTGCCTGGAAACATTCCAAATTCCGAATCGCGACTGAGCGCATTCGCCGCACTTGCTGCGCACACGTCTGGAGAGATTCTAACGCTGTTCCTATCGCACTCCGAAACAGCCTGAGTTAGGCCGGGGCATCAAAAACGATACCGGCAAAGCCGGCAGTGCGTGGGGCCTTGAGCGACGTGACCGACTTCCGACTTCCTTCGCGTTCCGATACGCGTCTTCGACAGATTCAGGTGCTTTTCCTCGGAGCGGTCAGCACATTCTCTTTCGCCGTGCCCTTCAGTTCCGTGCAGGCGCAGACTCAGATTCCCGCTGTCACCGTCGACGCGCCGGCGCAGCGCGGCCGTCCGGCCGCCGTTGCCTCGTCCCGGCGGTCGTCGGCAACACGCACCGCACGTGCCAATCGTCGCGCTCCGGCGCAACAGGCTGCGCCAACCCAGTCCGCATCGGCATCGAACAGCGGTACCGGCGAACGCGCCAATGGCCCGGTGCGCGGTTTCGTTGCCACGCGGAGCGGCACCGCCACCAAGACGGATACGCCGCTGATCGAAACCCCACAATCAGTATCCGTCGTCACCACCGATCAGGTCAGGAATCAGGGTGCGGTCTCGATCGGCGAGGCGCTGCGCTACAGCGCGGGCATCAGCGGCGACGTCAATGGCGGATCGGACACGCGCTTCGGCGCCCTCCAGATCCGCGGCTTCGACACGACCATGTCAGGCCTCTACGTCGACGGCTTGCGGATTCCATCCAGCAACTACGTGCACTTCAACGGCCTCGATCCCTACGGGGCCGAGCGCATCGAGGTCCTCAAGGGGCCGTCCTCGGCGATGTATGGCGGCAGCGGCACGGGCGGCATCCTCAACTATGTGATCAAGCTGCCGACCGCGCAGCAGTTCGGCGAGGCCTCGATCTCGGGCGGCAGCTTCAATCGCTATCAGGGCCAGTTCGACATGGGCGGCCCTGCCAACAAGGAAGGCACCGTGCTGTGGCGCCTCACCGGTGTGGTCCGCGACGGCGAGACCCAAGTCGACTTCACCAAGGACAACCGCGTCTTCATCGCGCCCGCCGTCACCTTCAAGCCGAACGAGGACACGACGATCACGCTCCTCGCCAACTATCAGAGGGATCGGGCAGGGTGGGGCCTTCAGTTCCTGCCGGCTTCGGGCACGGTGTGGCCGAACAACGGCCGCACCATCCCCGTCTCGTTCTTCGCGGGAGTGCCGAGCTTCAACGCGTTCAACACCGAGATTGCGACCGCCGGCTACCAGCTCTCGCACAATTTCACCGACAACATCACGTTCCGCCAGAACCTGCGCTACGCCTATCAGCACAACGAGGAAAAGACCTTCTACGGCACGGGATACACTGACGAGGCGGCGGGGCAGCTGGGGCGTTTCGGCAGCTACAGCAACTCCTACATCAATTCCTTCGCGGTGGACAACCAGCTCCAGGGCAAGTTCACCACCGGCATCCTCAGCCATACCACGCTGGTCGGGATCGACTATCGCAACACCGCATTTCGCGACACAGCCTTTGCCGTCACGACGTCGTCGCCGGAGGTCAACGTCTTCAACCCGGTCTACAGCTACGATTGGACCCTCGGCGGCATGTACGACAACACCGGCGTCAAGCAGTCGCAGGTCGGCCTCTACGCGCAGGATCAGATCAAGCTCGGTCGGCTGTCGTTTCAGCTCGGCGGCCGCCAGGATTTCGTGACGACGCAGCTCGACAGCGGTATCACCAACACGTCGGTCTCGAAGGATGCTTCGGCCTTCACCGGCCGCGCCGCCGTCATGTACAATTTCGACAACGGCATCGCCCCTTATTTCAGCTATTCCGAGTCGTTTCTGCCGGTGCTCGCGACAGGACCGGCCGGGCAGATGCTCAATCCCGAGACGGGCGTCCAGTACGAAGTCGGAGTCAAGTACCAGCCGATCGGATGGAATGCGCTGTTCACCTTCGCCGCTTTCGACCTGACGCGCGACAACGTCGTCACCTACGCGCCTGGGATCGTCTTTGCCGAACAGACAGGTCAGGTGAAATCGCGCGGCATCGAACTCGAAGGCACGATGTCGCTCGCGGACGGCTGGAACCTGCGCGCGGCCTATGCCTATGTCGACGCCATGGTCACGCAGGATCCGGTGAATGTCGGCAAGGCCCCCGTCACCGTGCCGCTCAACCGCGCCTCGCTGTGGAGCGATTACACGCTTCAAAACGGGCCGCTCGCAGGCCTGCAGTTCGGCGGCGGCATCCGCTATGTCGGCGCGACCTGGGGTGACGATGCCAACACGTTCAAGGTGGGATCCTCGACCGTGCTCGACGCGCTGCTCGCCTACACCCGTGACAATTGGCGGCTGTCGCTCAACGTGACCAACCTTGCCGACACGCGCTATGTCGCTGCGTGTTACAGCCTGTCGGGCTGCATGTATGCCGAGGGGCGCAAAGCGATCGGCAAGTTGACCTACCGCTGGTGAGTTCGCACCGAGGTCCGGGAATGGGGAGCCGGACCTGATGGATGAGAGTGGGAGACGATGAGAGCGATATTCGGCAGGTTGCATCGCTGGGCGGGACTGCTCACCGCCGGCTTCCTGTTCTTCTCCGGCATCACCGGGGCGATCATCTCCTGGGATCACGAGATCGACGATGTCCTGAACAGTCACCTGTTCGACGTCAGCAGCAAGGGTCCGGCGATTCCCTCGATCGAGCTCGCCAAGATGATCGAGCAGCGCGATCCCCGCGCGCGCGTCGTCTATCTCTTCATGACGCCGGAGGAGGGCCACTCGCTGTGGTTCTTCGTCATGCCGCGGATCGATCCCGCAACCGGCAAGCGTTACCCGCTCGACTACAATCAGGTCTTCCTCGATCCCAACACCGGCGCCGAGCTCGGCCGGCGCTATTGGGGCGCGGTATGGCCGGTGACGCGGGAGAATTTCGTCTCCTTCCTTTACAAGCTGCACTACACCATGCACATCCCGGAATTCTGGGGCAGCGACCGCTGGGGCATGCGCGTGCTCGGCGTGATCGCCATCATCTGGACCATCGATTGCTTCGTCGGCTTCTATCTGACGCTGCCCTCGCGCAGGCGCGCCAAGGCGGCGCGGGCGCCGGAAGTCACGCGCCAGCTCGAGCGCGGTTTCTGGGCGCGCTGGGCGCCAGCCTGGACCATCAAGACTTCGGGCAGCGCCTACCGGATCAATTTCGACATCCACCGTGCCTTCAGCCTGTGGACCTGGGGCGTGCTGTTCGTCATCGCCTTCACGGCATTCTCGCTGAACCTCTATTTCGAGGTGTTCTCGCCGCTGATGAAGATGGTGTCGAACTACACCCCGACGCCCTATGAGCAGCGGCGTTATCGCGATCTCGACGATCCCATCGAGCCCAAGGTCACCTTTGCCGAGATTGCGGCGCGCGCGGCGGCCGACGGCAAGGGGCGAGGGTGGACCACCCCGGTCGGCGCGATCAGCTACGGCCCGGCCCATGGCGTCTATGCCGCCGCTTTTTTCCATCCTGGCGATGATCACGGCGCCGGCGGCGTCGGCCCGGCGCAGCTTTATTACGACAGCGAGGATGGCCGCCCCATTGGCGCACGGCTGCCCTGGGTCGGCACCGCCGCCGACATCTTCGTGCAGGCGCAATTCCCGCTGCATTCGGGCCGCATCGTCGGGCTGTTCGGCCGCATCCTGATCTCGATCATGGGCCTCGTCGTGGCGGCACTCTCGGTCACCGGCGTCGTGATCTGGTGGCGCAAGCGCCGTGCCCGCGTCCGCGCGCGCGAGACCGCGGCGATGCGCCTCGGCCAGCAGCAGCTCACGCCAGCAGAGTAGGGCGTGGCATCGCCCAGCTATGCGGCCGCGCCGAGCGGCATTATCTCGACCTGCGCGAAATGCTTCGCCAAGGAAGCGCCGAGCCAGAGCTGGTTCGCGGCGGGCGTCAAGAAGGGCGCAGAGCCAGCTCGATCAACCGCCGCTACGCTAAGGCGCTGCCGCCAAGATTCCACCCGCGGCCACCTTCGCCGAAAATTTCGTAGCCCGTCGACGTCACCGCAACTGTATCCTCGAGCTTGATGAAGCCGCGCCTCGGATGCTTCATTGTGGTCTCGATCGAGACCACCATGCCGGCTTCGAGCGGTTGACGGGCGTCGGTGTCGTCGTAGGGAATCGGACCTCTGGCGGTCAGGCGAGGGGCTTCGTGGCTGACGAGCCCCATGCCGTGGGCGAGGAAATCGGTGCAGTCGCGCTGGGTGATCTGGGCGAGCTGGCGTTCGGCCGCGACGTAGATGTCGCCGCCCAAGGCGCCCGGCCGGACGGCCGCGAAGGCGGCGCGCTGGACCGCCTCGATTTCGGCCAGACAATCCTTCAGCTCCGCATCCGGCGCGCCCAACACGGCCATGCGGGCGACGTCGCCGATATAGCCGTGATAATTGCCGCCGGAGTCCAGCGACAGCACCTCGCCTTGCTCCCAGTGCTGCGCCGATGGCGCCCGGTTGTGGCTGCTGCCGCAGGCCAGCAGGCAATACTCGAAGGTCAGGCCGCGGTTGGCTTCGGCGAGGCGCAACGCCTCCGACAATTGCCGCTTGGTCGTGCCCCGACCGTGCCCGGCGATCACCGCCAGCATGGATGCGACGACGAGCTCGGACGCCGTCTTCAGCTTCGCCAATTCCTCCGCCGACTTGACTGCCCGCAGCCGCTCCAGCACCAGCACCGCATCCTTGAGCTCGGCACCGGGCAGGGTGTCGGCCAGCGCCTTCCCGGCGTCCATCGGCATGAACGGCATCTCGATACCGATCCGGTTCAATGGCACGCCGGCCTGCCGAATCAGGCCCGCAGCCTGCGCAATGGCGTCCACCGAACCATTGGATTCGGTCCGGACCTGCGGCACCCAGGGCGGCGCGACCGCGCGCTGATGGGTCTCCAGCCGGTGGCCGACATAGACCGCTTTCTCAGGTGCGCCCTTGGGATAGACCAGGACCGGCAAATAGCGGCTGACGCCGAGCGCGTCCATGTAGCCGAAGAAGATCGCGCGCTCGGCGCCCAGCAGATACTGCACATTGTGCTTGGAGGTCGCGGATCAGGACGTCGAGGCCGGCGGCCTCCATGAGACGGTCGAGCTTGGCGGCATCGAACGGAATGGCGCCCGAGGTGGCGGCGCCGGCAACGGCAACGGTCTCCTGCATGACGAACCTCCCATGGTCGCGGCGGTTTGATCTGCCTGCGAATTCCTGATCATGACCATCCGACTTAATAGCCGGGTGGTCAGTTGGCTCCTGATGTTAGGGCCGGAAGTAGGGTCCGAATAGCTCGGAGGTCAGGCGCCCCAACCCGCGCACGCCCATATCCACGATTCGCATAAGGTATATTATGGAATATCTTTATGTACAATTAGATCAGCCATTTAGATGAAATTCCTGCCACTACACCTTCGATCCGGGCCCATTTTCGGGTTTGCGCCGGCCGCCGCACCGGCTCTTTGGCGGCTACTGTGCATGGGGTTGTTTTCGCATTTTTTGTGCGGCCATCTCTCCGAAAGCCGATATTGCCGCGACGTTGTCCGGCTGCAATAAGCGAGCCTTCGCGAGATCGCAGATGACCTTCTGACCCGGCGTCCGTATAGGTTTGCATCTCACAACAACAACAAACTCCGAGGAAGCAGACCCATGAGCTTTTCCCGACGCACGCTTCTCAAGGCCTCCGCCGCGACCGCGGTCCTGGGCGGCCTCAGTGCGCCCCATGTGGCCCGCGCCCAGAGCGCCGAGTTCACCTACAAATACGCCAACAACCTGCCGGACAGCCATCCGCTGAACGTGCGCGCCAAGGAGATGGCCGCGGCGATCAAGGCCGAGACCAACGGCAAGTTCGACCTCCAGATCTTTCCAAACAACCAGCTCGGGTCGGACACCGACATGCTGAGCCAGATCCGCTCCGGCGGCGTCGAGTTCTTCACGCTGTCAGGGCTGATCCTCTCGACCCTGGTGCCGGCGGCGTCCATCAACGGCATCGGCTTCGCGTTCCCGGACTACGACACGGTCTGGAAGGCCATGGACGGCGATCTCGGCGCCTTCGTCCGCGGCGAGATCAAGAAGGCGGGGCTCGAGGTCATGGACAAGATCTGGGACAACGGCTTCCGCCAGACCACATCGTCGACCAAGCCGATCACCGGTCCGGACGATCTCAAGGGATTCAAGATCCGCGTGCCGGTGTCGCCGCTATGGACTTCGATGTTCAAGGCATTCGATGCAGCGCCCGCCTCGATCAATTTCGCCGAGGTCTATTCGGCGCTCCAGACCAAGATCGTCGAGGGCCAGGAGAACCCGCTGGCGATCATCTCGACCGCAAAGCTGTACGAGGTGCAGAAGTACTGCTCGCTGACCAACCACATGTGGGACGGCTTCTGGTTCCTGGCCAACCGCCGTGCCTGGGAAAAGCTGCCGCAGGACGTACGCACCGTCGTCGCCAAGAACATCAACGCCGCTGCCGTCAAGGAGCGTGAGGATACCGCCAAGCTCAACGCCAATCTCCAGCAGGAGCTGGCGGGCAAGGGCCTGACCTTCAACCAGCCGGCCGTGGCCCCGTTCCGCGACAAGCTGCGGTCCGCCGGCTTCTATGCCGAATGGAAGGGCAAATACGGCGATCAAGCCTGGGACCTCCTGGAAAAGGCGGTGGGCAAGCTGTCGTAACGCGTTAGGCCTCGTCATGCCTCATGTCGAAGTCGAGGTGACCGAAGTGGCGGGCGAGGCGACTGTTCAGTCCCCTCGCCGACCTTCGTTGCTGGCTTCGCTGGAGCGCGCACTTGGCCTTCTTGTGGAGATCCCGGCGGCGATCCTGGTCGTCGCCGAGATCGCGATCCTGTTTGCCGGCGTGGTTGCGCGCTACGGACTGCATCGGCCGCTGATCTGGTCAGACGAGCTCGCCTCGATCCTGTTCCTGTGGCTCGCCATGCTGGGCGCGGCAGTCGCATTCCGCCGCTCCGAGCACATGCGCATGACCGCGGTCGTCGCCAGTGCCCGGCCCGCGTTGCGGGCCTATCTCGATCTGATCGCGACATCGGCCGCGCTGGCGTTCCTGGTGCTGATCGTCTGGCCGTCCTGCGACTATGCTTATGAAGAGAGCTACATCACCACACCGGCGCTCCAGATCTCGAATATGTGGCGTGCTGCGGCGCTGCCGGCCGGCATCGGCTTGATGGCGGCGTTCGCCTTGCTGCGGCTGCTGCGCGCCGCCGATTACCGGATGGTTGCAGCCGCCGTATTGTCGGTTGCGGTCCTGATCGGCGCATTCTGGCTGGCGGAGCCATCGCTGCGCCCCCTCGGCAATCTCAACCTGGTCATCTTCTTCGTCGGCGTTGCCGGCTTCTGCGTCTTTGCCGGCGTTCCCATTGCGTTCGGCTTCGGGCTCGCGATCTTCGGCTATCTGGCGCTGACCACGCGCACGCCGGTGATGGTGCTGGTCGGCCGGATGGATGAGGGCATGAGCCACCTCATCCTGCTCTCGGTGCCGCTGTTCGTGTTCCTGGGGCTGCTGATCGAGATGACCGGCATGGCGCGGGCCATGGTGGCGTTCCTGGCGAGCCTGCTCGGGCATGTCCGCGGCGGCCTGCATTATGTGCTGGTCGGCGCGATGTACCTGGTCTCCGGCATCTCCGGCGCCAAGGCCGCCGATATGGCGGCGGTCGCGCCGGTGCTGTTCCCGGAGATGAAGCAGCGCGGCGCCAGGCCCGGCGACCTCGTCGCGCTCCTTGCGGCGACGGGGGCCCAGACCGAGACCATTCCGCCCAGCCTCGTGCTGATCACCATCGGCTCGGTCACGGGCGTGTCGATCGCCGCCCTCTTCACCGGCGGTCTATTGCCCGGCGTGGTGCTGGCGATCACGCTCTGCATGCTGGTGTGGTGGCGCTACCGCCACGAGGACATGAGCCACGTCCGCCGCGCCAAGGCATCCGAGGTCGGCAGGACTTTCATCATCGCCCTGCCCGCACTCGCGCTGCCCTTCGTGATCCGCTACGCCGTGGTCGAGGGCATCGCGACCGCCACCGAGGTCTCCACCATCGGCATCGTCTACGGCGCCCTTGTCGGCGTTCTGGTGTACCGCCGCTTCGACTGGCGGCGGTTGTTTCCCATGCTGGTCGAGACCGCAGCGCTGTCGGGCGCAATCCTGCTGATCATCGGCACCGCAACCGGCATGGCGTGGGGCCTGACCCAATCCGGCTTCTCGCGCTCGCTGGCGGCGGCCATGACGGGATTGCCCGGCGGGGCGGCGACCTTCATCGCCGTCTCGATTCTGGCCTTCACCATTCTCGGCAGCGTGCTGGAGGGCATTCCGGCAATCGTGCTGTTCGGGCCGCTGCTGTTCCCGATCGCCCGCGCCGTCGGCGTGCACGAGGTGCACTATGCGATGGTGATCATTCTCGCCATGGGTATCGGGCTATTCGCCCCACCCTTCGGCGTCGGCTATTATGCCGCCTGCGCCATTGGACGCGTCGACCCGGCCGAAGGCATCAGGCCGATCTGGGGCTATCTGCTGGCGCTGCTCGTGGGATTGATCATCGTCGCGATCTTCCCCTGGATCTCGATCGGATTCCTTTAAGGCGCTTTCAGGAGGTGTCGATGAGTGAGCGGCAGAACCAGTACAATATCGGCCTCGACAAGACCCCCGCCAATTATGTGCCCCTCAGCCCGTTGAGCTTCCTCGCGCGAAGCGCCGCCGTCTATCCCGATCACGTCAGCAGCGTCTATGAGGGCCGCAGCTTCACCTGGGCGCAGACGCACGAGCGCTGCCGACGCTTTGCCTCTTACCTGACAGGCAAGGGCATCGGCGTCGGTGACACCGTTGCTGCGATGCTGCCGAACGTTCCGGCGATGAACGAGGCGCACTTTGCCGTCCCCATGACGGGCGCCGTGCTCAACGCGCTCAACATCCGCCTCGATGCGCCTTCCATCGCGTTTCAGCTTGACCATGGCGGGGCCAAGATCATCCTGGTTGACCCGGAATTCTCCGGTGTCATCAGTGACGCACTCGCACACATGACCGGGCCAAGGCCATTCGTGATCGACGTCGACGATGCCGCCTTCAAGGGCGGCAAGCGCATCGGCGAGATCGAGTACGAGGACGCCGTCGCGCAAGGCGACCCGAACTTCGAGGCCGTCCTGCCGACCGACGAATGGGATGCGATCGCGCTGAGCTACACCTCGGGCACCACGGGAAATCCCAAGGGCGTGGTCACCCATCATCGCGGCGCGTATCTGAATGCCGTCAGCAACATCCTCGCCGGCAATCTCGGTCAGCACCCGGTGTATCTCTGGACGCTGCCGATGTTCCATTGCAACGGTTGGTGCTTCCCCTGGACCATCGCAGCCTCAGCCGGCATCAATGTCTGCCTGCGCAAGGTCGAGCCGACCAAAATCTTCGAGCTGATCAGGCAGCACGGCGTCACCCACATGTGCGGCGCGCCGATCGTCTACAACACGCTGATCAATGCGCCCGACGCGCCAAAGGGCGAGGTCGCGCGCCGCGTCGTCGGCCTGATCGCAGGTGCGGCGCCGCCCGTCGCCGTGCTCGAAGGCGCCGAAAGCATCGGCATCAAGCTGACGCATGTCTACGGGCTGACCGAGGTCTACGGCCCCGCCTCCGTCTGCGCCGAGCAGCCCGGCTGGGACGAGCTTCCGCCCGCCGAACGCGCGCGCATGAAGCGCCGGCAAGGCGTGCCCTACCCGCTTCAGGAAGCCGTCACCGTCATCAATCCGCAGACGATGCAAGAGGTGCCGCGCGACGGCGAGACCATCGGCGAGGTCATGTTCCGCGGCAACATCGTGATGAAGGGCTACCTCAAGAACGAGAAGGCGACCAAGGAAGCCTTCGAGGGCGGCTGGTTTCACACCGGCGACCTCGGCGTGCTCGACGAGCACGGCTACGTCATCATCAAGGACCGGTCCAAGGATATTATCATCTCCGGCGGCGAGAACATCTCATCCGTCGAGGTCGAGGACATCCTCTACAAGCACCCGGCCGTGCTGTTCGCCGCCGTGGTCGCCAAGCCCGATCCGAAATGGGGCGAGGTGCCCTGCGCCTTCGTCGAGCTGAAGGACGGCGCCAGCGCGAGCGAGGCTGACATCATCGCCTTCTGCCGCAGCCACATGTCTGGGTTCAAGACGCCGAAAGCTGTCGTATTCGGGCCGATTCCAAAGACTTCGACCGGCAAGATCCAGAAATTCCTGCTGCGCAACGAGGTCGGCTCGGCCAAGGCGATCTCGGCCTGAGGTCACCTCGCGCAGCCTGCGAGTAAATCCTGCTCCCACGCCTGTTTGGTGGGGCAGGATTTTGCTTTGTCCTCACATCTTCTTGTAGGCGTCGATCAGCGCCTGGCCATCGGGTCCGGCCTTCTTGAGCCAGTCGGCGGTGAGCTGCTCGCCGATCTTCTGGAAGCCGGCCTTGAGGGCGGGGCTCGGCGGCTCCACCGTCATGCCTTTGGCCTTGAGCTGTTCGATGTACCAGGTGCTCTTGTCTTGCCAGGCCTTCCAGCCGCGGGTTTCCGCCGTCGCAGCCGCCTTGAGGATCGCCTCCTGCGTCGGCTTGTCGAGCGCCTCGAACGCGGCCTTGTTCACGAAGGTGTAGTCCTTCGGAATCCAGGCCTGCACGTCGTAGAAGTATTTGAGCGACTCCCAGGCCTTCGCATCGTAACCCGTGCCGCCCGACGACATGAAGGAGTTCACCACGCCGGTCGCAAGTGCCTGCGGCAGTTCGGCAGCCTGGATCGTGACCGATTGTGCGCCGACCAACTCGCCGATGCGCGCGGTGCCGACATTATAGGCGCGCCACTTCAGGCCCTTCATGTCTTCGATCGTCGCGAGCGGCTTGTTGACGTAGACGCCCTGCGGCGCCCACGGCACGGCGAACAGCAGCTTGAGGCCCTGCGCATCGAGCTTCTTGGCGATCGCGGACTTGGAGGCCTGATACAGCTTCATCGCGTCGGGGAAGCTGGTCGCGAGGAACGGCACGACGTCGACACCGAAGAGCGGGTCCTCGTTCTCGTGGATCGACAGCAGCACCTCACCCATCTGCGCCTGCCCGGTCACCACCGCGCGCTTGATGTCGGGCGCCTTGAACAGCGAGGCCCCCGGATGAACGGTGATCTGGAGCTTGCCGGACGTGGCGGCCTCGACGTCCTTGGCGAAGGCGATCAGATTTTCGGAGTGCGGATTGTCGGCAGGATAGGCGGCCGGCAAATTCCATTTGGTCTGGGCCAAAGCAGGTGCCGCGGCCATCACGACGCCGGCGATCAGGCACGCGCGGACTAAACGAGACATCATCGGGCTTCTCCTTAAGGTCAATCTGAAAGACGGGTATGCTCAGTCTGGGAAAGCAAGCTTCGGCAAGAACATCACGATCTGCGGATACTCCGTGATGATGAACACGGCGGCCAGCAGCAGGACGAAGAATGGGAAGGCCGCCCGTGCAACGGTGAACGTATCGCGGCCACTCATGTTCTGGAGCACGAACAGATTGAAGCCCACCGGTGGCGTGATTTGCGCCATCTCGACGTGGATGATGAGATAGACGCCGAACCAGACCAGATCGAGGCCCGCCTGCCTGACCATGGGCAGTACGATGACGGCGGTCAGGACGATCATCGAAATGCCGTCGATCAGGCATCCCAGGATGATGTACATGATGCTGAGATAGAGGGCGAGCATGCCGGGTGTGAGCTGCTGCCCCTGGACCCAGGTGGCGAGCGCCGCCGGAATACCCGTATAGGCCATCGCAGCCGTCGTATAGGCCGCGCCTGCCAGGATTAGCATGATCATGCAGGTCAGGCGCGTCGCGCTCATGATGCTCTCGAGGAAGTTCTTGCGCGTGAGCGTGCCGCTCCACCACGCCAGCAGCAGCGCGCCTGAGACACCCCACGCAGCGCATTCCGTCGCCGTCGCGAAGCCGAGCACGAGCGACAGGAAGACCGTCAGGATCAGCAGCAGGCAGGGCGCCAGCTTGGCCGACTCGCGGAGCTTCTGCCGGAACGGCATCGGCGGATCGCGCGGCGGAATTTTCTTTGGGTTGAGCAGCGACCAGATGATGATGTAGCCGGAATAGAGCACAATCACGAGCACGCCCGGCAGGAAGCCGCCGAGGAACACCTGGAGCACGGAGACATTCGCCGTGACGGCATAGACCACCATCGGGATTGAGGGCGGAATCAAGAGCCCGAGCGTGCCGGAGCCCGCGAGCGATCCGAGGCTCAGGCCCTTGTCGTAGCCACGCTTGTCGAGTTCCGGCAGTGCGATCTTGCCGATGGTCGCACAGGTCGCGGCCGACGAGCCCGACACCGCCGCGAAGATGCCGCAGCCGATCACATTCACATGCGTCAGCCGTCCCGGCAGCCACTGCACCCAGGGTGACAGGCCGCGGAACATCTCTTCCGATAATTTTGTCCGGAAAAGTATCTCTCCCATCCAGATGAACAGCGGCAGTGCAGCCAGCGTCCAGGACGCGCTCGCGCTCCAGGTCGTGGTGGCGAGCACCGTACCGAGCGGCAAACTCGTCGTTAGCGCCATCGCCACGAAGCCGACGAGCCCGAGCGAGACCGCGATCCAGACGCCGCTGCCGAGCAGCAGGATCATGACGCCGAGCAGGATGAACGACAGCTCGATCATGCCGAGATTGGCCATGCTCAACCTCCGCCGCCCTGCGAGATGCGCTCGATGAATTCGTCGGGCGTCTCGTCCGGCGAGCCCTTCTCGTAGCTCGGCCGGTTGCCGCCGACGACATTGACCATTTCATCGATCAGCGCGATCGACAGGATCGCAAGGCCGCCAGCAAAGCCGAGCTGCGGAATCCAGAGCGGAAGCGCGACGACGCCCTGCGCCACGTCGTTAAAGCGCCAGGAATCGTAGGTCATCCGCACGGCATGCCAGGTGAAATAGAGGATGAACGCCGCGGCAATGCCGAGCGCAACGATCTCAGCCACCTGCTTGGTCCGCCCGTGCAGACGCTCCAGCAGCAGGCCGACACGGATCATCTCTCCGCGCTTGAAGGTGTGCGCGAGTCCTAGGAAAGCCATCGCGGCCATGCACCAGGACGCGAAATCGTCGCCGGCGGGAATGTTGATCGCAAACTGACGCCCGACCGACATGACCATCATGATTGCAAAGATCGCAACCAGGAAGACGCCCGCGGCGTAGCCCGCGCCGAGATAAAGGAGGTCCAGAGCGCGTCGCACCAGTCCTCGAGCCGCTACATCGTCCGCTGCCAACGCAATCCCCATCTTCACATGAGGCGATTCAACCGACCCCGGCGATTGCACGTCAAGTGCTGGTCCTGCTTGAATATCGCCCTGTCCGACGCCTGTCTTTCAGACGTTAGATCAACATGATGAGGCGGCCACAAGCAAGGTGTATGCCGGCTGCCAGGAGAATTTCCACCGCGGGTTTAGTGCGTCTCCAGTCGCAGCCCGTCATAGGCCGGCACCACGCCCGCGGGCAGCGACTGCCTGATGACCTCGTAATCGACGTCGGCGGTCATGTTGGTGATGACCGCGCGCTTCGGCTTGAAACGTTCGATCCACGACAGCGCATCGTTGATGCTGAAATGGCTGACATGACTGGTGTAGCGCAGGCCGTCGACGATCCAGAGGTCCAGATTTTCCAATGCGCCCCAGCTCTCGCGCGGGATGTCGTTGAGGTCGGGTGTGTAGGCGGCATCCCCGATGCGGTAGCCGAGCGCGGGAATATTGCCGTGCTGCACCAGGAAGGCGGTCATCGTCACCGCGCCGCCCTTCCCCAAAATCGTCTGACTTTCGCCCGCCTCGATCGAATGCCGCGTCAGGATCGGCGGATAGTCGCTGCCCTCCGGCGAGATGAAGCAGTAGGAGAACCGCGACAGGATGTCCTTCGCGGTCGACTGGTTGAAGTAGGTCGGGATGCGCCGTCGCATGTGCATGACGACCGAACGCAGATCGTCCATGCCATGGGTCTGGTCGGCATGCTCGTGGGTCAAGAACACGGCATCGATGTGGTCGACGTTGGTGGAAAGCAATTGCTCGCGCAGGTCCGGCGAGGTGTCGATCAAGATGCGTGTGGTGCCGTGCTCGGACTTTCGTTCGACCAGCAGCGAGCAGCGGCGACGGCGGTTCTTGGGATTGTTGGGATCGCAGGCGCCCCAGCCGAGCGCCGGGCGCGGCACGCCGGCGGAGGAGCCGCAGCCCAGGATCGTCAGCGTCAGTGTCATGCGGCTCCCAGTCTCAAGCTTTCACCTTCGAGAACAGACGGAAGAAGTTTTCGGTGGTCTGGCGCGAGATTTCCTCGGTCGACACGCCGCGTGTCTCGGCGAGCACCTTTGCGACTTCGACCACATAGGCCGGTTCGTTGCGTTTGCCCCGGAATTTTCCGGGCGCAAGATAAGGCGAGTCCGTCTCGACCAGAATACGATCGCGCGGCAGTTCGGCCGCAAGCGCGCGCAGGGATTCCGACTTCTTGAAGGTCAGGATACCCGTGAAGCCGATATACAGCCCGAGCGAGACCGCCTTCAGCGCCAGCTCGCGCCCGCCGGTGTAACAATGCAGCACCGCGCGAAACGATCCGCGTGCGGCCTCATCCTCCAGGATGCTGGCACAGTCCTCGTCCGCCTCGCGGGTGTGGATCACCAGCGGCAGGCCGGTGGCGCGGGCGGCGGCAATGTGGGCGCGAAAGCCCCTCGCCTGCGCCTCCGGTGAGCCGTTGTCATAGAAATAATCGAGCCCGGCTTCACCGAGCGCGACGACCTTGGGATGCTGCGTCAGCGCGATCAGCTCGTCCGGCGCGATGCCGTCCTCCTCATCCGCATTGTGCGGGTGAGTGCCGACCGAGCAATAGACATCGTCGTAGCGCTCGGCAATGGCGACGAGATCGTTCAGCTTCCGCACCCGCGTCGAGATCGTGACCATGCGTTTGACGCCGGCTGCACGCGCACGCGACACGATCCCGTCGAGATCTTCCGCAAAGTCCGGAAAATCCAGGTGGCAATGACTGTCGACCAGCATCGCGCGACCGCCTCAGGCCGCCGGCTCGACGTAGCGCGGGAACGCCGGTTTCGGCGCCGGCAGCGTCGAGCCCGGCGCGATGCGCGAGGTGCCACCCAGGGTGGCGAAGCTGCGCTCGGCTTCCGGGATGCCGAGGCTGTCGAGCAGCAATCCCGAGGCGGTCGGCATCGCCGGCTGCGTCAGAATCGCGATCTGGCGCACGACTTCCGCGGTGACGTAAAGCACGGTCTTCTGCCTGGCGGGATCGGTCTTGGCGAGCGCCCACGGCGCCTCGCCCGCGAAATAGCGGTTGGCCTCCGCCACCACGGCCCACACGGCGTTGAGCCATTGGTGGATCTGCTGCGTGGCCATGGCTTCACGCGACGTGGCGATCATGCCGTCGGCCATCGCCAAGATTGCGTTGTCGTTGTCGCTGAACTCGCCGGGCTCCGGCAGCACGCCGCCGAGCTGCCTGGCGATCATCGACAGCGAGCGCTGCGCAAGGTTGCCGAGATCGTTGGCGAGATCGGCGTTAATGCGCGCGACGATGGCCTCGTGATTGTAGTTGCCGTCCTGGCCGAACGGCACCTCGCGCAGGAAGAAATAGCGCATCTGGTCGACGCCATACTGGTCGGCGAGGTTGAAGGGATCGACGACGTTGCCAACCGACTTCGACATCTTCTCGCCCCTGTTGAACAGGAAGCCGTGGGCATAGATCCGCTTCGGCAGCGGAATGCCCGCCGACATCAGGAACGCCGGCCAATACACCGCATGGAAACGGATGATGTCCTTGCCGATGATGTGCACGTCGGCGGGCCAGTAGCGCCAGTTCTCGTCGCTCTCGTCGGGGAAGCCGACGCCGGTGATGTAATTGGTCAGCGCATCGACCCAGACATACATCACGTGCTCTTCATCGCCGGGCACCTTGACGCCCCAGTCGAAGGTCGTGCGCGAGATCGAGAGATCGCGCAGGCCACCTCTGACGAAGCTTACCACCTCGTTCTTGCGGGAGTCGGGCCCGATGAAATCGGGATGATCCGCATAAAGCTTGAGCAGCTTGTCCTGGTACGCCGATAGGCGAAAGAAATAGCTCTTCTCCTCGACCCATTCGACCGGCGTGCCCTGCGGTCCGAGCCGCAACCCGTCATCGTTCAGGCGCGTCTCGTCCTCGGCGTAATACGCCTCGTCACGGACCGAGTACCACCCCGAATAGGTATCGGCATAGATGTCGCCGTTCGCTTCCATGCGCCGCCAAATCTCCTGGCTGGAGCGATGATGCTGCTCCTCGGTGGTGCGGATGAAGCGGTCGAACGACACGTTCAGGCGCTCATCCATCTCCTTGAAGCGGCCGGCATTGCGGGTCGCGAGCGCGGACACGGACATGTTTTCACCGGCCGCCGTCTGCACCATTTTTTGACCGTGCTCGTCGGTGCCGGTCAGGAAGAACACGTCCTTGCCATCGAGCCGCGCAAAGCGCGCCAGCACGTCGGTCGCGATCGCCTCATAGGCGTGGCCTATATGCGGGCTTCCGTTGGGATAGGCAATGGCGGTCGTGATGTAGAAGACGTTATCGCGCGCGGGGGTGGCAACGGGCGCGGCCGTTTGCGGCGCTGCGACGGGCTTTGGCGCACGCGGCGCCTTCAGCTTGGCGGCTCTTTGAGGAGCGGCGACAGGAGCTGGCGCGGCGATCACGGCAGGCGCAGTCACCCTCGCCTTCTTGACCACGTTCTTCGCCGGAGCCTTGGCCGGCGTTTGGGCGGCGGTTTTCTTCGAGGCCTTTTTGGCGACGACCTGCTTCTTCGCCGCCCGGCCGGCCTTCTTTGCCGTCTTCCCTGCGCTCTTCTTCACGCCTTTTTTGGCGACAACCTTCTTGGTCTTCTTGACCGTCTTGGCACCTTTGCGCGCACGCGCCTTCACAGCCTTCTTCGTGGCTTTCTTGACCGCTTTCTTCGCAGCCTTCTTCTTGCCCTTGGCGGTTTTTTTAGCTCGCGTTGCCACCACGAATTCCTTTACCGGCTTCTCGAAAATTGGAAACGAACCTGCGCCTAGCGCGTTGCGTCCGCCAGCCAGCCGAACACCGAGAAAACCAAGGGCTTGCGCTCCAGATTGTAGGTTTCGGTGTCGCGCGCGGCGCGGACGATCTTTTCCCATACCTCAGCTAGACGCGCAAGGCGCGGCAGATTCTGGTTCGTATTGGCTTCGTCCGCATGCAGGCGTTCGGCGATCCAGCGATCGATGCCGTCGATGAAGGCGGCAAGCGCGACGCGGTCGCTGGTCCCGAGCGAATCGCCGAGCGTGTGCAGTTCGCGCGGATCGACCTGCGGCAGACGCGCGAGCAGTGCCGCGGTGCGCTGCTGGAGCTTGAGCGCGTCACCGCCGAGCAGCGTCAGTGCCCGCGCCACGCTGCCCTCGGAAGCCTCCGCCGCCTCGTGCAGCGCCGGATCATTCGGATCGAGGTCGCCGGCCGAAGCCGCCGCACTGATCACGTCATCGGTGGCGAGCGGGCGCAGGCGCAGCTTGCGGCAACGCGACTGGATGGTGGCGAGCACGCGTGCCGGCGCGTGGCTCACCAACAGGAATAGCGATTGCTGCGGCGGTTCTTCGAGGATCTTCAAAAGCGCGTTGGCCGCGTTTGGATTGAGCTCGTCGACCGTGTCGACGATGCAGACGCGCCAGCCGTCGGCGGCAGCCGTCGAGCCGAAGAAGCCGATCGTCTCGCGCGTCTCGTCGACGGTGATCACGGTGCGCATCACGCCGCGATCATTCGCGGTGCGCTCCAGCGTCAACAGCCCGCCATGCGAACTCGCCGCAACCTGCCGCGCCACGGCATCGTCGGGATCGATCGCAAGGTCTTCGGCGCGCTGCACGGACGGCGCCAGCGGCTGGCCGTGGGCGAGCACGAAGCGCGCCATGCGGTAGGCCAGCGTTGCCTTGCCGATGCCTTGCGGTCCGCCGATCAGCCAGGCATGCGGGATGCGCCCGCTGCGATAGGCTGCGAGCAGCGCGGTCTCGGCCTCGCGATGCCCAAACAGCTTCGATGTCTCGCGCGGATGCGGAATGGCGGTTTCGCGCTCGGTCCGACGCGGGCTCATGCGGAAATCACCGCGGGCGTGGCAAGGAGACGTTCGCGCAGCGCCGTCCAGACGCGCCCGGCAACCGTGTCAGGATCGGAATTGGCGTCGATCAGCGCACAACGCGCGGGATCTTCCGCGGCGATCTTGCGATAGGCGTCGCGCAGGCCTTGGTGGAACTTGAGATCCTCGCCCTCGAACCTGTCGGGTGCGGCGCTGCCGCGGCGCGTGGCTGCCCGCTGCAAGCCGATCTCGACCGGCAGGTCGAGAATGATGGTGAGATCCGGCTTGAGATCGCCGATCGTGACCCGCTGCATCGCGTTGATCAGGCCATCCGGCACGCGGCCGAGGCTGCCCTGATAGGCCCGCGTCGAGTCGGCGAAGCGGTCGCACAGCACCCAGACGCCCTGGCTGAGCGCGGGCTGGATTACGGTGCGGACGTGGTCGTCGCGGGCAGCGGCGAACAGCAACGTCTCGGCTTCGGGGCCGAGCAGCTTGCCCATGCCTGACAGCACCAGATGTCGCATGATCTCGGCGCCAGGCGAGCCGCCCGGCTCGCGCGTGACGAGGATGCGCATCCTTGCCGCCGTGAGGCGGTCGGCGAGCTTCTTGATCTGGGTCGACTTGCCCGTCCCTTCGCCGCCCTCAAAGGTGATGAAGCGCCCGCGTCCCGACGGCCAGCGTACCGCGCTTTCACTCATGATCAGAGCTTCTCGGCGCCTGCGCGGAACATACCGATCACGAGCTCGCTGGCGCCGTCGATTGCGCGGCGCATGGTCGAGCCGGTGCCGATCGCTTCGGCGGCATAGACCGGCGTCTCAACCGCGATGGTGCCGCTGCGCCAGACCTTGACCACCCCGACCTGCTGGCCGGCCTCGACCGGCGCGCGCACCGGGCCGCGATAGACGATGCGGGCGATCAGCTTGTCGCTGCCGTTCTTGTGGACCATCACTTTCACGGGCGTCTTGGCCACGAGCTTGACCGAGCGGCTCTCGCCGCCGAACACCTTGGCGTAGCCGACGGGCTGTTCGGCTGCGATCAGGGTGCGGGTCTCGAAATTGCGAAAGCCCCATTCCAGCATCTTCTTGGCTTCCGTGGCACGGTCCTCGGGATCATCGAGCCCGTTGACGACAACGATCAGTCGCGTGCCGTTTTGCACGGCCGAGCCCACCATGCCGTAGCCGCCTTCCTTGGTGTAGCCGGTCTTGAGCCCGTCAGCGCCTTCCATCGAATTGAGTAGCGGATTGCGGTTGGGCTGGCGGATCTTGTTCCAGGTAAACTCCTTCTCGCCGAACAATTTGTAGAACTCGGGGAAATCAAGGATGATGTGGCGGGCAAGGATGCCGAGCTCGCGCACCGTCATCTTGTTGCCGGGATCGGGCAAGCCGTTGGAATTGGCGAAGGTCGATCTGGTGAGGCCGAGCTCGCGTGCGCGCTTGGTCATGAAGTCGGTCGCGAAAATCCGCTCGTTGCCCGCGATGGCTTCGGCGAGCGCGATGCAGGCATCGTTGCCGCTCTGGATGATCGCGCCATGCAGGAGATCACTGACCGAGACCTTACTGTTGATCGCGGCGAACATGGTCGAGCCCCCGGAGGGCGCGCCGCCCCGGCGCCAGGCGTTCTCGCTGATCCGATATTCGTCGGTCAGCTTGATGTCGCCCTTCTTGATGGCGTTGAAGACGACCTCTGCGGTCATCAGCTTCATCATGCTGGAGGGCGCGCGCAGCTCGTCGGCGTTCTTCTCGAACAGCACGCTGCCCGAGGAGGCCTCGATCAGGATCGCAGTCGGGGCGTCGCCGTCGAAGCCGGTGTCTTCCGCCTTCTTGGCGCCCTGCACGCTCTGGTTGGCGGCGTAGAGCGCCCCGCCCCATCCGATGCCCGCGACCAGAATCGCCGCGATCAGCCCGCGCGCCAGCGCACCGGCGGTGAACCGGGGGCGACGAAGCAAAGAAGGACGAAATGTCATGGCCAAGCCCTGAGAGCGGCGTTCTACCAGTTGGAACAGATGCGAACAACACGGAGGTGGACGCCTGTCCCTGAGATTGCACGATTCTCCTCGCGCCCCTATCGTGGCATCTTATATTTGCCGACCAAACCCCTGAAGCAAGGCGGAAACTTGAATGTCCTCAACCCGTATGATCAAGGCCAACGGGATCGAGCTCTTCATCCGCGAGCAGGGCCAGGGTCCGCTGGTGGTGCTGTGCCATGGCTGGCCGGAACTGTCCTATTCCTGGCGCCACCAGATCCCGGCACTCGCGGCCGCCGGGTTTCATGTGGTCGCTCCTGACATGCGTGGCTACGGCCAGAGCGCGGCGCCCCCTGATGCGGCCGCCTACTCCATCTTCGACACGGTCGGCGATGTCGTCGGCCTGGTGCAGGCGCTGGGCGAGAGCAAGGCAATGGTGGTCGGCCACGATTGGGGCGCTCCGGTCGCCTGGCACGCCGCGCTGTTCCGCCCCGACATCTTCACGGCGGTCGCGGGCCTGAGCGTGCCGCCGCCGTTCCGCGGCCGCGGCAAGCCGCTCGATCTGCTGCGCCAGGGCGGCATCACCAATTTCTATTGGCAATATTTCCAGACGCCGGGCGTCGCCGAGGCCGAGCTCGAGCGCGACGTCGCCCGCACCATGCGCATCGTGCTCGGCGGCCGCGGCCTCGCCGATCCCTCGGCGGCCATGTTCGTGCAGGAGGGCAAGGGCTTTCTCGGCCATGCGGGCGCCGAGGAGCCACTGCCCCGCTGGCTGAGCGAGGCTGACCTAGCCTATTTCACCGAAAGCTTTCGCAAATGCGGCTTCCGCGGCGGGCTGAACTGGTACCGCAACATCGACCGCAATTGGGAGCTGACGGCGCCCTGGCAGGATGCACAGATCCAGCAGCCGTCACTGTTCATCGCCGGCTCGAAGGACGCCGTCATCACCGGCCTGATCGGGGCGAAGCGCGTCAACGAGCTCGAGCGCGTGCTGCCCAATCTGAAACACAAGCTGATCCTCGAGGGCGCCGGCCATTGGGTGCAGCAGGAGCGGCCCGAGGAGGTGAACGCAGCGCTGGTGAAATTCCTGACGGCGAGCACAACTCAGTAGAGGCCGCGGCCACTCAGGATGCTGCGGGCCTCGGCCGCGCCATCCGAGGCGTAGGCGCCGGACAGCGCGCTCTCGGTCGCATAGCGGCCGTCGTCGTCATAGGACACGGCACGGGCGTTCTGGTGGCCCCGGCCCCGGCTGCGGCTCGAGGCCGACATTTCCGAGGTCGCGTTGAGCGAGGCCATATCGGCCGAGCTGTTGCCGAGATTGTAGGGCCGCCCCTCCGGCATCGGAACCTCGCCGCGAATGGCACCGCGGCTCGACGAGGGCAATTCCGGCACGAAAGGCTTGGCCGAAGCGACCCGGACCATTGAGGGGGTAGGCGCCGGAACGCCGGTACGCAAGGTGGCTATCAGCTGGCGATCGTCGGAGCCTTCCAGCGGCGCCCGGCCGACATATTCGACCCGGACCTTGGCGACGCCATTGCCTTTGAATTCAAGGAGTTCGGCGGCCTTGTTCGAGACGTCGATGAGCCGGTTGCCGTGATAGGGCCCGCGGTCGTTGACGCGGACGATCAGCGACTTGCCGTTGGAAATATTGGTCACCCGCGCATAGGACGGCATCGGCAGGGTCGGATGCGCCGCCGTGAGCGAGGTCATGTCGAACACTTCGCCGTTGGCGGTCAGGCGGCCGTGAAAATCATCGCCATACCAGGACGCCATGCCCTCGGCACGATAGTTGACGTCCTCCTCCGGCACGTAGGTCCGGCCGGCCACGATATAGGGCTTACCGACGCGGTAGGTGCCGCCGCCCTTCGGGACCGGGTCACCCCAGGCCACCACCCTTGGGCTTGAGGACACGCCATATTTCGGATCGACGCGGCTGGCGAACTTGGTCGAAGAGGCGCAATTGGCGAGCGCAAGGCAGGTCGCGACCGCCGCAACACCGCGCGCGGCCCGCAAAACCGAATCTGACCGTCGGATCCCCATTTGCCCCAAATACCATTCCGCCGGCGGCATGCCCAACCCGCATTGGCTACGGGAGCGCCGTCCGGTCCTTTGATCCGAGGCAGCCCACCACCGCATCGGAAGCAGTAACGATAACGCAACCCGAACACGGCGGAAATGGGGAGCCCACAGCGATCACGCCGGCATGGTAAACGGGACGTTCGCTTCCCCCGTGATCTACGGAACGCAGGGCCCTGCTCTGTGCCAAGGCTGGACATTCTGTTGCGCCAAATCCTCACTCCATCCCCATTGTCACGCCGCTCAGGGAAATTCTTTTGACTGTGCAAGGCCGCACGCGTTCTCTCGGATGCAGGGCGGGATTTGGAATTTAGCGATGATCGAGACGGTTTCGGCACTGATGGGTCTGGTAAGCGCGGCGATCTTCCTTGCCCATGCGTTTGAAGGTTACCGCACGAGGGCCTGAAGGCACTCGCGCGGGACGGCAAGCATTCACTTCTTTCAAGGCGGCACGTTCGGACAATTTTAATCGATCCGATCGAGCATCGAGGACGAGAGCGGCAGGTGTCCCATGCGCAACCATGACCTCGTATCCGATGGCTTCCTAGCATTGACCGCAGGCGGCCTGGTCCTGCTCTGCTCTAGCCTCGTGGCACTGGCCTTCGGTTAATCTCGGGCGCGATCTTCGCGCTTTCCCGACGACGACCACACTTCGCTGCAAACAGTGTTTGCCCGGGATTGTCCCGCTCCCGTTTAGTTGATTGAATTTCCGCATTCGGCGCCTCGACTTAATTTCAAGAGGCCATCACCAACCAGGGTGAGTCACATGCTTGCCGAGAAGTTTTTTCTTGTTCTTGAATCCCTGATCCGCGGCGATCGCACCTATCCGGACGGAAGCCCCAGGGTCATTAGCACCTCCCCGCACGTACCGGTGAAGCTGCCGAGCCGGAAATAGCCCGCTCGCTTTTCCCACTCACCCGCCGCTCAGCGCAGGCCGAGCAGCGAGCGCCGGTAGCGGCCGTCCCGAGCCTCGTTCAGGCAGACGAAGCTGCCGTCAAAGCCCTGGCGATATCGCTTCTGGCCCCTGGTGTAGTAGACGCCCTTCCTGAAATCGAGCCAGACCACCTGATCCTGCGGACAATGGCGCTGCGCCTGCGCCTCATAGCGGAACGGGGTTAGTGGCGTTGCCGACACGTCCGCGCCGCCGGAGCCGGCCATGATCGCGGCTGCGAGCGCGATCCCACCCGCCCATGTCCCGCTGCGAAACACTCCCCGCCTCCCGATCTTGATTCCGTGCTGGCCGAGCGCGCGACGGCCGCCCGGCACGGTAGCACGAAACGGCGCGATCCCTGGCAAACGACCGGCTTGCGCCGCGTCTTCCGCCGGCCATCTTGCCGGGTTACATGGCAGCAAGATCATCTCCATGCGAGGATGCTGCCTGAATGTCGGTTGAGCCTGGATTCCAGTCCGAACGCCGCACCGAACCCCGACCGCCATTGCCGCGTCTGGGCCTGCTGCCGATGATCATCTTCGGCTCGCGCTGGCTGCAGCTGCCGCTGTATCTCGGATTGATCGTGGCGCAGTGCGTCTACATCGCGCTGTTCCTCAAGGAGCTCTGGCATCTGTCCTGGCACTCGCTCGACCTCACCGAGCAACAGATCATGATGAGCGTGCTGGCCCTGATCGACGTCGTGATGATCTCCAATCTCTTGGTGATGGTGATCGTCGGCGGCTACGAGACCTTTGTCTCGCGGCTCGATCTCCAGGGTCATCCCGACGAGCCGGAATGGCTCGGCCATGTCAATGCCAGCGTTCTCAAGATCAAGCTCGCCATGGCCATCATCGGCATCTCCTCGATCGCGCTGCTGCGCACCTTCATCGAGGCCGGCAATCTCGGCTCGAACCGCGCCGGCTTTACCGAGACTGGCGTGATGTGGCAGGTGCTGATCCACCTCACCTTCGTCTTCTCGGCGATCGGCATCGCCTATGTCGACAGGCTCAGCGATGCCGGGGCGCGCAAGCACGCCGAATGAGGCATAATGGCCAGCCTCTCATGTGCCAGCTTGCTGCTGCATGACCTGGCGCAGGTATTCCAGAAGCTTCTGCGCGACCTGCTCGCGCGCCACGCCCTTGGCGGCGAGATCGGCGGACACCTTGCTCACGATGTCGTCGATGGTCTGCCTCTCCAGATTGTCCGTGACCAGCGCCGTTGCGTAGCTTGCCGCGTCGTCGTTGCTGAGGCCGAGCTGGCTTGCGGCCCAAAGCCCGAGCAGCCTGTTGGACCGGGCCGTCGCCTTGAACATCAGCTCCTCGTCGTGGACGAACTTTGCTTCAAAGCCCTGCTCGCGCTTGTCGAACATGGTCATGGTCAGCTCCATTCTCGTTTCGCTGATGTGACATACTGGCTGGGAGCGAACGTCTCCGTGGTTCACTTCACCCTAAGCTTCCTCCCGGAAGGCAAACGCCGTCAAGCCCGCCGATGGGCGTGGGACCGGGCGCGCGCAAGCTGGTCTTGAGCAAGGGGAACGCCAACCGGCGTGAGACGCCGGCGGCATCGGTTTGAAAGATCGGTATGGGAGATTGTTGGCGCCGACCGCGTTTGGTCAGCCCTTCGCCGCGGCCGCCTCCCGCGCGAGGCGTTCGGCCTTCAGCCGTTCCTTGTTGGCGTAAAACGCCTTCTGCGCCGCCTCATGATCGCGCATGGCCTTTTCGGCCTCGAGCCGGCGCGCTGCATCACGTGCCTGGCGCTGCTCGGGAGTCAGAGGCTTGCGTCGGAAGGAAAGGTCTTCAGTCATGGCAACACAACGTGGCGGCGAGGAAAAAGTTCCGCATGCTTGAGCTGAAGCATAGACGCTGACCAACGAAGTTTGCGAAAACAACCCCATGCACAGTAGCTAAGTCTTGTTGGCACAACGCCTTTTGCATTCGCGCAAAAGCCGGTTGACCCGTCGGGCAAAACAGTGGCATTCTGCCATCTTCGGAAAATCGGCAAGAAGGCTGATCGGGATCCCTTCCCGAACGCTAATGATCCGGAAAAAATGCGCAGCGGTTTTCCGAAAAGATCATGTCAAGACAACAACCTAAAGCGCGATGACGATTCGTCCTAATCTCATCGCGCTTTGGGGAAAGCGGCGAGCGAGAAGATCATCTTCCCTCGGGAAAATATTCAGATCTCTATTTCTGCAATCACCGGCAAATGGTCTGAATAGGCTCCTGCCTCCCGGTCGGTCCACACTTTCCCGAACCGGGCGTCGGGCGTCGCATAGATTCTATCAAGGCGTAGAACGGGCAAGCGCGCCGGGAAAGTCCGCAAGCGTGTCCGGTTTGGGCAAACCTGCGCGAGCACACGCCGCACCGATTTGACCCAAAACCAGTCATTGAAGTCGCCGAGAACGACGGTCTTTCCGGGCTTCACAAGGCTGACCAGGGCCTGAGCTTGCGCATACCGCTCATGGATACTCAAGCCGAGATGAGTAGCCACCACGCGCACATGGCCGACAGGTGTCAGCAGTCCCGTGGCAATCGCCCTACGGGGCTCCCGCTCCCGATACGACACGTCGACGATCTCGGGCACCCCGGAGAATGGAAAGCGGCTTAGGAGCATCTGACCGTAGTCGCCATCCTCGGTGACGATCGACTTGGCGTGAACGCGGTGATCGCCGACAACACTTGCCAACTTCGCGAATGGATTGTCTGACCGCGATCGCGAATCCACCTCCTGAAGCGCGACGACATCGGGGGCCCACCGGCGAACGATCGAGCAAACACCCTCCAAATCGAACTTCGTATTGAGATTGAACGTGCCATGCACATTCCATGTCATGAAACGCATCGCCGCCATCAGCGCCTCCCGGCGAGCCAGGTCGCGACGAATTGTGCGCCTACGCAGATTCCGAGCCAGCTCAAAAACGCCAAGACCAATAGCAATATGTTGCTCCAGGAAGCATCCCTGGCCAAATCTGCGATTTGAGCCCCCAGAACTGCCATGGCGAGAATACCGGGCATCATGCCCAGCAGAGTTCCAACCATGAAGTCGCGGAGAGGCAGCGTGCTCGCACCAGCCACGACATTCACCACCGAGAACGGTGCTATCGGAATCATCCGGATGACGACGACAGCCAGAATACCCTTGCCTAAGACGCGTTCCTGGATGCGCGCTGCACGTCGTCCGAGTAAACGCTGGAGTCGCTGTCGTCCGAGTGCCCGCCCGAGCGCAAAAAGCACGAGGGCGCTGAGCAAGACGCCGGCCATTGCGGTAATGAACCCTAGCCAGGGCCCAAGCGCGGCAGCAGTTGCTGCAATGAGTACGAGAACCGGAAACACGACCAGCCCGCCGACGACGAAAGCTGCGATCGCGAATGGCGGCCCCCAGATAGACTGCGAGTAGGCAGACAGGAACGTTGAAATACGACCCGCGTCGGCGAAATCGCTCAAAGACGTGTACGACCAAGCCATCGCCAATCCAAAAAGCGCCACGGCTATCGATACGATCCCTATTAGAGTCTTCGTGCTCCACATGCGAGATGCCGCCCGCTCGAGATGGAGAGGCCGCTCAGGGTCGGCCACCGGCTGAACCATTGTGGCCAGAGTACTGGTCAGAACCGAGGACTCCACTTCCCGCAGCGCCTTCGCCCCATCAGCTCTCGACACGTCGTCCAGGAGCGCAAAAAGACGATCCTCATTTCGCGTTATGGTCTGTTCGTCGAGATCGCAGAAATGGGCAATCAGGCGACGGCGGACCGAAGCGATGAAGTTTCTATGCTCGTCGGATGCAGCTTCAAAAATAAGGTCACACTCACTATCGGCACCCATCGACCGATTGTTCAGGTTAGCCGAGCCGATTCTCAAGATCCGATCGTCGACGGTCATGAGCTTGCTGTGCACCATCACGGCAGCTTCGGTATCCCCGCTGGGTGAGACCGGGTAGACGAAGCGGATACGATCTGCCACTCCGGCCTCATTGAAGCAGTCGATGAAGGCACCACGGCCGTTTTGCATGGCTTGGGATTCTACCCAGGACGAATGCAGTTTGGGAGTGACAACGAGAACCCGAAGCGAAGGCGCGCGAAGCATCTGCTCGGCCAATTCCCGCGCTATCCTGATAGCGCTGGTAAACTGGTTTTCGATGTAAACGAAGCTCGTCGCTGACCGGATCGCTGCAACCAGTGAGCGCTCGACCTCCTTGATCCTCGAACCTGCAGGACACACGATCTCTGTCCTGGCGATACCCACCGGCACGTGCTCCGCCTCAACCGGCACATTCGCCGGCCACCGAATGCTCTTCAGCGCGCGCCGAGGATGAACCTGTTGACCTGCCGCACGCCAGCGTTCCTCCGCGAGGTCGGCTAGCCATGCCGCAGCATGCCCGTCGACCATGCATTGAACATCATGAAACGGTGGGTATGGCTTACCCGCAGGGTCGCAGCGCAACGCGTGATCGGCGCGATGGTCGCTCGTGTCCCAGCGCCTGATCGTCAGGTCGAGCCCGCCAACGAACGCCAATGAACCGTCGACACAGACGATCTTCTGGTGTTGGGCGGAACCAAACGGAAGTGTGGAATCCAGATGAAATCGGACGCGGCCACATGTTCCGGCGGTGAATTTTGCCGCGGAATTCCATTCCCTTTCGGACCCGTAAAACGAGACGAAGTCCCAGATCAGAATATTAATCCACAGGGCGGGACGGCGTTGAACGAGCGCGCGGAGGAATGGGCCAAGCTGTTCCGGCAGACCATCATCCGCTCGTCCGGAAGCTCCGACCAGCCTGGTCTCACTATGGATATCCCATCCGATCACATAAACTTGGTCTTGCGCCTCCAGCAGCGCATCCCGCAGGGCCGCGAAATAAGCGGCAGCATCATTCAGAACCGCGACGCGGCGCGCTTCGCACCGCCGCCAGACGGTATTGCCGGGGATCAGGGTCGATGAACTCTGAAGCAGGTGGACCTCGCAAGTCGCGTTCGTGTCTAAAACGCTGTGAATGCTCAACGGGTTCCGCGTCCTCGGAGACGGGCTACGCTTCGGTGTGAGAATGCCGAACCACAGAGCTTACGCGGCACAAGCGCACTTGCGTTATTTGGTTCGGACAGTCTTTGCGCCGGCGCCCCTCAAGACGTCTGCGATCTTTTCAGGGGCATCGCCGTGGAAATCCACGGAGACCTCGATCAGACCTTCCAACTTCTGGTGACCTTCCGGCGCGGGCGCGGATTTGACGTCAGCACCGGCCGGATGTGTCCCCGCCGTGTTCGCGCCGCCGGCCGGTTGGACGAAGACGTCGCTTCGGGATACGCCGCATTCCTGGACGACGTGCTCAATGGCAAGCTCGGCGCTGCGGCGAGTGTCGAATTCTCCGATGATTGTGCTTTCCAAGACATCTCTCCGTAGGTGGACGAGAGTGCGTACAACAGGCCAGCACTGGCCAAGTTCCAGATGCTGGCGACCTGCATCTCAAATGCGTGGAGGGTGAATCTGGACCACGCGCCGGGGGTTCAGAACCGGACTATCCCGAGCAGGAAGAGGAGCGCGAGAGTGATCAAGCCGGAGATCAGCAACGAGCCGAGACACCCGAGCCGGTTCGAGAAAAAGAAGAACATGCCTGGCCCGCTGTGAAGCTTCCTGCCAGGCTAATTTTTCAAGTTCGACAGCGTTCCGGATGCGCTCTCGTTCGTCCTGATTGTCGAGCGGCTCCCATCTACAGACGGCGATGGGACTGGTGCTTCTAGAAGCGACGGATAAGAACCAATCTTTGAGCGAGACGTTGAATCCACGATGTCCGACGCTTTTGACTATTTCCGAGCGCACGCGGTTCGAGCCCTTTGCAAGGCCCGGACGATGCCCCGCGGGCGAATGAAGCATCTCCAAATCATGGTAGCCCGGATCTACCACCTGCTCACCAAGGAGGCCGCGTACGGGCCAAACCTGCAGCATCTGGACGACTTCCGGGCAGCCCAAAAGCTTGAGAGGTCAATCGATTGAAGGCCTGGAGCGAGGTGAGTGGCGGTCGCTGACACCCCAAGGGTGACTGAACTCCTGAGGGAATACGCGCAGCGAACGGCGCTGCGTGGAGGCAACCCCTATCGTGCGAAGGCGTATGCCAACGCCGCCGATAATCTTGCCGCGCTCGTCGTCCCGCTCCACGTGCTGATCGAGGAAGACCGCCTCACCGAGATTCCCGGGGTCGGCGAAGCCATCGCGGACATTATCACCAAGCTGTATCGCACGGGGACTCATCCGAGCCTTGAGAAGCTGCGCAAGGAAATTCCCGCGGGGGTCCTGGAACTGCTGACGGTGCCGGGCTTAAGGCCTGAGAAGGTGCTCAAGCTCTACAAGGATCTCGGGATCACCTCCCTGTCCGAATTGGAAACGGCAGCCGAGCAAGACCGCATCAAGAAGGCCAAGGGGCTTGGGGCCGCGCTGCAGACCAAGATCGTGGAGAACCTTGCGATCGCCAAAAGCGGCAAGGGTCGCCTGCACCTGCATCGCGCCGCGGCCCTGCTCGAGCATGCAACGGACTCGCTGCGGAAAGCGCGGCCCGAGCTCAGACGGCTCACGATCGCCGGCGACTTCAGGCGCGGTTGCGAACTCGTCGCCGACTTCGCGATCGTCGCCGAGGCCGCCGGGAGCGGCAGCGTTATCGAATCAGGCGGGCTGCAAGTTCACCTCGCCGATCGCAAGCATTTTGGCGCCGCCCTGCTCCACGCGACAGGCTCACCTGTTCATCTGGATCAGCTTCGGGCGCTCGCGGACAAGAAAGGAATGCGCCTCGAGCCGGACGGGCTGCACAAGGGGCGGAGCGTTGTCGCAGAGACCGAGGAAGACATCTACCGGGCGCTCGGCCTTCCCTTCATCGCGCCCGAACTGCGCGAGGGCCGCGGCGAGATCGAGCGGGCGCTGAAGAAAAAGCTGCCGAGGCTCGTCACCGACCAGGACCTGCGCGGCATCCTGCACTGCCACACCGACGCCTCGGATGGGACTGAGACGCTCGAGAGCATGGCCAAGGCCACGCTGAAGCGCGGCTTCGAATATTTCGGTGTCGCCGACCACTCGCAGTCGGCGCACTACGCCGGGGGTCTCTCGCTCGAGCAGATCAAGGAGCAGCATCGGCAGGCCGAGCGGCTCAATAGAAAGTTTGGCAAGGACTTTCGGATCCTGAGGGGCATTGAGTCCGACATCCTGGCGGACGGATCGCTGGACTATCCGGACGAGGTGCTCGACGGCTTCGATTTCGTGGTCGCCAGCATCCACGGGCGTTTCAGGCTGGATCGGAAGGCACAGACCGAACGCCTGCTGCGGGCTGTCGCCAATCCCTACACCACCATCGTCGGCCACATGACCGGCCGCCAGCTTCAGCGCCGTCCAGGCTACGAGATCGATGTCGAGAAGGTGCTGCGCGCCTGCGCCAAGCACGACGTCGCAATCGAGATCAACGCTCATCCCTGGCGGCTCGATCTGGACTGGCGCTGGCATCAGGCTGCGCTCGAATATGGCTGCATGTTGAGCATCAATCCGGACGCGCACTCGATCGCCGAGCTCGATCACATGCATTGGGGCGTCGAGATGGCGCGAAAAGGCGGCGTCCCCGCAGAGCGGGTGCTGAACGCAATGCCGCTCGCCGATATCGAGCGATACCTGCGCCACAGGCGTCGCTCGTTTGCACGTGCAGCTTGAGACACCTGGTCCTTCAACGAAGGCTCGCCGGTCCAGGCGCAGCCGTTTGCGCGAGAAAGAACGACCCCAGGCCTGGATCAAGGACCCAGGGCTGGGGCCGCTCGGGCTACGGTTAGATAGCCTGATGCGCCTAAGCGCATGCGGATCAAAGTACGTGGGCCGCAAGCGTTCCTATTTTGCAACGGCCTCCACCGGAGCTAAAGCGCAATGCGATTGGCAATAATCGTCATCGCGCTTGACGTTGTGTTTGAGCCTGATCTTTGCCGAAAACCGCTTCACACTTTTCCGGATCATGCTCAGGAACGCTTGCCGAGCTTTCGCGTCTTCTGAAAAATGAGACGTGCCCATGCCTCCAGCCACGCCCCCGAGCCGAACCCTGTTCCGCTGCCCCAAATGCCGCGAACCGCTCAGTCTGGCGGAGAAGCTATGGGACATGAAGGCAGCCCGCTTCATCCGGGTGTATCAATGCCGGTGCGGTGAACTGCTCTGGGATGATCAATCGTCCGCGCAACACAGCTAAGGCACACCAGGCCCCCCTCGCCTGGAGTTGCTACCGATCTCGAGCGGCGCAGCGAGTCCGACAAGATTTCGTGTCGCTTCAACTCATCCGCGATTGCGCCCTCAATGTCGAGCTCAGCTGAGCGCGGTAACGAACCGCATCTAAGCGGTTGATTTTATTGGATTGTGGCGGAAGGGGTGGGATTCGAACCCACGGTACCCTTGCGGGCACGCCGGTTTTCAAGACCGGTGCCTTAAACCACTCGGCCACCCTTCCAGACTGGAAATTGTTTAGCTTTTCGTCGCTTCGGTTCGCTTGTTTATGGCGGCTCGCATGGCAACGTCAACAGCCGCGGCCGCTTCGCCCCTGCATGTTCGGCATCAGATGGTTCTCCATCGTGATCGCGATTTGAGGAATGGCCTAGCCGCTCCTGCACGATCTTGGGATGAATATTCGGCCAGCATATGGCTGACGTGGCTGTTGCTAACCGAATGCGTCTGATCGGCGCACCGTGGGTGCTCCACCGGTGGGCCCGGCATCGCGCCGACCGCCAGGGAAATCGCAGGCTAAGCCGCTGATGTGACTCCGCTTTGGTCCGAAATCCCGGCAGAGGATTCGCGACTCGGATCCTGGCCCGCCGGTTCACCCTCGCGGGGTCTTCACGACGCCTGTCAGCCTAATGAACGGTTAACGAAGAACCAATAGAATATTCCGCCGTTGACTTGTACCCCCACCCGAGACGAGGTGGGTTTAGGACATGCCGATAATGGCGGACCTCAAAAAAAGATTGGACAAACTCCGCGCCGATGCCGCGGATTTGGCCCTTATGAGCAGGCGGGCAAGCGATCCGCAAAAGCGCGAACTCTTCGGACGCTTGGCAGATGAGCTTGCAATAGAAGCTCTTGAACTCGAGCAGGTGGTGAAGCAACAAGGTAGGCAATCAGCTTCCAGCGACATGGACAGAGTTGTGAGCTTCCGGACGCGCCTGGAGAGGAACTGAGCACCATTGTCGAGATTCCCGGCTCGCAACGTGAGAGCGGACGAAGCGAGCAAAAATGATGAGTGAGCGAAGCAAGGCCAACTCGGCTGGCCTAGGAACGTGCCTAGCGATCAGCGTTCATTTTCCAGGCCGAAGCACAGACTGCTATTGCCCTGTGGTCTCTAGGCGCCCCTAGCGTTCGGCATGGCTGCGCTGGTTTCTTCTTCACTTGCTGAAGAGCGCCGCCTCGGTCGGCGGCCGCTCAATGGTCCCCCAGCGCGGCCGGTCGCAGGGGCCCGGTTGGTCGTATGGGGCCCGAAAGCTTCCCGAGCGGACCCTTTTCCCATGACGAGATCGCCGCTCCTAGGAGCTTAATTCCTACCGACCATTTTCAGAGTAAATTTCAAGACCGGTGCCTTAAACTACTCGGCCACCCTTCCAAGCCTGGAACGGGTGTCGCTTAACGCGTCGACCGCGCAAGGCAACGCGAAGTTCGCACTCTCGCCTCAACCTCTTCAGCCCCGCCCTTTGTCAGGCGAGTGTCAGCCTGTTCCTCTAGCTTGGCGGCAGGTTCGGCGCCGCCACGCGCCGACGTCTCGGCAATCCCAGATACCGGCGACATCTCCCAGGGCGTTGCCGGTTGCGAGGTCCGGTTGGATTCGTCTCCATATCCGGGCCTCGCTTGCTGATGCGCAAAAGAAAGCGGCGCCCCGCAAGGAGCGCCGCGCGAGACTGTCTTCATTGCGTCAGCTCAGTACCCGCAGGACGCGCAGCCCATCTGCACGGGCGCGTAATACGAATAGCCCGGCGACACCATCTCGACGCGCTGGCGCGTGGCATATTGCGGGGGGATGCGCTCGTACTGGACGCTGGGCGGCGCCACCATCACGGTCTGCGGCACCATTACGGTGCGGTACTGCGCCGGCGTGCGATGCGCGACCACAGAACCGGGAGACACCATCACGGTTTCGTCGACAGCGCGGTATTGCGGCGCGACGTATTGCTGCTGGTAGCAGGTCGTGCACGGCGGCGGCGCATAGCAATTGTAGCAGCCGGCGGAGGCTGCGCCCATCATGGAAATCGCGGCGACGGCGGTAGAGAAAACGACGGCGAGAGTACGAGACATTGCGTGGTGCCCCAGTTGCCCGAAATGGATTTGCGAAGGTCGCTAGCAGTATACGACGCAAAATCCTGGGCTGCCGAACTTCGTCGGGGCATCCTTAATGCGAACAGCCAGTCGCAGCCGACAGGTAAGAACTCATTGACCACGCGCATCAACACGCGACGTGCGTTTGGCGTTCATCCGCCTCCGCTCGAGCTTCACCGCCTCGCTGCTCTTTCCAAAAACTCCAGCAGCGAGGGATCGGTCTCCTCGAATTCGACAAAGCGGCGGCGCAGTTCGTCTGCGACTTCTGCCGTGGCATCTCGCGACCATCCTTCCGCGGTATTGAAAGCCACGACACGTACCGGATGGAGATATTGCCCCTCGACGAGATTCCTGAGCAGGGTCGCCCGATTGGCGTCCTCCTCAGCCGTCTCACACCAGGCGCGGCCCAGCCGCCGGCCGAAATCATCGAGCACGAGATAGACGTCCCGGTCTGTCGCAATGTGCGGCACGAGCGATGGAGAGTGACTCATGGCTTACCCCGCTACTGGCAATCCGGACCGTTGCGGAGGATACGGCGTCCGCCCGGCCGGATTCGGAAAAATGGATTTCGGCTATTTTCTTAGGATGGCGCGATTAAATCACAAACAAAGTACAAATAAATAAAAATTAAATGGCAAAATGGGCGCAAAGACACTAAATTCACAGGGGCCTGGCGGGCGAGCCCGCACGTTGGGCGCCCACTTCGCAAAACGGCTCCCGCCTCCACCCCCAAAAGCCCACACCCCAGGAGGCGGGGCCGTTTCTTTTGCGACCGCTTGTCCCGGCTCTGTCCTGCAACAGTGCGCCCGCCCGCTCGCGCGGAGACCGCGGGTCATTCCGGAAGAATCCGCCCAGCCTGTGGCGCGTCGATCAGGCGCTATCTCGAACGCCGCTTCACCTCGCGCACGGCGCCGCGCGCGGCGCTGGTGGTGAGCGCGGCGTAAGCCTGCAGCGCGGTCGAGACATTGCGCTTGCGGTTCTGCGGCTGCCAGGCGGCATCGCCCTTCGCCTCCTCCGCGGCGCGGCGCTTGGCCAGCTCCTCGTCGGAGACCTCCAGGCTGATGCTGCGGTTGGGGATGTCGATGGCGATACGATCGCCGTCGCGCACGAGACCGATATTGCCGCCTTCGGCCGCTTCCGGCGACAGATGGCCGATCGACAGGCCGGACGAGCCGCCGGAGAAGCGGCCGTCGGTGACGAGCGCGCAGGCTTTGCCGAGGCCCATCGATTTCAGATAGCTGGTCGGATAGAGCATCTCCTGCATGCCGGGGCCGCCGCGCGGGCCCTCATAGCGCACGACGACGACGTCACCCGCGACGACCTTACCGCCCAGGATGCCCTCCACCGCTGCGTCCTGGCTTTCGAACACGCGCGCGGGGCCGGAGAATTTCAGGATCGAGGCGTCGACGCCGGCGGTCTTCACGATACAGCCGTCCTGCGCGAGATTGCCGTAAAGCACGGCGAGGCCGCCGTCCTTGCTGAAAGCGTGCTCGAGGTCGCGCACGACGCCCTTCTCGCGGTCGGCATCGAGCTCGTCGTAGCGGCGCTCCTGGCTGAAGGCGACCTGGGTCGGGATGCCGCCGGGCGAGGCCCGATAGAAGGTGCGCACCGCCTCGCTCTTGCTGCGCTTGATGTCCCAGCGCTCCAACGCATCGTTCATGGTCGGGGCGTGCACGGTCGAGACCGAGGTGTCGATCAGCCCGGCGCGGTCGAGCTCGCCGAGAATGCCCATGATGCCGCCGGCGCGGTGCACGTCCTCGACATGCACGTCGGCGACGGATGGTGCGACCTTGCACAGCACGGGCACACGACGCGAGAGCCGGTCGATGTCGCGCATGGTAAACTCGACCTGCCCTTCATGGGCAGCGGCGAGCAGATGCAGCACGGTGTTGGTCGAGCCGCCCATCGCGATGTCGAGAGTCATGGCGTTCTCGAACGCCCTAGAGTTGGCGATGTTGCGCGGCAGCACGCTGGCATCGTCCTGCTCGTAATAGCGGCGGACGAGGTCGACGATGGTGTGGCCGGCTTCGACGAACAGGCGCCTGCGGTCGGCGTGGGTTGCGACCACCGAACCGTTGCCGGGCAGCGCGAGGCCAAGCGCCTCGGTCAGGCAGTTCATGGAATTGGCGGTGAACATGCCCGAGCAGGAGCCGCAGGTCGGGCACGCCGAGCGCTCGATCACCTTGACGTCCTCATCGCTGACCTTGGAATCGGCCGCGGCCACCATGGCATCAATGAGGTCGACGGCTTTGGTCTTGCCCTGAAGCTTGACCTTGCCGGCCTCCATCGGTCCGCCCGAGACGAACACGGCGGGGATGTTGAGCCGCAGCGCGGCCATCAGCATGCCGGGCGTGATCTTGTCGCAATTGGAGATGCAGACGAGACCGTCGGCGCAATGCGCGTTGGCCATGTACTCGACGCTGTCGGCGATCAATTCGCGCGACGGCAGGCTGTAGAGCATGCCGTCATGACCCATGGCGATGCCGTCATCGACCGCGATGGTGTTGAACTCCTTGGCGACGCCGCCGGCCTGCTCGATCTCGCGGGCCACGAGCTGGCCGAGGTCCTTCAGATGGACGTGGCCGGGCACGAATTGGGTGAAGGAGTTGACGACGGCGATGATCGGCTTGCCGAAATCGGCATCCTTCATGCCCGTCGCGCGCCAGAGGCCGCGGGCGCCCGCCATGTTGCGGCCGTGGGTGGTGGTGCGGGAGCGATAGGCTGGCATGGCGGTTTCCGTCCTCGGGTTGGCTTGGAGCCGGGCGGAAAAATGGAAGCCGCCTCAGAGCTTTCCGGCCGGATAGCGCACGCGGGGCACGCGCGCAACGGGAACTTGGTCCGGACAGGGCTCCCCTGCTCCCGGCGCGGCCTCTCGCGAACGTTCCCCAGCGCGAGGTTGTGCAAACGCCGCCTGCAGAACCGGGAGTCGAGAAGTCGAGGCCCTATTGCAAGGTCGGATCGAGCCGGTCGCGTAACCAGTCGCCGATCACAGAGACGGCCAACGTCGTGACCACGATCGTGGTGGCCGGCGCCAGCATGATCCAGGGCGCCCGGGTCAGGTATTCGCGGCCATAGCCGACCATGTTGCCGAGGCTGGTCATCGGCGGCTGCACGCCGAGGCCGAGGAACGACAGGCCGGATTCCATCAGGATCACCTCGGGAAAGACCAGCGTGGTCGAGACGATCAGGGTCGAGGCGATGTTGGGCAGGATGTGCCGGAGGTAGATCCGCGACGGCGCCGCCCCTAACTGGCGGACGGCGGCGGCATACCCTTGCGCATTGGCGGAGATGGCGAGGCCCCGCGCGATGCGGGCGTAGCGCTCCCAGCCGAACAGTCCCATCAGAGCGATGAGCAGCGGCAGCGAATTGCCGAAGAAGGCGAGCACCGCGAGCGCCATGATCAGGAAGGGCATGCTGGCCTGGAAGTCGGTCAGCATCAGCACGAGCTGTTCGATGGCCCCGCGGAAATGCGCGGCGAGGAAGCCGAGCGTGGTGCCGACCAGCGCCGAGATCGCGGTGGCGCCGAACGCGATCAGCAGTGAGATGCGGATGGAGACGAGGAGCCGCGACAGCACGTCGCGGCCGAGCTCGTCGGTACCGAGCCAATGCGCGGCATTGCCGGGAGCCGCCAGGCGATTGCGCAGGTCGAGCTGGGTGAAGCCGTAGGGCGCGATCTTCTCGGCGAACGCGGCGATCAGCAGCATGGCGATGATCCAGGTGATCGCGAGCGCGACCGAGACCGGGATCGCCGCCAGGCTGATGCGGCGGCGGAGGCTAGATTCTAGTTTTGACGCGTTTCTTTTGCGCGAACCGGAATCCACTTCGCTTGAAAACGCTTTGGCATCCTTCAGCGTCGCGTCGGTCATGCATGCGCCCCTTTGGCGCGCAGGCGCGGATCGAGGAAGCCGTAGAGGAAGTCGACGACCAGATTGGACGTCACCATGGTCATCGCGACCAGCAGCAAGATGCATTGCACCACGGCGAGGTCGCGGTTGGCGACGGCGACCACGAGCAGGCGCCCTACTCCCGGCCAGGCAAACACGCTCTCTACGACGACCGCGCCGGCGATCAGCGTTCCCACCATGAAGCCCAGAATGGTGACCGTCGGGATCGCGGCGTTCGGCAGCGCATGCGACGTCACCACCTGGCGCCAGGACACGCCCTTGGCGGAAGCCGTGCGAATATAGGGCTGGCCCAGCACCTCCAGCATCGCGCTGCGGGTGAAGCGCGCCAGCACCGCGGCGCCACCGAGGCCGAGCGTCGCAATGGGCAGGATCGCGTGCCGCCAGCTCTCCTGGCCGCCCGATGGCAGCCAGCCGAGCTGAACCGCGAATACCAACACCAGCACCAGCGCGAGCACGAAGCTCGGGACGGTGAAGCCGGCGACCGCCGTCATCATCACGGCGCGGTCGATTCCCGAGCCGCGATGCAGCGCGGCGTAGATCCCTGCGGGAATGCCGAGCGCGACCTTGAAGAAGAACGCCGGCAGGGTCAGCGCCAGCGTCGCCGGGATGCGTTCCAGCACCAGCTCGATCGCGGGCCGGCCGTCGCGCATGGAGCGGCCAAGCTCGCCCTTGGCGATGGCGCCAAAATAATCGAAGTACTGGGCCCAGATCGGATCATCGAGACTCCACGCCTTGCGGAATGCTGCGAGCACCTCCGGCGGCGCCTCCGGTCCCAAAATCATCAGCGCGGGATCGCCCGACAGACGCAGCACGACGAAGGCGAAGGTGACGACGAGGACGATCGTCAGAGCCGCGCGGCCGAGCCGGATGGCGAAAAAGTGGCCCATCACGCCGCGTCCCGCGTTTCGGCACCCGTGACCAGGTGGCAGGCGACTTGCCTGTTGCCGCCGATGCTTGAGAGTGCCGGCACCTCGCTTGCACAGCGCGCGATGGCGCGCGGGCAGCGCGGATGGAAAGTACAGCCTTGAGGGCGCGCCGCCGGGTTCGGCGGATCGCCAGCGAGCACGATGCGGCCCGCGCTGCGGCGGCCCGGTGCGGGCGAGGCCGAGACCAGCGCCTGCGTGTACGGATGCTCGGGCCGCGCAAACAGATCATCGGCGCTGCCGATCTCGACGATGCGGCC
The DNA here is from genome assembly GCF_023073875.1 of Bradyrhizobium sp. 154. Lineage (NCBI taxonomy): Bacteria > Pseudomonadati > Pseudomonadota > Alphaproteobacteria > Hyphomicrobiales > Nitrobacteraceae > Bradyrhizobium > Bradyrhizobium sp. 154. Next base: position 183,487 of record NZ_JADPKG010000123.1, read on the forward strand.
AAGATACATCACGGCAACGACATTGCTGATCTGCCTGACGACGCGGAGATCATGGCTGATGAACAGCAGCGTCAGCGACAGCTCGGCCTGGAGATCGGCGAGCAGGTTCACCACCTGCGCCTGGATCGAGACATCGAGCGCGCTGACCGGCTCGTCGCAGACCAGGAAATCCGGCTTGGTCGCCAGCGCCCGCGCGAGCACGATGCGCTGGCGTTGGCCGCCGGACAGCGCGCCCGGATAGCGCGCGCCATGTGCCGGCGTCAGCTCAACCGCGCGCAGCAATTCGCGAACGCGGTCTTCGCGCTCGGCGGGCATGCCGAGATCGTGGATGTCCAGGGGCTCGCGAATTTGCGCGGCGACTGGCAGCCGCCGGTCCAGCGCGCCCAGCGGATCCTGGAAGATCATCTGCATGCGTGCGCGCTGGGCGCGCCATGCAGCCGTTCCCAGCGGGGCCATCGGCTTGCCATCGAACCGCACCTCACCGCTGTCGGACGGCTCGAAGCCGAGCACGATGCGGCCCGTGGTCGATTTGCCCGAGCCGGACTCGCCGACCAAGCCCAGCGTCTCGCCCTTGGGAATGCTCAGCGACACGCCGTCGACAGCGTGAACGACGGTGCTGCGGCCGAACATTCCGGAGCGCATCGCGTAGCTGCGCGAAATCGCGGACACCTGGACGAACGGCGCGCTCATTCGGCGGCGATCCCGAGCAGCGCCCGGCGCGAAGCCTCGGCGCGGATGCAGGCGACGTTGCGGTCATGCGCGATCGGGGCCAGGCTCGGCGCGACAAGTCCGCAAGCTTCACTCGCCAGCGTGCAGCGTGGCGCGAAGGCGCAACCCTCAGGCATCCGCGCGGGATCGGGCACGGTGCCGGGAATGGCCGTCAGGCGCCGGCGCGCTCCATCGAGCGGCGGCAGCGCACCGATCAGGCCTTGCGCGTAAGGGTGCACGGGATCGGCGAAGAGCTGGTTGCTGGGTGCCTCCTCGACGATGCGGCCGGCATACATCACGGCGACACGATCGCAGTTCTCGGCGACGACCCCGAGATCGTGGCTGATCAGGACCATGGCCATGCCCATCTCGCGACGGACCGAGGAGAGCAGCTCCAGGATCTGGGCCTGAATGGTGGCATCGAGCGCGGTAGTCGGCTCGTCCGCGACCAGCAGGTCGGGATTTCCGGCGAGCGCCATTGCGATCATGATGCGCTGGACCTGGCCGCCGGAGAATTCGTGCGGATAGGCGGACAGCCGCCGGCCTGCGTCGGGAATCCCGACGAGATCGAGCAGCCGCCGCGCTTCCGCCTTCACCGCGTCGCCCGAGAGATCGCGATGCAACGCCAGCGCTTCGCAGAGCTGCCTGCGGATGGTCAGCACGGGGTTCAACGCGCTCGCCGGATCCTGGAAGATCATCGCGACCCGCCCGCCCCTGACATGGTCGAGGTCGGCCGCGGGCGCGCCGAGGATCTCGCGGTCGTCCAGCAGTACCGAGCCCGAGACCTTGGCATGGCGCGGCAGCAGGCCCAGGGCGGCAAGCCAGGTCACCGACTTGCCCGATCCGGACTCACCGACGAGCCCGAGGGCCTCGCCCTTCTGCAAGCTGACGTCGACGCCGCGCAGCACCTGCACGCCGTTGAAGGTGACGCGCAAGTTCCGGATGCTGACCAGCGGCGCCACGTCAGGCCTCGAAATTGCCGGCGCGGAAATCCATCGCGAAGGCGGGCGCTGCCTTCCACTTGATGGATTTCGGCTTGGCCGTGAAGGTCGCGTTCTGGTGTAGCACCGTATAGGCGGGGTCCTCGCGCTCGGCGATCTCCAGCATGCGGCGGAACGCCTTCTTGCGGGCTGGGCGATCGGTCGAGGTCTCCAGGAACTCCGATAGCTTGTTTAGCTCGACATTGGTCCACTCGCCGATCTGCTGCTGCTGGCCGTTCGGCCCGTGCTGGGCAACCAGCGACGACACCGGATCGTTGAAGGCGGCCGAGTTCGACCAGTCGCGCACCGCGCGGGTCGGCGCCCGCTCCATGATCTGGGACCAGTTCTCCTTGGTCTCGATCTGCACGTTGAGGCGGACCGACTTCCACATTTCGACCAGGATCTGCGCGGTCGCGACCTGGTTGGTGTAGTAATTGCTGAGCAGGCGATAGGGAATCGGATCGCCCTTGTAATTGGCCTGCTTCAACAGATCCTGCGCAAGCTTGGGATCATAGGCCGGCACGCTCCAGTCCGCGTTGAATATGTCGCCGTAGAATTCCCATTGCAGGCCCTTCGGCACGCGGGTGCGGCCGGCCCACAGGCTGTCGACGATGGCCTGGCGGTCGATTGCGTGAGTAAAGGCGCGCCTGACAAGCGGATTGGCGAGCTGGGCGTGGTTCTTGTCGAACACGGTCAGGCGATGATTGAGAATGGTGCCGCCCTGCACTTCGAACGCGGAATTCTTTTCGATGCCGGCGATCTGGTCCGGCGGGATGTCGCAGGCGAAGTGGTATTCGCCCGAGAGCAGGCCGTTGATGCGGCTCGCAACTTCCGGCACTTCGAGGAAGCGGATGCGCTTGAGCGGCGGGCGGCCGCCCCAATATTCGTCGTGCGCTTCCAGCACCAGCGACACGTCGGGCTTGAGCTCGACGACCTTGTAGGGACCGGTGGTGACGGGCTTGCGCGCCCAGTCGAGGTAGCTCGCGGCTTCTTCCCAGGCCCGGCGGTTCATGATGTCGGAGCCATAGCGCGACAGCCGGCCTTCGATGGTGACGTCGGGTGTGGCGTTGTAGAAGCGCACCGTGTACTTGTCCACGGCATCGACCCGGACGAGGTCCGGCCAGATGCGGCGGGCAACGGCCGGCACATCTGGCGGCAGCTCTTTGCCGGGACGCGGCGCCGGGATCTTCTCGAAAGCCTGGATGGTGGAGCGGCTCTTGGCTTCAGTCTCGCCGAACATGCGCTCGCGGCTGAAGGTGAAGACGACGTCTTCGGCAGTGAGCTCGTCGCCATTGTGGAATTTGACGCCCTGGCGCAGCTTCACTTCGACGGTCTGGTCGTCGATGCGGCGCCATTCGGTGGCAAGGCCGGGCACGGCCTCCAGGTTGCCGCGCCAGTTCTTGGAGATCAGGCCTTCCCAGATCGAGGAGAAGAACACGCGCTCGCCGACATTGGACTGCTCGCGCAGCACGTCGAGGACGTTCGAATTGGTCACCTTCTGCACGGCGATCGTGACCGACGGACGGTTGTCGCCTTGCGCGATGGCAAAGCGCGGCAAAAGGAGCGTGCTGGCGGCAGCGCCGCCGGATTTCAGAATGGTGCGACGGGTGAACTTGCTCATGATGTGACCCCTGCCCAGGATGATGCGATTATTCGGCCAGTCCGAGCGCAGCGAGATGGGCTGCGCCGGCGCGGACGTCGTCGTGGTTGCGAAGTTCGAGGATCAGCCGCGGGTTCGAGGTCAGCCGCCCAAGGGCGCGGAACACGGCGACCCACGGGATGTTGCCTTCGCCCGGCGCCCAGTGCCGGTCGGCAAAGCCGTCGGTATCCTGCAGGTGCACATGCGTCAGCATGTCGCCGGCGGTTTCGACGTAATAGTCGACCGGCGGTGCGCCGGTGGAGATGTGGGCGTAGTTGGCGTGCCCGGTGTCGAGCGAGACGCGGACCTTGCTGCTCTCCAGCGCCTTCGCAAGGCGGACGCGGTCGCGCGGATCCTTGTCCTCGATGTTCTCGATGACGATCTCGCAGCCGATGGTCTCGGCGCGCGCGATCACTTCGGCGAGCGTCGCCTTGACCCGCTCGACCAGATTGCCGCGGTTATCGGTGTAGAGATCAAGATTGTTGTGGTCCCAGGTGGTGAACGGCGAATAGATCACCATCTGGGTCGCGCCGAGGAACTCGGCTGCATCAAGACCCTGAAGCAGGCGTTTGGTGACGGCCTGGCGGATCATGGGATCGTGGCTGTCGATCTTGAAGCCCCAGAACGGGCCGTGAATGCCGAGCCGGCCCGTGTGGCCCGCAAGCATCTGCTTGATCTCGCCGGCAGTCGCGCGCCAGTCGCTATCGAGCAGATCCGCGCGGAAAAAATCCTGGATCTCGAGATCGCGCTGCCGTTCCAGAAGCCAGTCGCGATGCGCGGGGATCGACTTGATGGACAATGCGGCGCCCAGCACCGGCTTCGACATGGCTTGCTCCTTGGCCATCAGCGATGACGGGAACAGGGCTAGACCAGTTCAATGACAGGCCGGTGAAATGCGGGTTTCGCACCGCGGACCAGATGTGGACATCTGCTCGCATCGCATTCAGGCGGCAAGGATCGCGGCATGCGCGGACGAACGCGTCAATGTTCAAACGGCGCGGGCGTGTCCGTAGTGATCCGGAATGGAAGCCTAACCAACCTTCGCGTACATCGCGGGACATCGATCGGCGGCCACTTCCACGGGCATCACCCTCTGATCGCGCTACATGGGGTTGGGGGACCACATGGGGCGGGGGATTGAAGGCTGGGGCAAGGTGACGAGGTCCGGACTCCTAGGCACTCCGGACCTCGAAACTTTTCAGATTGAACGCGATGCGCGCCGTCCGGCTGTTCAGCCGGGCGGCGCGTTCTCGTTTCAGCGTCGTCGTTCGGCCCGGCGCCTAAAGCGCGATGAATCGTCATCGCGCTTCATGCGGCTGTTTAAGCATGATCTTTTCGGAAAACCGCTTCGCACTTTTCCGGATCATGCTTTAGCGCGTCTGCGGCTCGATTGTCACCGTGCAGTCGCCCTGCCCTTGCGACGCGACCACGATGTCACCCGCGGGAGCGCCGAGGGCAATCGGCGCGGACGATCCGCCGCCGGGCATCTGGACCGTCACGCTCAGCGAATCCGTGCGCGCAGTCGAGCCGACGGTTGACGGCTCTGCTTCGGCCACGTTCCCCGAGGCATCGCGCCGCATGATCCGGCAGTTCACATTGCTCCCGCCGGCGGCCGCCATGCTCTGGCCGGCGCTGCCGCCCATCTGTGCACGAGCCCGCGACGGATCCCGCGGAACCTGGCTGACGATGCGATGCGTGCGCGGCTCCACGATGACGACGTCGTCATCCGTCGCGAAATACTCATAGTCGCGATATTCCGGCTCGATCGACACGATCTCAGGCGGCAGCCGATGCAGACGGACGCGCGAAGGGATCGTCTCACCCACCCGGATCGCGATGCTCAGGTTGCGCTCTGGTGGCGCCAGGCGCGCGCGGCTTACCGTTTCAGAGATCCGCACCTGCCGTTCAGACGTCATGCTGGTCTGCTGATTAACCTGCGTGTTGGTCTGGGTGGTCTGATTGGCTTGATTGGTCTGCGTGCCCGTCGCCGGCGCAGTCTGTGCATTGTTGGTCGGCGCCGTCCGGTTCGTGTCGGTCGCGGTGGCCGGGCGGTTGTTCTGTTGCGCCGGCGGCTGTTGTTCGGCGGCGTTGCGCGGCGGCTGGGTCTGGTTGCGCTCGTTCTGGTTGGCCGCAGCCCCACTGCGCTCGTTCTGCTGGCCCGCGGGGCCGGCCTTGGATTTCTCGGACTCGGCAGTTGATTTCTGCGGCGCGGACTTGTCCTGCTTCGTCTCTGCGCTGCTCTTGCCGCTGTCGCGCCCAGGTTTGGCGGTCTCGGCCTCGCGATTGCGATCGCGCGAAGGTTCGCGAGATTCTTGTGCCTGATCCTTCGCCTTCGGTTGATCACGTTCGGCGGCTGTAGCTGGCTGGCGCTTGTCTTCGTTGGCCTCGCGCTTGGCCGCGCCGCCTTTCTCTTCGCGACCGGCTCCCTGGAGTCTCTCCTGGGCGCCCTGCGTGCGCTCCTGAACCCGCTCTTGAGCGCCTTGGGCCGCGCCCCCGCGCTGCGGCGCAGCGCCTTTGGCCGGTTCCTCGGTCCGTTTCGGCTCGTCTCTGCGCTCACCGGGCGCCTGGGCGTAGGCCAAGCCGGAGGCGAGCATCAGTCCGACGGCCGCAGTCGATAACATCAAGTGCTTGCGCATGGTCCCTCTCCTCGACAATTCACAGCAACAGACGCGAACGTTCTGCGGGTGCGAAGGTTCCTGCCAAGGAACGGGAGCAGATCACGCGGGGCTTACATCGCGTCCTTCAGCGTGAGGCGGGCCGTGAATGTCACGGTGGTCTTGCCGACCAGCGCCATGCCCTCGACCTCGGCGCCGCCGGCCGAGTAGTCGCCCGAGAAACCGCAGGTGACCTCCCTGCCGCCGAATGCGAGGGTCTTGCCGATGGCTTCGGTATGCTGATTGACGATCATGTCGCCGCGCCACTTGCCGTTCCGGAACGTGTAGCTGCCGGTGTAATAGAAATAGCTGTCGCCGCCCATGATGCGCCCGTCGCAGAGCACGACCACGCCCCTGGCTTGGCCGCGTTTGCCGTCGCGCATTTCGATGTCGAAGATGTAGAGGCCGTTGACGACCTTGGCTTCCTCACCCGCCCCCTCTCCGACTGGCATCCGATCGTCCCCTCAATGTCCATGCGCCGCGCCGATCAGTTCGGCACGTTCCGTTCAAGTTCCTCAAGCCATGCCGCTGCGCTCGCATCCGACGGGGCCCGCCAGTCGCCGCGCGGCGACAATGACCCACCCGCCGAAACCTTCGGTCCATTCGGCATCGCCGAGCGCTTGAACTGGCTGAAAGCGAAGAAGCGACGCAGGAATACCTCGAGCCAGCGCCGGATCTCGGGAAGATCGTAGGCCCTGCGCCGGTCGCTCGGGAAGGCCGGCGGCCATTCGCCCGTGGCGACGTCCTTCCAGGCGTGCTGCGCCATGAAGGCGATCTTGGAGGGACGCATGCCGAAGCGCAGCGTGTAGAACAGGTTGAAATCCTGCAGCTCGTAGGGCCCGACGGACGCTTCCGTGCTCTGCGGCTTCTCGCCAGGCTGCACCGGCACCAGCTCTGGAGAGATTTCGGCAGCGAGGATCGAGCCAAGCGTGCGGTTGACGTTGTCGCTGAACTGGTTCGATGAGATCACCCAGCGGATGAGATGCTGGATCAGCGTCTTCGGCACGCCGGCATTGACGTTGTAATGCGCCATCTGGTCGCCGACGCCATAGGTGCACCAGCCGAGCGCGAGTTCAGAGAGATCGCCCGTGCCGATGACGATGCCGCCGTGATGATTGGCGAGGCGGAACAGATAGTCCGTGCGCAGGCCCGCCTGCACATTCTCGAAGGTGACGTCGTAGACCTTCTGGCCCTTGCCAAAGGGGTGGCCGATATCCTTCAGCATCTGCGTGGCCGTGGTGCGGATGTCGAGCTCTTGCCAGCTCGTCTGCAACGCCTTCATCAGCGCCAGCGCGTGGGTCTTGCTCTCGCTGCCGGTGGCAAAGCCCGGCATGGTGTAAGCCAGGATGTTTTCGCGCGGCAGGCCGAGGAGATCGACTGCCTTGGCGGCGACGATCAGGGCGTGCGTGGAATCGAGCCCGCCGGAGACGCCGATCACGACGCGCTTGGTGCCGGTGGCACGCATCCGCTGAACGAGGCCGGCGACCTGGATGTTGTAGGCCTCATAGCAATCCTGCTCGAGCAGGCTCTCGTCGCTCGGCACGAACGGAAACCGCTCGACCTTGCGCAGGAAGCCGACGTCGGCGGCGGGCGGCTTCAGCGCGAATGTCACCTTGCGGAAAAACGCCTCTCGCTGGCGGCGATTGTCGTCGAACGTGCCCATCAGCGCGCGCTCCTGCCTGAGCAGGTCGAGATCGACGTCGGCCAGCGTAATCTGGCCGTCCTGGCGGAACCGCTCGCCCTCGGCCAGCAGCACGCCATTCTCGTAGATCGAGGTCTGGCCGTCCCAGGCCAGATCGGTGGTCGATTCCCCTGCTCCGGCGGCGGAATAGACGTAGGCTGCGAGGCATCGCGCCGATGTCGATTGGCACAGCAGCGCGCGCGAGCGCGCCCGGCCGATCGTGATCGGGCTGCCCGAGAGGTTGATCAGCACGCTGGCGCCCGCGAGCGCGAGCTCGGATGCCGGCGTCACCGGAATCCACATGTCCTCGCAGATCTCGACGCCGATGGTGAGGCCCGGAACGTCCTCGGCCGAGAACAGAAGGTCGACGCCGAACGGCGCATGCAGCCCGCCAAAGGAGATCGTCTCTCCGGCGATGCCCGCGCCGGAGGCGAAATGCCGTCCTTCGTAGAATTCGCGGTAGGTCGGCAGATAGCTCTTGGGCACAACGCCAAGCACGGTGCCGCGATGGATGACGACCGCACAATTGTAGATGCGATGGCCAAAGCGCAGCGGTGCGCCGACGATCAGGACCGTCATCAGTGCCGCGGAGGCCTCGGCGATCGCAGCGAGCCCGCGCTCGACCGCATCGAGCAGCGGATCCTGCTTGACCAGGTCTTCGATCGCGTAGCCGGACAGGCACAGCTCGGGAAACACGGCAACCGCCACCGATTGTTCGTGGCAGGCATTGGCCGCCACCAGGACGGTCTTCGCATTGGCCGAGGGGTCGGCCACGCGGGAGGTGGTGACGCAGGCCCCTACGCGCGCAAATCCATGGGCATAGATCGAGTGGAAAGACATCAAGCGCTGTACCTTCAATCCTTGCAATCTCTTCAACCTCTTGCGCCACTAGCCGCAGCCGCCAGCACCGCATCATATGTAGCCCATCGACCGGCGCCCGTGCAGGCCATCCGCCATCATGCATAACCGATTTGCATGTCGGCCAGCCGGCGCCCGCGACGTCAGGCGCTGCGCGCCAAGACCCCGGACAGATCATCGCGCAGCCATTCGGCGATCCGAGGCCAGGCATGGGCGTGGGTCCGCGCCCCCATGAAAAGGCCGAGATGACCGCTCGGCTCGGAAGCTGCCGCAATGAAAGGCGGCGGGGTGCCGACGAGATCAGCGGTGGCGAGCGCCTGCACAGCCGGCACGACGTCGTCGTCCAACCCGGCCAGCAGGAAGATCGGCGCCTTGACGTCCTTCAGGTCAACCGGGCGGCCGAGCGCGACGAATTTGCCGCCGGCAATCCGGTTCTCCCGGAAAATCCAGTTGACGATCTGAAGGTAATAAGTGCCCGGCAAATCGAGCGTCTCGCTATTCCAGCGGTCGAAGCGCGCGAGTAGGGTCGCGCCCTCCTCGTCCGAGAGTCCCCTCTGCAACGCCACTGCGATATCGTCGCTGTCAGGCGCCTTGGACCAGAAGCGCAGCATCTCCTCGCCGCTGACATTGCCGCCGCCGCGAGCGACGAGCTGGTCGTATACCAGGTCGGGTGCGTTGCGGGCGAGCCGCGACAGCGCCGAGTCGATCGACAGATCGACCGGAGCGCCGACCAGGACCAGCCGCCGCACCTTGGCCGGAAAGCGCGTCGCATAGAGCAGCGACAGCCAGCCGCCCTGGCACAGCCCGATGAGATCGACCGGCGCGCCGATCTCGTCGATGGCGACGTTGAGATCGGTCAGATAGCTGTCGATCGAGAGATAGCGCATCTCCGGCGTGGCTGACCGCCAGTCGGTGAGATAGACGCGGTCGATGCCGCCATTTTGCAGCGACTGCACCACGCTGTGGCCAGGCGCGAAGTCGGCGATCGGGGCCCGATGCAGCGCATAGGGTGCGCAGACCAGCGCCGGCTGACCGGACCGCGTCTGCGTGAAATCGCGCAGGCGCATGGTCGCAAGCTCCAGCGCAACCGTGCTGGGCGTCGTCCACGGCAAGCTGCTCTCGCCCTGCTCCGCAGTTCCGCGCTCCAGCCACCAGAAACAGGCGTCCATAGCCAGTCGCGCCGCCGCAAATGGCCACAGCATCGGGTCATCCGGCGCATGCCCCGGTCCGCCTGGCTGTCTGCCGGCCTTCTCCACCATGGCTATCTCATCCTCACAGGAACGCCTCGAGGCTCACGACCGAAATGCCGCGATCCTTAAAACTCCTATGGGTGGCAGCCACGGAGCCGTCGAGATCGATGCCGCGACAGGCGTCCTCGACGACGGCGACCTCGAAACCGGCCGTGCGGGCGTCCTCCGCCGAGAAGCGAACACAGAAATCCAGCGCCAGACCGGCGACGAAGACGGTCTTCAGCTCGCGTTCGCGCAAGTAACCGAGCAGTCCGGTCGGCGTCTTATGGTCGTTCTCGAACAGCGCCGAATAGGAATCGATGCCGCGGCGAAAGCCCTTGCGCACCACCAGGCTCGCGCCGACAACGTCGAGCTCCCGGTGGAATTCAGCGCCCGTCGTACCCTGCACGCAATGAGAGGGCCAGAGCACCTGGGTGCCGTAGTCGAGCTCGATGGTCTGGAACGGCTGCTTGCCGGCATGGTTGGCCGCGAATGACACGTGATCCCGCGGATGCCAGTCCTGAGTCAGCACCACATTGGCGAATTTTTGGGCGACTCGGTTGATGGCGGGGACGACCTTTTCGCCGCCGGGAACGGCGAGCGCCCCGTTGGTGCAGAAGTCGTTCTGCACGTCAATCGCCAGCAGCACGTCGCGGTCGGAAATCTTCATCGCTGGTCTCGTTGCATCTGCCGGCGCGAAGGCGCCAGGCGCGCTTCCCCTAGTGTCCGCCTTCCCGCGCTGCTGCGCAACCGTTGGTCCGTGAGGAAGCACCCGCGAATTGGTCCCGGAAAGGCGCTCAGGGTGCAACGGTTTGACATCAACCGTGTTGACTAGCTGCACCCAGGGACGGATTCTGACAGCCGTTCGCAATTTGCGATCAGAGAGCGGAGGAAGCGGTTCCCGCAGCCCGTGCGGCTGCGGCAGCCATATGGCCATGACGATCGGCAAGACAGGACAAATTCTACTCGCCGATATCGGCGGCACCAATGCGCGCTTCGCGCTGAGCCAGGCTGAATCGAGTAACAGCGATCCGACCGGACCGATCGACTACGTCAAGGTCGCCGACTTCCCGACCGTTCGGGAGGCCATCGTCGATGTTCTCGCTCGCAGGTTCTCCGGCGGGCAGCCCCGAAGAGCTGTGCTGGCGGTGGCCGGCCCTGTCACCAACAATCGCTGCGTCATGACCAACAGTCCGTGGGTCATCGACGGCAACGAGCTGCAAGCTGCGCTCGGCTTCGACAGCGTCCACGTGCTCAACGACTTCGAAGTGGTGGCCTGGTCTCTTCCCGCCTTGCAGCCTGCCGACCTCATTCCGCTTGGCGGGCAGGATGGCCTGCCCGGAGAGCCCCTGCTGGTGGTCGGGCCCGGAACCGGCTTTGGGGTGTCCTGTTTGGTCGAGCGCCATGGCGCACGGCTGGCGGTCGTGACCGAGGCCGGTCACGCCACCCTGCCGGCGGAGAACGAGCGCGAGGAACGCGTGATCGCCTGTCTGCGCAAGCGCCTTGGCCATGTCTCCATCGAGCGCGGCGCGCTCTCAGGTTCTGGCCTGCAAAGCCTCTACGAGGCCCTCGCGGAGGTCGATGGCGCCCAGGTACCACATCGGGATCCTGCCGCCATCACCAAGGCCGCGCTGGAGGGCAATTGCCCCGTCAGCCGTGCGACGCTCGACATGTTCTGCGCCATCCTCGGCTCGGTCGCGGGCAATCTCGCGGTGACCTTCGGCGCCCGCGGCGGCGTCTATATCGCCGGCGGGATCGTGCCGCGTTTTCCCGAGTTCCTCGCGGCGTCCGCATTCCGAGCACGCTTCGAGGCCAAGGGACGCTTCCAGGATTACTTGCGCAACATCCCGACCAGGCTGGTGATCAAGCCTGATGCGAGCTTCGTCGGCCTCAAGATGTTCGCCCAGCACAATCCAAATTGACTAAATTGAGCGGAGGAAGCGCCCTCTCGCGGTCCAGCAATTCACAACTGATTGCCGCGTACACCCGATTCCGCGCGGGATCGTGCTTGCCTGCGCGTTTCCGATGCGAAACAATCCTGTCTGTGTGTGGCGTAGTTGCGGGGGCGTGGCATGCGTAAACAGGATTTCGGTTTCGACTATCACCGCTATCACCGCCTGCTGCGGGAGGCGGACAACGAAGACAAGCGGCTGGCCCTGATCGAGCTCCTGATCGAGGAAAAGGCAAGGGACCGGCTGGCCGCCCAGCGCGCTTCGGATCGCGCCGCCATGACGGCGCACACCATTGCCACGGTGCTGAGAAACGGTCGCAACTGAGGCTTGCGAGCTCGTCCCGGCGCGTGAGAACACGAGGCGATTGCGACTTCATTAACGATGCCTCGCAATCTGGCGTCAAACTTTTTGCTCTAAGAGTTCCCCCACCTGAGGCAAATCAGGGTCAATAACCAATAAGGGGGGAAGTGAACATGAGCATGATCTCGCTCGCCGTGATGCCGGCCGCCGTCGAAGCGCGGTTCGCCGTTTCTTCGTTCAAGACCATCTTGCTGTTCTGCTGCACGGGCCTGGCCGTCTCGTTCGGCTTGATCGCGCGTGGCATCGATCTCAGCGCCGGCCTGATCTGACAGCGCGCCGAGCTGTTTCGCCAAATGGCCGCCCCCCCGACGGGCGGCCATTTTCGTTTGGCGATCTCAGTGCGGCGTCTCGCCGTCACCAGTGCGGCGTCTACGCCGTCACCAGGGAGGCGTCCACGCCATCACTCAGTGCGGCGCCTTCTCTGTGGCTTCCGGAAACATCGAATCGATCATCGCCTTGAGCTGATCCATCGCGATCGGCTTGCGCAGGATCGGCCTTCGCCGCAGCAAGGACGGCAGCAGCTCCGGTCCATAACCCGTCGCGAACAGAAACGGTTTTCCGCGTCGCTCGATCAGATCGGCGACGGGATCGACGTAGACGCCCATCAGATTGATGTCGAGGATGGCCAGATCATACTGCGCGGTCATGGCAAAGGCGCTGGCGTCGCGGACATTGTCCGCTTCCGCGACGACGCGGTGGCCGAGCTCCTCCACCATGTCGGCGATCATCATCCGGATCAACGCCTCGTCTTCGACCAGGAAAACGGAGAGTCCGTCCGCCATATCAACCCCGCAGTCAGCCTTACGAAGCTAACCATAACCGAATTGCGGAGAGGATACACGAATTCGTGGCCGCCGCCCTTAATTCAGACGCGCCCGATCCGATTCAACTTGATCAATCCAGTCCTCGCTCGTGGCTCAGGCGCACCATCTCCTGAATGAACACCTGCTTCTGCTTGTCATCGAGGCTCGAATAGAGCGGCTCGGCCGCGTCGGCCACGTTGCGCTGGTCGGCCGCCCGGTCGATCAGGAACTGCGCCTCGTTGCGCATCTGCTCGATGATGTCGTCGGGCGGATCGCGCTTGGCGCGCGCGACCCGAAGGTTGAGCCGCTCTGCACCATTATGCCCGAGGTAGTGCATGGCGCTCGAGAAGCCGTACCAGTGCTTCTCCTGATCGGGCGTGAGGTTCAGTTCGGTCTTGATCCGCTCGATATAGGCATCGCTGTTGGCAACGATCTGTTCCGCGCTCTGCTGCGGAGCGCCGGTCTGGGTGAGAACCGTGACATCCTTATTTTCTTTGTTGTCCTTGCCATTCTGCGGGGCGTTCTTCGCTTCCTTGCTCGCTTTGGAGCCCTTCCCCGCCTTGGCGCTCTTGGCGTCCTTGTCCTTGCCGCCCGGCTGCTTGGCATCCTTGCTTGCATCCTTGCTGGCCTCCTTGGGCGGCGGCGCCTGATTGCCATTGTTGCCGACGCCGAGCACGCCGGTGAAGACGCCCACCACGCCGCCGATGGCGCCGCCAAGCACGCCGCCGACCGGACCTGCCGCCTTGTTTCCGGCCGCCGCGCCCTCCTGAACGCCTTTGACCAGACCTTGGGCGTTCGCCACCGCGGCGACGCCCAGCAGCAGCGCGAGCACGGACCCCAGCGCAAACCATCGTCGCAGGTGAAGCCGCGCTGGCAGCACCGGTTTGATCATTCTCGTCTCCATCGTCGATCTGGCTGGCCTCTCCGGCGAAAGGCCCATGACAATTGCAACTCTATCGTTTCCGCCGCGCCGAGGTCCAGACGCCACCAATCGCCGTCCACGCCCGAAAAGTCTTTCGCGCGAAGCGGTTATGCAGGCTTATTCGAAACTGCGGCGTAATTGCGCACAGATCGTTCGAGGGCTCGCTTGCGCGAAGTGTGCGCCGCAAAAATGAACGTCCGCGGTTTGCCTGCAGCACACGGTCGTGAATGCGCTCGCGATCCTGCCGGGCACACCAATAGTTCTAGACGAGGAGCCGTTCGGCTTTCTCGACAGACGCGATCAATCATGATCTGATCGCGCTACCAATTTGCTGCGACCTCGCGTGAAATGCCGACGCGGGCCGACGGCACCAATAAGAAAATCCAACAACGAGAACTCAAGAAAGAAGTCTCTCAGAGGAAACTCCAACAACAACACCCAAGCGAGGAAACGAGATGTCACGCAAGACACTGACGCGACGTCAATTTGTGGCTGCCACTGCAATGTCCTCCGCGGCGCTGATCACGGCGCCTTATGTCAGAGGCGCTTACGCCGCCGGCAAGCTCTCAATCGGGTTCTGGGACCATTGGGTGCCCGGCGCCAACAAGGCCTCGACCGATCTCGTCAACGAATGGGCCGCGAAGGAGAAGGTGGAAGTCTCCATCGACTACATCACCAGCAACAACAAGAAGATCGAGCTGACCGCCGCGGCCGAAGCCCAGGCCAAGTCGGGTCATGACATTCTTCAGATGCCGAGCTGGTGGCCGCAGGCCTATGCCGAGAATCTCGAGCCGCTCAACGACGTCGTGGAGCCGCTCCTCAAGCAGAATGGCGAGGTGAACGGCACCGTCAAATATCTCGGGAATTCGGGCGGCAAATGGCTCGCGGTGCCCGCGACCCCCGGCAGCCAGATCAAGGGGCCCTGCTCCCGCATCGATTTGATGAAGCAGCACGCCGGCATCGACGTACAGGAGATGTACCCGGCCGGCAGCCCGCCCAAGGCGGACAACTGGACCATGGAGACCTTCCTGAAGGCAGCCGAGGCTTGCCAGAAGGCTGGCTTTGCATTCGGCATCGGCCTCGGCGAGACCACCGACAGCGTGGATACCGCCGGCGCGATCTTTCAGTCCTTCGGGGCCGAGCTCGTCAACGCCAAGGGCGATATCACGGTGAAGACCGATCAGGTTCGCCAGGCCATGGAATTCTACAAGAAGCTGATCGCGTTCCTGCCGCCGGATGCACCCTCCTGGGACGACGCTTCGAACAACAAATGGCTGATCTCCGGCCGTGGTGCGATGATCCTGAATCCGCCGAGCGCCTGGGCTGTTGCCAAGCGCGATGCGCCGCAGGTCGCCGAGCAGTGCTGGACGCACGGCTTCCCGTCCGGTCCGAAGGGCCGGTTTGCGCCGTACCTGCCGTACTTCTGGGGCGTCTGGAGCTTCGGCAAGAACAAGGAGGCGGCCAAGAGCCTGCTCGTTCACTTGTCCGCGCCGTCATCGATCGAGAAGTTCGTCGCGGTGAGCGGCGGCTATGATCTGCCGGCGTATGCGAACATGACCAAGTTCAAGACCTGGGCGGAAGAAGGGCCGCCGAAGGGAACGCTCTATCACTATCCGGACCCGCACAAGCATCAGACGCTGTCGATCGCGGCATCGCCGGCGCCGCCCAAGATCGCACAGCAGATCTACTTCCAGGCGACGCTGACCAAAATGGCACTGCGTTATGCGCGGGGCGAGACGTTGGAGCAGGCGCTCGCCTGGGCCGAGGGCGAGTGCGAAGGCTTCATGCGGAGCTAGGCCGGGGCCTGCTGACAGGGCGGCTCGCGTCACGTGCGTGAGCTGCCCGGGCTGCATGCTTCAATCCGCTTGACCGTGAAGCCGCATGGCCGGCTTCACGGTTGGACAGCATAAGAGCATAGAGAAAGACTAATCCAAGGAATCTGACATGGCCGATGTCGTCGTTGAGCGAGGTCGCGTCGCCCGTGCGGCGGGCGCCCGCAGGGGATCGAGCCTGCGCAATGCGCTCGGGCGCAAATCGACGGTGGCGTTTTTCCTGACGCTGCCGCTGATCCTCCTGATCGCGCTGCTCGTGCTCTACCCCGCCTTCTATTCCGTTCATCTGGCGACGCTGAACAAGTCGATGACGAAGTTCGTCGGCTTCGGCAACTTCACCTTCCTGTTCAAGCGCGAGACGTTCTGGATGGTGGTGCAGCAGTCCTGCATCTTCGCGATCACGGCCGTGATCTTCAAGGCGCTGATCGGCTTCATCGTCGCGCATTTCGTCCACAACATTCCGGCCAAGGGCCAGCGCAAATGGCGCGGCATGCTGCTGGTGCCCTGGGTGATCCCACCGGCGATGAGCACGCTGGCCTGGCTGTGGCTGTTCGACCCTTCCTACAGCGCCTTCAATTACACGCTGTCCTTCTTCGGCGTCGGCCCGATCCCCTGGCTCGGCGACACCTTCTGGGCACGCTTCTCCGTCATCCTCGTCAACATCTGGTACGGCGCGCCATTCTTCATGATCATGTATCTGGCCGCGCTGAAATCCGTCCCCGATCAACTCTACGAGGCCGCCGCGATCGATGGCGCCAATTGGTGGCAGCGGATCTGGTACGTCACCTTGCCGATGATGCGCAACATCATCGCCATCACCACGCTGTTCTCGCTGATCGTCACCTTCGCCAATTTCGACATCGTGCGCATCCTGACCTCAGGCGGTCCGCTGGATACGACGCATCTGTTCGCCACCTGGGCGTTCCAGGTCGGCATCCAGAGCAGCGACATTCCGCTCGGCGCCTGTGTCTCGCTGTTCATGGTGCCGATCCTGGCGGTCGCTGCGATCTTCATCCTGCGCGATGTCAACAAACGCGGAAACGAAGCCTGATGAGCACGCTCGCAATCGACAAGGCCGGCCCCTCCCGCAAGATCAAGTATGGCAGCATGAGCCGCGACCGCGCCTGGGCGCTGCGCTGGTCCTATTTCTTCCTGGTGCTGTTCGCGATCTTCTTCCTGACGCCGCCAATCTACATGCTGATCACCTCGCTCAAGAGCAGCGCGGAGATATCGGCGGCAACCAATCCCTGGTGGGTGTTCCACCCGACGCTGTCGAACTATGTCGAGCTGCTGAGCTCGAACCAGTTTCTGCGCTTCTTCTGGAACTCGTCGATCGTGTCGATCGTGGTCGTGATCATCACGATGCTGATCAGCATCCCCGCGGCCTTTGCGCTGGCGCGGATGAAGTTCTGGGGCTCAGCGACGCTGGCCACCGGTGTCTTTCTTACCTACCTGATCCCGGACAGTCTTCTCTTCATCCCGCTGTTCAAGATGCTCGGGGTCGTCCAGGACTACACCGGCATCACGCTGCTCAACCGATGGTACGTGCTGCTGTTCATCTATCCGACGTTGACGGTGCCGTTCTGCACGTGGATCATGATCGGCTATTTCGCCTCGATCCCGAAGGAGCTCGATGAAGCCGCCCTCATCGACGGCGCCTCGTGGCTCCAGACCTTGACCCGGATCTTCATTCCCGTTGCATTGCCCGGGCTGATCGCGGCGACCATCTTCGCCTTTACGGTGTCCTGGGCCCAGTTCCTCTATCCGCTGGTGTTCACGACCTCGATCGATCAGCTCGTGCTGCCGGTCGGCATCACCACCACACTGATCAAGGGCGACGTCTTCAACTGGGGACAGATCATGACCGGCGCGCTGCTTGGCGCCGCGCCGCCGCTGATCATCTACGCCTTCCTGATGGACTATTACATTGCCGGCCTGACCGCCGGCGCGACGAAGGGTTGAAATTGAGGGGTTGAAGTGCAATGGCCGACGTTTCCCTGCGTAAGGTGATCAAGCGTTACGACGATGTCGAAGCCGTGCGCGGCATCGATCTCGATATCTCCGATCATGAATTCATCGTGCTGGTGGGCCCCTCCGGCTGCGGCAAGTCGACGACGCTGCGCATGATCGCAGGGCTCGAGGACATCACCGACGGTGACATCATGATCGGCGGCGACGTCGTCAATGACGTGCCGCCGAAGGACCGCGACATCGCCATGGTGTTCCAGAATTACGCGCTCTACCCGCACATGACGGTCGCGGAGAACATGTCGTTCGGCCTGCGCCTGAAGCACTATCCCAAGGCTGAGATCAAGGCGCGAGTGACCGAGGCCGCCCGGCTCCTCGACATCACCGACCTGATCGATCGCAAGCCGAAGCAGCTATCCGGCGGCCAGCGCCAGCGCGTCGCGATGGGCCGCGCCATCGTGCGCAATCCGAAGGTGTTCCTGTTCGACGAGCCGCTGTCCAATCTCGACGCCAAGCTGCGCGTGCAGATGCGGATCGAGATCAAGAAGGTGCACCAGAAGGTGCGCACCACCACGGTCTACGTCACCCACGACCAGGTCGAGGCGATGACGCTGGCCGACCGCGTCGTTGTGATGAACAAGGGATGTATCGAGCAGATCGGCACGCCGAACGAGCTCTACCACAAGCCGGCCACACGCTTCGTCGCGGGCTTCATCGGCTCGCCCGCGATGAACTTCATTCCGTGCCGGCTCGAGGACGTCGGCGGCACGCTCCAGATCCGTCTCACCGACCGCATCGCTTTCCCGCTGCCCCCAGCCCGCGCCGCACGCTACAAGACTCTGCCGCGCACCGAGAAGCTGCTGCTGGGCCTTCGCCCCGAGCACCTCACCGAGTCGCATGCGCATCTCGCGCCCGGCGTCGAAACCTTCGAGACCGTGCTCGACGTGACCGAACCGATGGGGATGGAGACGCTGGTCTATTTCGGGCTCGACGGCACGCCGGTCTGCGGCCGCGTCGATCCCAATGCCGGCGCCAAGGACGGGGCACCCATGCGTTTGGCGATGGACCTCAACAACATGCACCTGCTAAACGAGGCGTCCGGCGTCGTGTTGTGATGCCGGTCCAAGAAACTCGCGCAGGCAGGAGACGATGGCGACCAACAAGAAGAAGATTTTCGTTACGCAAACTTTGTCGCAAGGGGCACGCGCCCTCCTCACCCAGCGGGACGATATCGAGCTCGTCGAGTTTCCGAACCTGATCTCCGCCAAGGACTTCGAGGCTCTGCTCAAGAGCCATGCACCGGTCCATGGCGTCGCGCTCGGCGCCACCGCCTTTGGCGAGACCGAGCTCGACGCCGCGAAGGACATGAAGGTGGTGACCCGCATCGGCGTCGGCTACGACGCCGTCGACGTGCCCGCCCTCTCCCGCCGCAAGGTGCCGCTGATGGTCGCTGGCAGTGCCAACTCGCCCTCGGTCGCGGAAGCCGCGCTGTTCATGATGCTGACGCTGGCGAAGCGCGCGCAGGAATTGCACGCTTGCGTCAAGGACGGCAAATGGGCCGACCGGCTCGGCATGCTGCCGTTCGATCTCTACGGCAAGACCGTGCTGATCATCGGCTTCGGCCGTATCGGCAGTCGCACCGCCAAGCGCTGCCTAGCGATGGAGATGAAGGTACAGGTCTATGATCCCTACAAGCCGGCTGCCGATATCAAGGCCGCCGGCTGCGAGCCCGTCGCCGATTTCGATGCCGCGCTGCCTCATGCCGATTTCGTCACCATCCATTGTCCGAAGACGCCGGAGACGGTCGGCCTGTTCGATGCGGCACGGATCGGCGGGATGAAGCCGAAATCCTACCTCATCAACACCGCGCGCGGCGGCATCGTGAAAGAGGCCGCGCTCTATGACGCGCTGGT
Source organism: Bradyrhizobium sp. 154 (assembly GCF_023073875.1). NCBI lineage: Bacteria > Pseudomonadati > Pseudomonadota > Alphaproteobacteria > Hyphomicrobiales > Nitrobacteraceae > Bradyrhizobium > Bradyrhizobium sp. 154. The sequence continues at coordinate 202,986 of NZ_JADPKG010000123.1, forward strand.
CTCCGGCAAGCTCGCCGGTGCCGGTATCGATGTGTTCGAGGTGGAGCCGCCGCCGCTCAGCAACGCACTGTTTGCCCTGCCCAACGTCATCATGGCCCCGCATGTTGCCGGCGTTACCATCGAGGCCGTGAGCCGCATGAGCGAGCAGACCGCGCGCAACATCCTGAGTGCGCTGGACGGCGATCCCATCCGGCAGAACGTCATCAACCAGGACGTGCTGGGCTGAGCCGAACTCCGGGCGGGCGGCGCAGGCGCTCGCTTGGGACGACCAAAAACCGTCCCATTTTGGTGCAGATCGAGCCCCAACTCAGCCTTAATCAAACGCGCGTAATGAGCCAGGGCGCACCGGCAGTGGGACAGACCAGCCGGCCGCGTCGAGCTGGAGGATGGACCCTTGGCAGAGATCGACCCGACCGACCACGCGCTGGCGACCATCGCCAGCATTTTAGAGCACCCCGAGCCCGTTCTCGTCGTACGGGAGACCGAGACCGAAATGATGGTCGCTGGTGAACGTGAGCACATCGCCGCCGACGAGCAGCCAATTGTCGACGAGCATCCAGTGGTCGAGGAGCAGCCGCTGGTGCCGGAGCACACTGATGCGGATGGCTACAGCAAGGTCGGCCCGGGCCCGATGGTGGCGATCCGCCTCAAATGGACAGTCCATCGCGGCGACGACGGCCAATTCTACGTCCACGAGACCATCGGCGAGCAGTCGGCGCCCGTGGTTAGCGGCCCGATGACGAGCGAAGCCGCCGTGCATTTCGTCGACGCGCAGGAGCACGAAGCGCATCGGCGTTTCGAAGAGCTGCGCAGCGAAATTGCCGGCCGCAGCTCGCTCGCCGAATTCGAGCGCAAGGGCGAAGCGTAGGTTTACGTCGCTGTACACCTCTCCCCGCCGGGGAGAGGTGAAGGCCGAGCATCTACTTCCTTCCCAGATAATCCTTCTTCACGAGTTCGACGCCGGCGTGCCGCAACAGGTCGTAGGCCGTCGTCACGTGAAAGAAGAACTGCGGGACGCTGAAGGTCAGCAGCAGCGTTCGTCCGGTGAATGGCAGCTCGGTGCCGTTCTTCAGCTTGAAGAACACATTGCGTTCGGCCGACGCGTCTATCTCGGCGCGCGGCAGGCTTTCGATGAACTCGATCGACGTCGCGATGCGTGCCTGAAGTCCGGCCATGTCGTGCTCCAGCACCGGCAGCGTGATCGGTTCGCGCTCCGCCAGCAAGGCCGGGGCGACCACGCCATGGCGGCAGGCCTCGCCGACCTGCTGCGCCAGATCGTACATGTTCGGCGCCAGGCGCATACCGAGCAGAACCGCCGGATTGAACTTGCGGGTCTCGGCATAGGCCACGCCCTTGTCGAGCAATCCGGACAGGTTGCGCAAGTACGGCACGAAGAGGCCTACCGAGGCCTCGTACATCGAGATCGTCACCTCTGAATTCCCTTCAATTCCGCCTCGCCAGCGACGGGCATCTGGTCTAAATCCACCCCGCACAATGACAGCTCGGGCACGGGTGGAAAAGAGATGATCGTTCGAATCTGGGCAGCTTTGGCCGTGGCGTTGCTGGTGAATCTCTCGGCGCACGCGCAGCAGGCGCCCTCGCGCCTCGACGAGATAGTCAAGCGCGGCACCTTGCGCGTCGGCATGACCGGCGACTACAAGCCCTTCACCTATCTGGACAAGACCACGCAGCAATTCAGCGGCTTCGACGTCGACATGGCGCAGGCCCTTGGCAAGGCGCTCGGCGTCAAGGTCGAATTCGTGCCGACGGCCTGGCCGAAGCTGATGAAGGATTTCGAGGCCGACCAGTTCGACATCGCCATGGGCGGTGTCTCCGTCACGCTCGACCGGCAGAAGAAAGGCTTCTTCTCCACGCCGATCATGCGGGAGGGCAAGACGCCGATCGCGCGCTGCGCCGACACGGCCAAGTACCAGAGCATCGCCGACATCGACAAGAAGGGCACCCGAATCATCGTCAATCCGGGCGGCACCAACGAACGCTTCGCGCGCGCCAACATCAAGGATGCCGAGATCACCGTCTTTGCCGACAACACCGTGATCTTCGACGAGATCGCCAAGGGCAACGCCGATCTGATGATGACCGACGCCTCCGAGACGCGATACCAGCAGAAGCAGCATGCCGGCGTGCTCTGCGCGGTGCACCCTGAAAAGCCGTTCGATTTTTCGGAGAAGGCCTATTGGCTGCAGCGCGATGTCGCGTTGAAAGCCTTCGTCGACCAATGGCTGCACATCTCGATGGAAGACGGCAGCTACAAGAAGATCTATGCCGCCTGGTTCAACTAGGCTGCGTCGCCCTGTCGCTCGCTTCGGCCAAACTGTGGACGGGTTCCGGGCGTATTGAACCCGAACGCATTGCAGCACGACTCATACGGATGAAAGTGATCTAGATCACTTTTTGCGATCGAACCGGAGCGTATGCGTCAGTCCGGGGACCATCTGTTCAGGAGATGCGAAATGAGGAAGCTGTTGGCTACGGCCGCATTCCTGTTGGCGAGCACGGCTGCTCAGGCACAATACACTTTCGAATATGGCGGGCGCACCATCCGCATCGATCCCGACCGCGGCACGGTGCAGATCCCCGGCTTGTACGACAACACCGGCCAGGGCAAGGCCAAGAAGGCCAAGAAGAACGAGCAGGCGCCGCAGCAGGCCACGGTGGATCCGCAAGCGCCGGCTGCTGCTCCGGCACCTGCCCCCGCTCCCGCCGCCGCGCCGCCCGCGGCCGTGCAGGCGCCTGCACCCGCCGCCGCAGCAGCGCCGCCCGCAGCGCCGCAACCACCCGCTCCGTCACCGGCCACCGCCAACAACACGCCCGCCGACACGGCCGTGGCGCCGCCCCCTGCGCCGCCTTCGGCCGCTGCTCCCGTCGAGCAGCAGGCGGCGCCCGCTGTGACGCCACCGCCCGCCCCGACCGTGGCTGCCGCACCACCGGCGCCGCCTCCGCCACCCGCGCCGGCGCCTGCCCCCGCTCCCGTTCAGGCGGCTGCAGCCACGCCTGCTCCGGCAGCCGCGCCCACGCGCGATCTGAATTCGCCGCTCGGCGTTTGGCTCACGGAGGAGAAGGAAGGCAAGGTCCGCATCGAGCAATGCGGCACCAATCTCTGCGGCTATTCGGTCGATTCGAAATCGAACCAGAACGGCGAGCAGGTCCTGATCAACATGAAGCCCGGCAAGGACCAGAAATGGTCAGGCCGCATCCTCGACCCCAATTCCGGCTCGACCTACGACTCGACGATCGCGATGAAGGGCACCGACCGGTTGCGCGTGCAGGGCTGCGCCTTCGGCGGCATGTTCTGCGGCGGCCAGACCTGGACGCGGGTGAACTGAGATCGGACTGATCGTTCTGACCAATGCAAGGGGGCCCCGATGCGGGTCCCTTTGTTTTTACGCGCCCTTCTGTTGCGAGGTGAGCAACCTCACTCAACCTCCTGCACACGTGACAGCCCTCACATCGCCGGTTCCCGGTCCATGTCACGATCCCCGAACGGTCAAACACAGGGGCGTGTCATGAACGGCTTTCGCAAGGCTCTCTTCGCCACCATTGTCACTATCGCCTTCCCGCTCGCGCAGGCCGATGCTGCGGGCTCCGCCTTCGACGGTGCATGGAATGTCCGCATCGCCTCCTCGATCCAGGCCTGCGGCGACGGCGCGACCGTCTCGATCGGAATCAACAATGGTCACATCGCATCGAGCAGCGCCGCGGTGACGGCGTCGGGCCGCGTCGCCGATGCCGGCAACATCAACGTCACGCTGAGCACCGGCATCAAGCGCGCCGTCGGTTTCGGCCGGCTCACCGGCACTTCCGGCTCCGGCACCTGGCGTGGCGCCATGTGCAGGGGGACGTGGACGGCGGAAAGAATGTGATGGTGCCGCGGGGACAAGCAGCCAGGACGCCCGTAAACGCGCTACGGCGTCTCTGCGCAGAGCCGGAACCCAGCGCTCGGGTAGTCCCAAATTTCCGGTCTCGGGATCGGCGATGCATCGCCCTGGGGCGATACACCTTGCCCCGCACGCGAGCGCCTTAGCCGACCGCTGCCCCATATTCGGCGTCGGTGACCGGCTCCAGCCAGGTCGAATAGACGCCATCGAGCGCTTCCTGCATGGCGATGTGGCACATGCCGTTGGTCGGCGATGCGCCGTGCCAGTGCAATTCGCCCGGCGGAATCCAGACGGTGTCGCCCGGGCGGATCTCGCGGATCGGGCCGCCCTTGGACTGCACGCGCCCGACGCCGGAGATGACGTAGAGCGTCTGGCCGAGCGGATGATGGTGCCAGTTGGTGCGCGCGCCCGGCTCGAACGCAACGCGCGAGCAGTTCAGCCGTGCCGGCGCGGGCGCCATGATGACCGGGTCCTGCCACACGGTGCCGGTGAAGTTTTCCTTCGGCGCACGGCGGGTCGGCCGCGTGCCTGCAATAGTGATCTCCATGGGGATTACCTCGTTCCTTCCCGGTTACTTCTTGCTGGCGGCGTAGCGCGCCTTGGTTTCGGCATTCATGGGATAGAGGCCAGGCAGCATGGCGCCGTTGTTCACCTCGTTGACGATCCAGGCTTCCATCCGCTCCTGCTCGACACCCTCGTTGAGCACGTGATCGAGCATCGCCTGCGGGATCAGCACGCAGCCGTCCTGGTCGGCGACCACGATGTCGTTGGGAAACACCGCGACGCCGCCGCAGCCGATCGGCTCGCCCCAGCCGACGAAGGTGAGGCCCGCAACCGACGGCGGCGCGGCATAGCCGTCGCACCAGACCGGAAGATTGGTGCCAAGCACGCCCTCGACGTCACGCACCACGCCGTCGGTGACGAGCGCGGTCACGCCGCGCTTGACCATGCGCGCGCAGAGGATGTCGCCGAAGATGCCGGCATCGGTGATGCCCATGGCATCGACCACGGCGATGCAGCCTTCGGGCATTGCCTCGATCGCGGTGCGGGTCGAGATCGGCGATGACCAGGATTCCGGCGTCGCCAGATCCTCGCGCGCAGGCACGAAGCGCAGGGTGAAGGCCGGACCCACCAGGCGCGGCAGGCCCGGTCGCAACGGACGCGCGCCGCGCATCCACACATTGCGCAGGCCCTTCTTCAGCAGGACCGTGGTGATGGTGGCGGTGGTGATGCCGACGAGGGTTTTGCGGGCTTCGGGGGACAGCGACATGGAAACAGACGAGCTCCGGATGGGCGGGAAAGAACGCGCGCATCTTGCGAGCCGGGCGCCTTGCGTCAAGGGCCAAGAGGCTAGCAATAACGCAGGGCCGCCGGGCTATTATGCGACGCGATAACAAGGCTTTATCGTGTCCCCTTGCATTAATTTATTGGACTTGCGGGCGCATTTACGCGAAGCAGGACGAAGCGGAACTCGAACGCTGGGGACCGCATTCTTCAGAAGTCCGATTTCGACAGCTCATGGCCTCGACGCTTCCCCCGCCCCGCCTTTTGCCCAGTGGCGACAGCGCCGTCACGGTCGAGTTCAGCCGCACCATCGACGATGATGCCAACCAGCGCGTGCTGGCGCTCGACAAGGCGCTTGTCGCAAGCCCGATCGACGGCATCACTGAGGCCGTGCCGACTTATCGCTCGCTGCTGGTGCACTACGATCCCGGCAAGATCGGTTTCGACGCGCTCGGCGAGAAGCTGCTCGCGCTCGCGAGCCAGAAGCTGCCTCCGGCAACCAAGGCTCGCCGCTGGCGCATTCCCGTCGCCTATGGCGGCGAGCACGGCATCGACCTCGAGGATGTCGCCAAGGCGCTCAACACCACCCCCGACGACATCGTCGCCCGTCACGTCGCCGGCGACTACAAGGTCGCCATGATCGGCTTTACGCCGGGCTGGTCCTATCTCAGCGGGCTGGATAAATTTCTCCACATGTCGCGGCGACAGAATCCGCGCGTGCTGACGCCCGCCGGCACGATCTCGATCGGCGGCGTCCAGGCCGGAATCCAATGCCTGGCCGCCCCGAGCGGCTGGCACCTTCTGGGCCGCACGCCGGTGCGGACCTATCAGCTCCACCGCAATCCGACCTTCCTCACCGAACCCGGTGATCGCGTGACGTTTTACGCCATCGACCACAAGACGTTCGAAGAATTGGACCGCGCTGCTGAAGCCGGCGAAATCGTCGCCGACCAGGTGGTCGCATGAGCCGGCTCGTCGTCACCAGCATCGGGCCCGCAAGCTCCGTTCAGGATGGCGGCCGCCACGGCGCGCAGCGCTATGGACTGACGGTGAGCGGGGCGATGGACCGGCTGTCGCTTGCTGCGGCGAACACGCTTGTCGGCAACGGGCCGTTTGCGGCCGCCGTCGAGATCGGCCCGTTCGGCGCCTCCTTCACCGCACGTGATGGCGCCGTGCGCATCGCGATATCGGGCGCGCCGCGCAATGCGGACGTCGCCGGAAATCCGATCGCCATGGACACATCGGTGATCTTGAAGGATGGCGAGACTCTGACGCTGGGCTTTGCCCGCGGCGGCGCCTTCACCTATCTCGCGATCGAGGGCGCCATCAAGGGCGAGCCGGTGTTCGGCAGCCTCGCCGTGAATGCGCGCGCGGGCCTCGGCAGCCCCTACCCGCGCCCGCTCCAGGCCGGCGACGAATTCAACATTGATGCCGCAAGCGGCGCGAGCGAGCTGCGGATCGAGTTGCCGAAGCCCGTGAGCGGCCCGATCCGTGTTCTGCTGGGCCCGCAGGACGACGAATTCGACGACGCCAACAAGGCGCTGTTCCTAGACAGCGAGTGGAAGATCTCGGCAACCTCCGATCGGATGGGCTACCGCCTCGAGGGCCCCGCCATCAAGCATCTGCACGGCCACAACATCGTCTCCGACGGCACCGTCAATGGCAGCATCCAGGTGCCCGGCAATGGCGCGCCAATCGTGCTGATGATGGATCGCGGCACCTCGGGCGGTTATCCGAAGATCGCAACCGTCATCACGGCCGATGTCGGCCGGCTCGCGCAGACTTCGGCGGGAACCGCGTTCCGTTTCAAGGCGGTCAGCATGGCCGAGGCGCAGGACGAGGCGCGCAAGTTCGCGCAACTGATCCGCAGCCTGCCCGATCGCCTGCGCCCTGCCGACACCACCTCGCTCAACATCGAGGCGCTCAGCGATGCTAACGTTGCGGGCTATGCCGTGAGCGCCGTCGATGCCGGGACGTGGCAGGTCGCCGCGGAACCGTGAACGGCAACAAGACCAGAGGCGGAGAGCACCCATGAAGACAGTCGATCTCAATTGCGACCTCGGCGAAGGTTTTGGCGCGTGGGAGATGGGCAATGACGCGGCGATGATCGAGCTGGCAAGCTCGGTCAACGTCGCCTGCGGCTTCCACGCCGGCGACCCTGACATCATGCGCCGCACGGTGGAGCTCGCGAAAGCGCGCGGCGTCTCGGTCGGCGCGCATCCCGGCTACCGCGATCTGCACGGCTTTGGCCGGCATCCGATCGCGGGGCTGAAGGCATCCGAGATCGAGAACCTCGTCGCCTACCAGATCGGCGCGTTGCAGGCGATCGCGACCGCAGCCGGGTACAAGGTGACGCATGTGAAGGCGCATGGCGCGCTTTCCAACGTCGCCTGCGAGGACGACATGACGGCGAAGGCGATCGCCGCCGGCATCAAGGCGGTCGATCCCAGCCTGATCTTCGTCGTGCTCGCGAACTCGAAGCTGGTGAAGGCCGGCGAAGCGGCCAATCTGCCGATGGTGCACGAGGTGTTCGCCGACCGCGCCTATGAGGACGACGGCAATCTTGTCTCGCGCAAGAAACCCGGCGCGGTGCTGCACGATGCCACGGCGATCGCCGATCGCGTCGTGCGCATGGTGCAGGACGGCGCGGTGGTCTCTGTCACCGGCAAGGTGATCAAGATGCGCACGGACACGGTCTGCATCCACGGCGATACGCCTGGCGCCGTCGAGATCGCGCGCGGTGTGCGTCAGGCGTTGAAGAATGCGGGGATCGAGGTCGCGCCGTTCAAGCGCGGGGCGTGATCAGAACGGATGCACCGACAACGTGCCGAACACGATCGCCGCGATGACGGCGAACGCGCTATAGAGCGCGACATGATGCATGCTCGTCCCGGTCCGACGCGAGAGCGAGCGCGCGTAGAAGTGCAGTCTGGCCTCGGCCGATAATTCGCGCATGGTCGATCTCCAGTGCCCCATTTGCGGGATTATGATGGATCAACCGGGGGTGCCGGCAAGACGTCGACAGAAAAAGCGATGAGCTTCTTCATAGGAGGCTCATTGCAGATGCATATTCTCCGCAAGCGAAGGTTCCGAGAATCTCATTCGTTAAATTCCGAGGCAGCCGGAACCGGCTCGCAAGGGATGATGGCCAGGCCAAACCCTGGGAAGGCCGTCCGATCAACCGGACGACTCATCCCGATGTTCTCGCGTTTTAATAAACGTCAGCCTGGAATCGGCCGGTCTTCTTGAGCTCGGCGACGAAACTGACGGCTTCGTCGGTCGAACGTGCGCCGAACTGGGCGACGATGTCGACCAGCGCGCGCTCGACGTCCTTGGCCATGCGCTTGGCATCGCCGCAGATGTAGAGATGCGCGCCTTCGGCAAGCCACGTCCACACCTCACGGCCGACCTCGCGCATGCGGTCCTGCACGTAAAACTTCTTCTCACCGTCGCGCGACCAGGCCAGCGACAGTCGCGTGAGCAGACCCGAGGTCTTCATCGCGTTGAGCTCCTCCTGGTAGAAGAAGTCGCAATCGCTGCGCTGGTGCCCGAAGAACAGCCAGTTCTTGCCGGGCGCGCCGGTAGCCTTGCGGTCGAGCAGGAAGGCGCGGAACGGCGCGATGCCGGTGCCGGGGCCGACCATGATGATTGGCGTCTTCGGGTCCTGCGGCAGGCCGAAGGCGTGTGCCTTCTGCACATAGACATTGAGCTTCTCGCCCTCGTTGATACGCTCGCCGAGGAAGGTCGAGGCGACGCCGAGGCGCTTGCGCTTGCCGACAACGTAGCGCACCGAATCGACCGTCAGCGATAGCTTTCCGGGCGTCGCGTTGTGCGAGGACGAGATCGAATAGAGCCGCGGCTGAAGCGGCTCCAGCGCCTCGACGAAGGCCTCCGGATGCGGCCGCGTGCCCGAAAACTTCTGGAGCGCGGCCATGACGTCGAGCGTCGCCGCATCGCCATCGGGATCCTCGCCCTGCGCCAGCGCCCGCGCCTTCTCGCGCGCCGCACCGCCGGTGATGAAGGAGATCAGCTCGAACAGCGTGTCCGGCGCCGGCGACAGCGAGACGTCCTCGATCAGCACCTCGCGCAACGTCTTGCCGTTGACCTTGGTGGTGTGGGAGGCGCCGAGCAGCGCGATGATCTGGTCGACGAGGCCGACATCGTTGCGCGCGAACACACCAAAACTGTCGCCGACGACGTAGTCGAGCCTGCTCTCGGAGAGATCGAACTCGATGTGGTAGGTCTCCTTCTCCGACTTTCCCTTGTTGAGAAGACGGCGCGACAGGAAAGTCGCGGTCACGGGGTTGTCGCGCGAGCGGCCCGGCTCTGCGATGGTCACGGTCACCGCTGGCGCGGCCGTGTCCGGCTTGTCCGCCGCTTTGGCCGCCGGGGCCTTGTCGAGCTCCTCGTACAGCGACTTCAGCATTCGCGCGGTTTCCTTGCCGCCGGGAACGCAGAGGTTGAGCCGTGCTTCGCTGCGGCTCGCGATGGCCTCGGAATAATCGTGGCAATTGTAGCCGCACTGGCCGCAATCCTGCTGCGCCATCGCCGCCATCATTTTGCGGCGCAGGGGACGGCCCTCGGCGAGTTTCATCCGCTCGGCAATCGGCAAGGTCTGGTCGTGCCACGGCGCTTCGCCGTCGTCGCCGTCGCCGGCGGCGCCTTGCATGACGGCGGCGCCCTGCTCCGCCGACAGCGGCGCGGCGGCGTCAGGCGACAACAGTCCGGCAAAGAAGCCGTTCAGCCAGGAACGCTGCGCATCGGAGAACGGTGCGCTGGCGGGAATGATGTCGAGTTTCGGCGGAGGCGTGATCTGGTTCATGCGGACACCTGTGCATCGGCGAGCTTGCGCAGCGTTTCGCCGTCATGGCGGCGCGCAAAGGACAGGAAGGTTTCATCGGGAGACGAACGATGGGCGATATAGGCCTTGAGCAGTCCTTCGACCGTCTTCGGCGCATCCTCGGCCTTGAGGTCGTGATAGACCTCCTGCCCGACGTCCGCGTCAGGGCCGAACCCGCCGCCGGTGAAAAGGTGATAGCCCTCGACCGTGTCCTCCTCGTTGACAGGCACGCGCGCCCCGATCAGACCGATGTCGCTGATGTAGTGCTGCGCGCAGGAATGGTGACAGCCGGTGACATGGATGTTGACCGGCTTGTCCATCGGAACGCGCGGCTCGCACCAGTCACCGATCTCTTCGGCATGGCGCTTGGTGTTCGCCGCGGCGAAGCGGCAGCCCGCATTGCCGGTGCAGGCGATCAGGCCGGCGCGGATATGCGAGGCCTCGACCGCGAGCCCGATCTGCTTGATCGCCGCGATGGCAAGCTCGACATTCTCGTTGCGCACGCCCGAGATCAGAAGGTTCTGCCAGACCGTGAGGCGGATCTCGCCGTCGCCGAGATCCCGTGCGATCTTGGCAAGGCCGCGCATCTGATCGCAGGTGAGCTTGCCGAGTGTCAGCGACACGCCGATCCAGTTGAGACCGTCCTGCTTCTGCTTGTGCACGCCGACATGCGCCATGCGGTCCGCGGCCGGCCGAGGCGCAAAGGCCTCTCCGGGCACGCGCGTGAACGGTGTCTTCAATCGCTCCTCGACCAGCTTGAGGAAGCCGTCATGGCCCATGCTGTCGAGCACGTATTTCAGACGCGCCTTGTTGCGGTTGGTGCGGTCACCATGGTCGATGAACACGCGCACGATTGCGTCGGCGACCGCGGTCGCCTGCTCCGGCTTGACGATGATGCCGGAATATTTGGCGAAATCCTTGTGGCCGGTGATGCCGCCGAGACCGAGACGGAACCAGACTCCGGGCTCGACGCCGAAACCGTCCTTCACCTCGTACGCGGTGAATGCGATGTCATTGGTCTCCTCGAGTACCGCGATCCTGCCGGCACCATCGAAGGCGACGTTGAACTTGCGCGGCAAGCCGTAGAGCGAGCGGTCATTGAGGATGTGATAGTGCCACTCGCGCGCATAAGGCTGCGTGTCGATCAGCTCCTGCGGATCGATGCCCGCCGTCGGCGTTCCCGTCACGTTGCGGATGTTGTCGGCGCCGGAGCCGCGCGAGCACAGGCCGAGGTCCTGGATGCCCTCGATCAGCTTCACGGCGTTCTTCGGCGGAATCTCACGAAGCTGGAGATTCGCGCGCGTGGTGACGTGGCTGTAGGGGCCGCAGAGTTCGTCGGCGAGATCGGCAAGGCCGGACAGCTGCCAGTGCTTCATGATGCCGTTGGGAATCCGCAGGCGGCTCATGTAGGAATCCTGCGTCGGCGCGACATAGAAGATGCCGTAATAGCGCCAGCGGAAATTGTCCGCCGGGCTCGGCGGCGCGTTGTCGAGCGCCTGCTGACGCAAGCGCGAATAAGCATCGAAAGGATGCTCCTCGCGCTTGAACTTCTCCTGGTCGGCGAGCTTCTTGCCCGACGCGATCACCTTGTCCTGCGCCTTGATGTGCACGGCATCGGGACCGGTGGGCTCGGCGCTCGCCTTGGCGGCGCCGCCGCCGAGACCGCGACCGACGCGGCTGATCTGCAGACCGGTCGTGAAGCCTTCGAGATAGCGTTTCTGCTCGTCGGTAAAGTCGACTGCGAGCGTATCGATTTTCATGGTCGGTAACGAAGCTCCTGCGGCCACCGAGGTGGTATCGACGGAAATTGGCACGACCCGCGAGGTATCTCGGCTGGCTCCAAGAGCCGGCCTCGTGACCCAGCGGTCCGATCAGCTTCGTTGCTGCGGGTTTCGGCTCAGCAGGCACCTGTGACAAGCTGGCCGCAGTGCAACATTCAAGTTGCGTGCCAGCTTCGACGAAATAAGAAAAATTGAGAATTCAATCACTTAGCAGCAGCTCCGGAACATTCCGGTCGCGGATCACCTCATGAAATTCGAGCAGTCAGCTCGAAATTTAGTCGATGAGATGGATTGCCTTAAAATTATGCAGAGACGATCAGGCCTTCCAACGCCCCACGTCGAAGGCCTCTAGATGTTGCAGGATGTTGTCAGCATCGAACGCCGGCCCGGCGAAGGCCCCAAATGCCGCCGGGGCTTCGTCGGGCGGGCGGCGGCCGAGGGCGGCATCGTAAAGGTCGGACCTGAACACCGCCATCGCCGTCTTGGCGCCGTCCGGGCTCAACGCCGCCTGCCCCCAACGTACCATTTGCGCATAGAGCCAGGCGGCCTGAACCGGATCGGGGCGCCCAGCCTCCTCGCGCCCAACCAGCAGATAGCGGCCGCTCTCGCGGAACGTCCCGTCCGGCGAAATCTTCAGACGTCCCGTGAGGGTGCGCTGGATGACTTCGGCATCGACGCCGATCCGCTCGGGTTGCGCCAGTATCCGCGCCGCTTCGATCCGGTTTTCCGGATGCTCGATGAACTCGGCCGCCTTCACCGCCGCGCGCACGAGGCTGGCGACCACGTCCGGATTCTTGTCGGCCCAGACCTGGCGGACGGCCAGGACCTTCTCCGCCGCGCGCACCAAAATGTCGGAGACGAAATGCAGGATATGGCCGATGCCGAGATCGACCGCGATCGAGTTCCAGGGCGCACCGACGCAGAATGCGTCGACGTGCCCGCTCTTGAGACTGTCGACCATGTAGGGCGGCGGCAGCACGACAAGGCGCACGTCCTCATCGGGATCGACGCCGGCCGCCGCCATCCAGAACCGCAATTGGTAATTGTGGGTCGAGAACGGGAAGGTCATGCCGAAGGTCAGTGGATCGGCCCCGGCCTTGCGGCGCTTGGCGACCACCTTCGCCAGCGCCTTGGCGGTGACAAGCGGATCGAAGCGGTCGCCGTCGATCTCCTCCATCAGCGCGGCGTGGAGCGCCGGCGACACCGTGATCGCGTTGCCGTTGATGCCGAGATTGAAGGGCGCGGCGATCGGCACCTTGACGTGGCCGAGCCCGAGCGAGGACGCGATCGCGACGGGCGCGAGCAGATGCGCGGCGTCGAACAGGCCGATATTGAGCTTGTCGCGGACGTTGGACCAGGACACCTCGCGCACCAGCTCGACCTCGAGCCCTTCGGCAGCGGCAAAGCCCTTGTCGACGGCGACGATCAGGGCGGCGGCATCAACCAGCGGAATGAACCCGATGCGAAGGGGCGCGGTCATTTCAACATCTCCGACGCGGTGATGATCGACTGCGCGATCTCGCCGATTTTCTTCTTCTCGCGCATCGCGGTGGAGCGCAGCAGCACATAGGCTTCGTCTTCGGTGAGGCCCTTCACCTTCATCAGGATGCCCTTGGCGCGTTCGATGATCTTGCGGTCCTCGAGCTGCGACTTGGTGCGTTCCAGCTCCTCCTGGAGCTTGGCGAAAGCGTTGAAGCGAGACACGCAGAGGTCGAGGATCGGCTTGATGCGCTCCTTCTTCAGCCCGTCGACGATGTAGGCGGATACCCCCGCCTCGACCGAGGCTTGGATCGAGGCGGAATCGCTCTGGTCGACGAACATCGCGATCGGCCGCTTCACGGCGCGGCTGACCTGGAACATCGCCTCCAGCACGTCGCGACTGGGGTTCTCCAGATCGATCAGGATGATGTCGGGGTCGACCGCATAAATACGGGCAAGCAGGCTCTGCATCTCGCGGATATGGACGACCTGCGTGAATCCGGCCTCCCGCAATCCTTCCTCCAGGATCGCAGCCCGGATCGGGCTTTCATCGACGATCACGATTTTGGGCGACTGTTCGGCGCTCATAGCTCACTCACCACCAGTGATTCATCCATAGCACGCCGGAACGCCCTGCAAAGGGTTGTAATTGTGGGCAATTGGGACTAGCTCAGGCCGGTCAATCAGGCAGTTCAGATATGGATCAGACGGCTGCGCCCAAGGTCAGCTTCGTGTCGCTCGGGTGTCCCAAGGCATTGGTGGATTCCGAGCGCATCATCACGCGCCTGCGCGCCGAGGGTTACGAGCTCGCCCGCAAGCATGACGGGGCCGACATCGTCATCGTCAACACCTGCGGATTCCTCGACAGCGCCAAGCAGGAATCGCTCTCGGCGATCGGCGAGGCCATGGCCGAGAACGGCAAGGTGATCGTAACAGGCTGCATGGGCGCGGAACCCGAGCAGATCGAGCAGGCCTATCCGGGCGTGCTCTCCATCACCGGCCCGCAGCAATATGAGAGCGTGCTCGACGCCGTGCATCGCGCGCTGCCGCCGGCCCATAATCCGCATCTCGACCTGGTGCCGCCACAAGGCATCAAGCTGACGCCGCGGCACTATGCCTATTTGAAGATCTCCGAAGGCTGCAACAACCGCTGCACCTTCTGCATCATCCCGAAGCTGCGCGGCGATCTCGTCTCGCGCCCCGCCAACGACGTGCTGCGCGAGGCCGAGCGCCTGGTCGGCGCCGGCGTCAAGGAGCTGCTGGTGATCTCGCAGGACACGTCCGCTTACGGCATCGATCTCAAATACGCCGAGAGCCCGTGGAAGGATCGCCAGGTCCGTGCCAAATTCCTCGATCTCGCGCGCGAGCTCGGCGAGCTCGGAGCATGGGTCCGGCTGCAATATGTCTACCCCTACCCGCATGTCGATGATGTCATCGCGCTGATGAACGAGGGCAAGGTGCTGCCCTATCTCGACATCCCGTTCCAGCACGCGAGCCCCGAGGTGCTGAAGGCGATGAAGCGCCCGGCGGCGCAGGACAAGACGCTGGCGCGCATCAAGCGCTGGCGTGAGGAATGTCCCGATCTCGCCTTGCGCTCCACCTTCATCGTCGGCTTCCCCGGCGAGACCGATGCCGACTTCGCCTATCTGCTCGACTGGCTGGATGAAGCGGAGATCGACCGCGTCGGCTGCTTCAAATACGAGCCGGTCGCGGGCGCCACGTCGAATGCGATCGAGAACCCGGTCCCGGAAGAGATCAAGCAGGAGCGCTACAATGCGCTGATGGCCCGCCAACAGAAGATCTCGGCACGGCGGCTGAAGCGCAAGGTCGGCACACGCCAGCAGATCATCATCGACGAGGTCGGCCCGACGGTGGCAAAGGGCCGCTCCAAGGCGGATGCGCCCGAGATCGACGGCGCCGTCTATCTCTCCAGCCGCCGCCCCTTGCGCGTCGGCGAGATCGTCACCGCCAAGATCGAGCGCGCCGACGCATACGATCTGTACGGCAGCGTCGCGGGATTCTGACGGCTCGTCAAAACTTGACCTGCGTCCGGAAGCAGCGAGGAAGCCGCGCTTCGTACCTGACCGATACACGCCAGGCGCGTGTTTTTTTAGAACGTCTGCTTGACAAGTCCAGCCGTTCGGCTGTACGGACGCGCCCCATGATCAACTCTCGGACCCACCGCCGCGCAGCTTTCCGTCGTCGCACCCGCGACGATGATGGGTTGCGCCATGTCCGACGACGCCGCTGATCGCCTGAATTCAGCAGAGTTTTCGAGAAGGCCGCACCCGCAAAGTGCGGCCTTCTTGCTTTCGCGCGTCTTTTCCATCCGCCTCCAGAGGAGTTCGACATGACCACCGCCACCCATCCGTATGACGCGCTGATGGACATCACGGCACGACCCAAGGCCGTGTTCGTCCGGGGCGCCGGCTCCTATCTCTGGGACGACAGCCGCAAGCGCTATCTCGATTTCGTGCAGGGCTGGGCCGTGAACTGCCTCGGCCATTCGCCGCCTGCGATCGTCGATGCGCTCGCCGCGCAGGCCAAGCGGCTGCTGACGCCCAGCCCGGCCTTCTACAATGAGCCGAGCCTCAGGCTCGCCCAGGCTCTGGTCGAAGGCAGCGCTTTCGACCAGGTGTTCTTCGCCAATTCAGGCGCGGAAGCCAACGAGGGCGCCATCAAGCTGGCGCGAAAATACGGCAGCCTCCACAAGGGCGGTGCGTTCGAGATCATCAGCTTCGAAGGCAGCTTCCACGGAAGGACGCTGGCGACGATGTCGGCCTCGGGCAAGAAGGCGTTCGAGCCGCTGTTCGAGCCAAAAGTCGCTGGCTTCAAGAAGGCCAAGCTCAACGACATTGCCTCCGTCGAGAAGCTGATCAACGACAACACCGTCGCTGTGATGCTCGAGCCGATCCAGGGCGAGTCCGGCGTGTGGCCGGCGAGTGATCAGTTCCTGCAAGAGCTGCGCGCGCTCACCGAGTCGCACGGTCTTCTGCTGATCTTCGACGAGATCCAGACCGGCATGGGCCGGACCGGAAAACTTTTCCACCACGAGCACACCGGGATCTCGCCCGACATCATGACGCTCGGCAAAGGTATCGGCGGCGGCGTGCCGCTCGCCGCCCTGCTTGCGGCCGAACGCGCCTCCTGCTTCGCGCATGGCGATCAGGGCGGCACGTTCAATGGCAACCCGATCATGTGCGCGGCGGGGCTTGCGGTGCTGGAAGCGGTCAGCAAGCCGAACTTTTTGAAGTCGGTCATCGAGACCGGGCTGCTGCTCGAAAGCGAGCTGCAGAAAGTCTCGGCCCGGCACGGGCTTGGCGGCGTGCGGGGCCGAGGCTTGCTGCTGGCGCTCGACCTCAAGCTGCCGATCGCGCCGGGGATCGTCGCGCAGGCGTTCGAGGCCGGCGTGCTCCTGAACGCGCCGCAGGTCGACACGCTGCGCTTCATGCCGGCGCTGAACGTCACGCGGGCTGAGATCGCCGAGATGATCGATTGTCTCGACGCGATTCTGACCAAGGCCGGCGCGGCACGGCGGGTGGCGTAAGACACGTCTCGTGCCCCGGACGCAGCGCAGCGCCCCTTCGGCGATGCGCTGCAGAGCCGGGGCCCCATCTCTCTGCATGGTGCGCATCTACGCCGCAGCGCTTGCGCGCTGCAGCTTGTCCGGGACCCCGGAGCAGGTGATGACGGAAGAAACTACGGCTTCAAGATCGACGCGCCCGTCGTCCTGCGGCTTTCCAGCTCGATATGCGCCTTCGCGGCGTCCTTGAGCGCGTAGGCGTGGTTGATCGGCACGTGCAGCTTGCCATTGATGACGGCGGCGAACAGCGTGTCGGCGCCTTCCAGTAATTCCGAGCGCTTGCCGACATAGTCGTTGAGCTTCGGCCGCGTCGCAAACAGCGAGCCGTGATTGTTGAGCTCGGCGATCGAGAACGGCGGCACGGGACCGGAGGCATTGCCGAACGAGACGAACATGCCGCGCGGCTTCAGGCAGGACAGCGAGCCCGGGAAGGTCGCTTTGCCGACGCCGTCATAGACCACGTCGCAACCCTCGTTGCGGCTGATCTGCTTGACGCGCGCGACGAAGTCTTCCTCGTTGTAGAGGATAACGTGGTCGCAGCCATTGGCCTCCGCAAGCTCGGCCTTCTCGCGCGAACCCACCGTGCCGATGACGTGGGCCCCGAGCGCCCTCGCCCATTGGCAGGCAAGCAAGCCGATGCCGCCGGCGGCTGCGTGGATCAGCACGCGATGATGCGGCTCGACCTTGAAGGTCTTGTGCAGGAGATACCAGACCGTGAGCCCCTTCAGCATCAGCACGGCGCCCTGCTCGTGGGTGATGTGGTCGGGCAGCTTGACCAGCTTCTCCCAGGGGATGTTGCGCTCGCCGGTATAGGCGCCGAGATTGTGATAATAGGCCACGCGGTCGCCGGGATGGAAATTGGTGACGCCCGGTCCCACCGCGACGACCTCACCCGAGGCCTCGTTGCCGGCGATGAAAGGCAATCCCGGCGCCTTGTAGAGGCCGGTACGGTAATAGACGTCGATGAAGTTCAGGCCGACCGCGTGCTGGCGGATGCGCACCTCGCCGGGCCCGGGCGCCGGCACGTCGACGCTCTCATAGACCAGGGCTTCGGGGCCTCCGACCTTGTGCACACGGACGGCTTTGGTCATCACCTGACCTCCTCTTCTCGCGGCTCAGCGAACGGCATCGCGCCCGCCTTGTCAACTCGACCCAGTTAGGAACGGCTAGACGGACGGCGTGCCGGCTTTCCTGCGGTTGCGCTTGGCCAGCACGTTGAAGAATTCGACCGCCGCCGAGAACGCAATCGCAAAATAGATGTAGCCGCGCGGAATGTGGAATTGGAATCCGTCCGCGACCAGCGCGACGCCGATCAGCACCAGGAATGCCAGCGCCAGCATCTTGGTGGTCGGATGCTCCGCGACGAATCGCGACACCGGCCCCGACGAAATGTACATGATCAGGCAGGCGATCACGACGGCCGCGATCATGATCTCGATGTCCTGCGCCATGCCGATCGCGGTGATGATCGAGTCCAGCGAGAACACGACATCGATGATCACGATCTGGACGATCACCCAGAAGAAGGCGTTGCCGGCGGACTTCTCGTCGCCCTCGCCGTCATCGGCTTCGACCTCGCCGTGAATCTCGTGCGTCGCCTTGGCGATCAGGAACAGGCCGCCGGCGATCAGGATGAGATCGCGCCAGGAGAAGTCGTAACCCTTGACGGCGAACACCGGCGCGGTCAGCCCGATCAGCCAGACCAGGAGGCTGAGCAGGACGATGCGGAACAGCAGCGCCAGCGCCAGCCCGATCTGGCGGGCGCGATGCGCCTGCTTCTCCGGAATGCGCGAGACGATCACCGACAGGAAGATGACGTTGTCGATGCCGAGCACGATCTCGAGCGCCGTCAATGTCAGCAGCGCAGCCCAGGCTTCGGGACTGGTGAGGAGATCGATCATGCGAAGGATCTCACCAGTCGTATCAGGGCATCGCTGAAGCTGATCCAGAGCGCGATGGCACAAAGCACTATTGTCACGCCGGTGCCGACGCGGAAATCCATCTGCAGCACATAGAGGCCGAGCAGCGCCCAGATAGCGATCAACGACATCGTCAGCCAGCGCAGCCGCACGACGCGGACCGGATGCAGCACGTGAAACGGCACGAAGGTCAGCACCACGAGCACGGCGACCAGCAACGTCGACCAGAGCGGCGGCCAGTGCAGCAGGAACAAATAGAACGCCGCCGCATTCCACAGTGCCGGGAAGCCGCGGAAATGATTGTCGTCCGCCTTCATGCGCAGATCGGCGAAATATAATGCGCTGGTGACGATGATGGCGACGCCGAGCAAGGGAGCTGCGACCGGCAGCAACAGCCCGCTGGCCACGATCGCGTAAGCCGGCACGAAGACATAGGTGACGAAGTCGACCACGAGATCGAGCACGTCACCCGACCAGTTCGGCTGCACCTTCTTGACGTCGAGCCGGCGCGCGATCGGACCGTCGATCGCGTCGATGATCAGGGCAACGCCCAGCCACTGAAACATCGCTGCCCAGTGCTCGCGCACGGCCTCCAGCATCGCCAGCAGCGCGATCGCCGCACCGAACGCGGTGAAGATGTGGACCGAGAACGCCGCGGCGCGGATCGCGGGGCTGGGCTTCAGGGAATCCTCTTGGCTGTCCATGGCTTCTGCTACCAGAATGAGACCGATTTGCACATCCGCCATTGCGGCGCGCCGTTGCACAATTCGTCATAAAATCAGGCAAAATCAGCGGGCTTGAATTTGCCGCGGGGCGTGTCAATTGTCCTTCCATGACAGACGCATCGACACTCCATGACGCCGCCGTGATCGGCGGCGGACCGGCAGGACTTGCAGCGGCGATCGCGTTGGCGCAGGCGGGTGCGCGGACCGCGCTGGTGGCGCGCCGCGTGCCCTATGCAGACAACCGCACCACCGCACTGTTGGGGGCCTCCGTCGATCTTCTGGAGAGCCTCGGCGTCTGGTCGCACTGCAAGGAAAAGGCGGCCGCGCTCGAGGTGATGCGCCTCGTCGACGACACCGGCCGGCTTTTCCGTGCCCCGGAGGTCCGCTTCTCCTGTCACGAAATCGGTCTCGACGCGTTCGGCTACAACATCGACAATCGTTCGCTGATGCTGGCGCTCGAAGAACGCGCGGCCGAACTCCCCCACCTCGTCCGTTGCGACGACGAGGCGGAAAGCGTCTTGATCGAAGCCGACGCGGTCGCCATTCGCACGGCCGCGGCACAATTCCTCTCGGCCCGGCTCGTGGTCGGCGCCGATGGTCGGCATTCGCTATGCCGCGAGGCTGCCGGCATCGCGGTGATGCGGCGCGAGCTGACGCAAACCGCACTGACCTTCAACGTCTGCCATGCACGGCCGCATCGCAATGTCTCGACCGAGTTCCACACGCCGCACGGTCCTTGCGTGTTCGTGCCCCTGCCCGGCGATCGCTCCAGCATCGTCTGGGTCGCGGCGCCGGCGGAGGCCGAGCGGCTTCGCGGCCTGAGCGACGAGGAGTTGTCCGCCGCGATCGAGAAGCAGTCGCATTCGATTCTGGGACGCATGACGGTCGAGCCCGGCCGCAACCTGTTCCCGCTGGCGATCGAGCGTCCAAGATCCTTCGGCCGTGACCGTATCGCGCTCGTCGGAGAAGCGGCCCATGTGGTTCCCCCGATCGGTGCCCAGGGCCTTAATCTCGGCCTGCGCGATGCCGCCGACATCGCCCGGGTCGCGGGCGAGGCCCTCGCAGCGGGCCGGGATCCGGGCGCGAGCGACGTGCTCAAGCGCTACGACCGGGCGCGGCGTCCGGACGTCTTGAGCCGGACCTTTGCGATCGACATCGCCAACCGCTCCCTGCTCAACGATTTCCTGCCGCTGCAGCCGGTCCGCGCCGTTGGCATGCGCCTGCTCGGCGCCATCGGCCCGCTCCGTCGCTTTGCGATGCGCGAGGGCCTGGCGCCGACATGGCGAAGGTAAGCCGCCTCACGGGAGCGCCAGCCGGCCGCTCTGGATCGCCCACATCACGCTGGTCAGCGTGACCACCGATGCGAAGGTGCCGAGCAGTACCGCAACGGAGGCGGATTCGATCCAGGCATCGTTCTGCCGAGCGATCACGAACACGTTCAGGGCCGGTGGCAGTGAAGCCATCAGTACAGCGGTCGCGGCCCAGGGCTGCGCAAACGGACCGAACGCCAGCATCAGGCCGAATGCCGTGAGCGGATGGATCAGGAGCTTGACCGCGATCACGCCCGGCACCTCCCAAGGCACGCGGTCGAATGGGCGCAGCGCCACGGTCACGCCGAGCACGAACAGCGCGGTCGGCGCAGCTGCGTTCTGGAGGAAGGTGATGGTGCGGTCGAGCGCAACCGGCAGCTCGATATGCAGCGCTGCAACCGCTGCACCAAAACAGGCCGACATGATCAGCGGGTTGAGCACGATCTGCTTCAGCACGACGCCGAAGGCGTGGACGAGCGAGGGATGGTCGCGGTCGGACAACTCGATCAAGAGCGGCACGATCGTGAACAGGAAGATGCTGTCGCAGCAGAAGATCAGCGCGGTTGGCGCCGATGCCTTCGGCCCAAGCACTGCGAGCGCCAGGCCCGGCCCCATATAACCGATATTGCCGTAGCCGCCGGAGAGGCCCGCAAGCGTCGCCTCGCGCAGCGTCAGCCGGCCGAGAACCTTGCCGGCGACCAGCGCGAGCGTGAACGCCGCAACCGTCGCCAGCGTGGTCGCGATCAGGAACGGTGGATTATTCAGCTCCGCAAACGGCGTCTTCGACATGATCGCGAACAGCAGCGCTGGCAGCGAGACGTAAAGCAGGAAGAAGTTCATCCAGGCGAGGCCCGATTCCGGCAGGGACTTGGCCTTGCCGCACGCGAATCCGACGAAGATCAAGCCGAAATAAGGCAGAGCCAGATTGAGGATATTGAGCATTGATGAAGTGTTTTCTGAAGACTTGGGGGCTACCCGTCCCTGACGCGAAGGTTAATTCCGGTGACGCCACTAGCATCGGCCACAATCCTGGTCTATCGACGGGGGATGATTAAAGCGCGGACCGCCAAATTCCAGATCGGACAGGTCGTGCGCCACCGGATCTTCTCGTTCCGGGGCGTGATCTTCGACATCGATCCGGAATTCAACAACACCGAGGAGTGGTGGCTCTCGATTCCCGAGGAGGTGCGGCCCCACAAGGACCAGCCGTTCTATCACCTGCTCGCGGAGAACGCGGAATCGGAATACGTCGCCTATGTCTCGGAGCAGAATCTGTTGCCCGACGATTCCGGCGAGCCGGTCCGGCATTCACAGGTTGCCGAGATCTTCATCAAGGACAAAGCCGGCGGCTATCGCCCGCGCAATCCGTCGCTGAACTGAAATTCGCCGCCAGCAAGCGGCCCGCAAAAAAGGCGCTCAAACCGAGCGCCTTTTTCGTGTTTGGGATGTGGTCCCGATTACTTCTGACCAGCCGCAGCTGTGCCGGGAGGCATGCCCTGCTGCTCGAGCTTCTTGCGCTGCTCCTCCGCCTTCTTCTGAAGCTCTTCCTGAAGCTTCTTCTGGGTTTCCTCGAACACCTTCGGGTCGGTCGGCGGACCGTCATAGGCCTTCTGGAATTCGCCGGCGAGCGGCAGCGGCAGGGTCAGCGGCGCGCCGTTGGCATTGATCGCCTGGACAACGAGGTTCTGGCCCTTCTTCATGCTGTTGATGAGCTCGGGCGTGGCCTCGTAATCGGACATGCAGCCGTTCTGGAAGCAGATCACGTAGGGCTGCTGCAGCGGCGCGTTGCTGTCCACGATGATGCGGGTGCCGTGCACGAGCTGCATGCCGAGCGGCAGCGTCACACGCAGAATCTTCTTGGGTTCGCCTTCGGGCTCGATGATCACGGCGGCGATGACCGGCTGGCCCGACTCGATGCGGCCGTCCTTGCCGGTGAAGCAGACCTGCTTGGCGTTGGCGTCCTGGCCCTTCAGGCAGAACTTGGTCCAGGGGGCATAGATCAGCTGGATCTGCTGATCGGCCGGCTGGGCTGCGCCCTGCTGCTGGCCGCCCTGCGCCGGAGCCTGCTGGGCCTGCGGTGAGGCCGCCGGCGCCGGAGCCTTGGGGGCAGCCTTCGGCGCCGCTTTCGGGGCCGGAGTCGCCTTGGGCGCGGGCGCGCCAGGAGCTGGTGCGGGAGCTTGGGCCTCAGCGGCAAACGGAACGGCCAACGCCGTCGCCGTCAACAGGGCGAGAAGTCGCCCGCGCGGCCGGACGGACGCGGCCAAGTAACGGAAATTCATTGCGGAAAACCCTTTCTGAACGGGAAGTGCCCGAACCGCTCCGAAGCGCCGAACCTGGCCGCCTTGGGCGCGGCTCTCTTCCCGTCAATTGAGGCGGATAAGTGACGGGCTCGGCGCTCTTGCGCGATTGACCGCCTTCTTAACGTGGCCGACGAAAAGATCAATGCCGACAGCCATCTTTGGCCACACCCACAGCTGCGCCCAGGGGAAATTCCCTGTGATAGGATTCAGGCCTGCCGGTCCTCGAATCAACGTGTGCCGATGTTCATGTTCCAGCGCCTCTTCGAGGGCCCCGGACTCCGCCTTTGCCGTCTCGCCCCGGCCCTCGTTTTGGCCCTCTCCGTCGGATTGTCGGCAGGCGGCGCGTGTGCCGAGGAAGCCCATGCCATTGCCATGCACGGCAAGCCGGCGATACCTGCCGATTTCACCCACATGCCCTACGTCAATCCGGATGCCCCCAAAGGCGGACGCATGACGTGGGGCGTTCTCGGCACCTTCGACAGCCTCAATCCTTTCATCGTGAAGGGGTTGGCCGTGCAGCAGGTGCGGAGCTACGTGGTCGAGAGCCTGCTCGCGCGCGGCCAGGACGAGCCGTTCACGCTTTATGGCCTGCTCGCCAGGACCGTCGAAACCAACGACGACAGGACCTTTGTCACGTTCCACCTCGATCCGCGCGCCCACTTCTCCGACGGCAAACCCGTGCTGGCTGAAGACGTGCTCTTCTCCTGGCAGCTCCTGCGCGACCACGGCCGTCCCAATCACCGGCAATATTACGCCAAGGTCGCAAAGGCCGAGGCGCCCGACCCCCTCACCGTCCGCTTCGACCTCTCTGGCGCCAATGACCGCGAGTTGCCACTGATCCTCGGCCTGATGCCAATCCTGCCCAAGCATGCGGTGGACCTCGCCAGCTTCGAGGAGACAACGCTGACGGGCCCGATCGGCTCGGGCCCCTATCGCGTCACGGCGGTGAGGCCCGGCGCCAGCGTGACGCTGACCCGCAATCCCGACTATTGGGGCCGTGATTTGCCGATCAATCGCGGGTTCTACAATTTCGACGAGATCAGGCTCGACTATTTTCGCGAGGCCAACGGCCAGTTCGAGGCCTTCAAGCGCGGCCTCTATGATTTCCGTGTCGAGCACGAGCCGCTGCGCTGGCACGACGGCTATGATTTTCCCGCTGCACGAAGCGGTGAAGTGATCCGCGATACCGTCAAGCCGGGGGTGCCGCAGCCTTCCGAATTCCTGGTATTCAACACCCGCCGACCGATCTTCGCCGACATCCGCGTGCGCAAGGCGCTGACGCTGCTGTTCGATTTCGAGTTGGTCAACCGCAATTATTTCTTCGGCCTCTATTCGCGCGTCGCCGGCTATTTCGCCGGCTCGGAACTATCGGCCTACGGCCGGCCTGCGGATGCGCGTGAGCGTGAGCTGCTGAATCCCTTCGCCGCCGGGATCCCGCCCGACATCATGGACGGCAGCTACCGCCTGCCGGTCACCGACGGCTCGGGTCGCGACCGCGCGACACTGCGCGCCGCGCTGAAACTGTTGTCGGAGGCCGGCTACGATCTCGACGGAACCGTGCTGCGCAACCGCGCGACCAAGGCGCCCTTCACCTTCGAGATCATGGTCACAACCCGCGACCAGGAGCGCATCGCGCTCTCCTTCCAGCGCGACCTCAAGCGCGCCGGCATCGAGCCGACCGTGCGCTCGGTCGATCCCGTGCAGTTCGATCAGCGCCGACTCGCTTACGAGTTCGACATGATCCAGAACCGCTGGGACCAGTCGCTGTCCCCCGGCAACGAGCAGTATTTCTATTGGGGCAGCGCTGCCGCCGACAATCCGGGGACCCGCAACTACATGGGCGCCAGGGATCCCGCCGTCGATGCCATGATAGCCGCTCTGCTGGAGGCCCGTGAACATGCGGATTTCGTCTCGGCGGTGCGCGCGCTCGACCGCTCCTTGGTCGCGGGCTTCTACACAATCCCCTTGTTTAACGTATCCGAGCAATGGATCGCGCGCTGGAATCGGATAGAACGGCCCAAGGCCACTTCGCTGTCCGGCTATCTGCCGGAGACCTGGTGGTCGAAGGGGCAGCCGGAAGCTCATCAAGCAAAGTGACGCCGTGAACCAGCCAGCAATATCGCCGACGCTCGACACGCTGTTTCAGCGCACGCTGACCCGGCAGCCGCACGCGCCGGCTCTGCTCGATCCCCTCAACAAGACGCACGTGACCGGGCACCAGCCGCGGCGGATGAGCTACGCCGAGGCCGATACGGCGATCGAGGCGCTGTCGGCGCATTTCGTCGAATCCGGCCTGCCGGCCAATACCGTCATCGCGATCCAGCTGCCCAACACGGTCGAATTCGTGCTGACGGTGCTCGCCGCCCACCGCGCGGGCCTCGTCGTCGCCGTGCTGCCGCTGCTGTGGCGGCATGCGGAACTGACCGCCGCGCTCAACCGCACCGCGGCGCGCGCCATCGTCACCATGAGCACGGTCGATGGCGTCAGCTATGCCGACCTGGCGATGCAAGCAGCGGCAGAAGCATTCTCGATCCGTCACGTCTGCGGCTTCGGCACCGATCTGCCCGAGGGCATGGCTTCGCTCGACGACGTGCTGGCCCGCCCGCCCGGCAGCACGCGCACCGTGATCCAGGACGGCCGCAAGGCGGCGATGATCTCTTTCGACGTCACCGCGGAAGGTTTTCGCCCGGTGCCGCGGCCGCATTTCAGCCTGATCGCCGGTGGCCTCGCGATGTCGCTCGAGGCCGACGTCAAGCAGGGCGCGACCGTGATGGCGGCGTTCGCGCCGATGTCGTTCGCGGGGCTAGCCTCTTCGCTGGCGGTCTGGCTGCTCTCGGGCGGCACGCTGGCGCTGCATCATCCCTTCGAGAGCGAGGTGCTGGAGCAGCAGATCAACCAGCACGAATGCGAGGTGCTGATCGCGCCTGCCCAGCTCGCGCTACGCCTCGGCGATTCCGATCTCGCCGCGCGGATGCCGACCTTGCGCAACGTCATCGGCCTCTGGCGCGCGCCCGAGCAGGTCGCCGCAAGCGATGCCTGGATAGCGCCGCATGCGCGGCTGACGGATGTCTATCTGTTCGGCGAGGCTGGCCTGTTCGGCGCCCGCCGCGGCGAGGACGGCATGCCTGTCGCGGTGATGCCGGGGCCGCACGGCGCCCCGCGCGAGCAGTCCGGCTCCTCCATCGCGGGCGAGATCCTGCTGACCCCGAAGGGCACGCTCGGCCTGCGCGGGCCGATGGTGCCGATCGCAGCCTACGCGCCGCCGCAGCCGGTCGGCGACACGCTGGTCGCGCAGCCGCCGCGCGACTATGTCGATACCGGCTATGCCGCGCGGCTCGACCGTCCGAGCGGCGCAATCTGCATCACCGCGCCGCCCTCCGGCATCATGGCCGTCGGCGGCTACCGCTTCCTCTCCAACGATCTCCAAGAATGGGCTCGCCGCCTCGGTCAGGGTGCCCTGCTCACCGCCCTGCCCGACCGCCTCTCCGGCCATCGGCTGGCAGGCCGGGCCCACGACAACGCCCGCGCCCGCGACGCGCTCAGCGAGCTCGGGCTCAACCCCCTGATGGTCGAGGCTTTTCGCGACCGCTCGGGGCAGGTCTAGGATCAGTTTCAGCCGTTCCGTTGACGCTGCATTAAGGCAGCCAAACTAGATTGTGCGGCATCTGTCGCGTGATCAGAGTTTGCAATGTCCCAGGCGGGCCCGATCCTGTTTGTGTCCAATGCCGAACGGCCGCCCTTCATTGCGGCGCTGGACGAGGCCCGGCTCTTTCCCGTGGTCGACACCGACTGGGCCAGCGTCGCACGCGCGGTCGAGCAGGTGCAGCCGGCCGCCGTTCTCGCGGCGATGCATGCCGGACACGAGCCGCACATGGCTCCGCTCGCGAAGAAGATTGCGAGCCAGTCACCCTACCTTCCCTTCGTAGCCATGGATGCCGCGGGCACGCTGCCGCACAACGCCCTGCCCTTCGCCTCACGCGGCGCCAATCCCGACCGCCTGATCGCGCGGCTCCGCGCCGCGCTGCGTGTGCGCACCCTTCACGCCACCGTGCTGCGCCGGCTGCCGGAAGCGACGGTCCCGTTGCCGGCGGCCGATCCCGCACGCGATGCCACCGTGCTCCTGATCGGCCGCGGCGCGGCCTATCCTGCGCTGTCGGTCGCGCTCGGCGAACGCATCGGCGTCATCGGCGCGCTCTCGATCGAAGCCGCCGCCAAGCATCTCAACACCCGCGACCTCGATGGCGTCGTGCTCGCCGAAGGCTTTACGGCGCGCGTCACCGATGCCTTCCTGACGGTGCTCGCCGAGGACACCCGCTTCCGTAGCCTGCCCGTCGTCGTCACCGCACACCAGCTCGCGCAAAGTTACGATCTGCCCAATCTCGAACTGATCTCCGGCGAGCCGGTGAAGGTCGCTGCCAATGCACTGCCACTAATCCGCCAGCATGCGATGGAAGCACAGCTGAGCCGCACGCTGCGCTCGATCGACGCCGGCGGCTGGATCGATCCACGCAGCGGCCTACTCACCGTGGAAGCCTTCGCCCGAGATTTTGCCAAGGCGGTCGAACAGACCTTGGCCCGCGGCGGCGGCCTCTCTGTTGCCCGCTTCGCCTTCGATCCCAATAATCCCCGTGCCCAGCTCGATGCCGCGCGGATCCTCAGCCGCCTGATGCGGCAGATGGATTTTGGCGCGGCGCAGAAGGACGGTTCGGTGATCGTGGTGTTCGCGGAGACCGACTTCCGCACCGCGCATATGATCGCGCGTCGTCTGTCGGCGGTGATGCGGCACACCGCGAACGGCAAGCACGAGATGCGCAGCGATCCCGTGGTCAGCGTGGATTCGCTGTCGGCATCGGATACGGCGCGCTCGCTCCTTGGGCGGCTGTCCGCCGATGCGTCGCGGGCGGCGTCGTAGTTTTTAGCGAGCCGCTTCAACAAGCCCCGTTATTGCGAGCCAACGGGTCCGCGCGAAGCGCGGCCCGATGACAGGCTCCGCGAAGCAATCCAGGCTCTCTCCGCGGAGCGATTCTGGATTGCTTCGTCGCAAGGGCTCCTCGCAATGACGCGGAGAGACCGGAGGTTCACGCCGCCTTCTTGCTCTGCGCGAGCTGCGCCAGCTGGCGCATGATCTCCGTGGTGCCGGCGAGACGCTCTTCGGGCGTCTCCCAGTCCTGGAGAAACACCACCTTCATGTCGGGCCGCACCTTCGCGGCCTTGCCGTGGCTGCGGATGAACGTCACCAGGCGATCGGGATAGGCGAAGGAATTGTCGCGGAAGGCGATGACGGCGCCCTTGGGACCTGCATCGATCTTCTCGACATTGGCCCGGCGGCAGAACGCCTTGATCGCGGCGACCTTGAACAGATAGCGGACCTCGTCGGGCAAGACGCCGAAGCGGTCGCGCATCTCGGCGCCAAAATTCTCGATCTCCTCCTCGGTGTCGAGATCGGCGAGGCGCCGATACAGCGACAGCCGCACCGAGAGGTCGTTGACATAGTCCTCCGGAATGAGCACGGGCATGCCGATCGTGATCGATGGCGACCAGCGGTCGGCGGCGGGTTCGGAGACGCCGGCCTTGAGGTTGACGATCGCCTCCTCCAGCATCGATTGATACAGCTCGAAGCCGACCTCCTTGATGTGGCCGGACTGCTCCTCGCCGAGCAAGTTTCCGGCGCCGCGGATGTCGAGATCGTGCGAGGCAAGCTGGAAGCCTGCGCCGAGGGTCTCCAGCGATTGCAGCACGGTGAGCCGGCGCTCGGCCTGCGCGGTGATCTTCTGCTGCGCCGGCAGCGTGAACAGTGCGTACGCCCGCAGCTTGGAGCGACCGACGCGGCCGCGGAGCTGGTAGAGCTGGGCCAGGCCAAACATATCGGCGCGGTGCACGATCAGCGTGTTGGCGTTGGGGATGTCGAGGCCGGATTCCACGATCGTGGTCGACAGCAGGATGTCGAACTTGCCGTCGTAGAATGCCGTCATGATGTCCTCGATCGCGGCGGGCGGCATCTGGCCGTGCGCGACCGCGACCTTCATCTCCGGCACGTTCTTGTCGAGGAAATCCTTGACCTCGGCGAGGTCGTCGATGCGCGGCACCACGTAGAACGCCTGGCCGCCGCGATATCGCTCGCGCAACAGCGCCTCGCGGATCATCAAGGGATCGTGCGGGGCGACGAAGGTGCGGACCGCGAGCCGATCGACTGGGGGCGAGGCGATGATCGAGAGCTCGCGCACGCCGGTGAGCGCCAATTGCAGCGTGCGCGGAATCGGGGTCGCCGATAATGTCAGCACGTGCACCTCGGCGCGAAGCGCCTTCAGCCGCTCCTTGTGGCTGACACCGAAATGCTGCTCCTCGTCCACGATGAGCAGGCCGAGGTCGCGAAACTTGATCGCCTTGCCGAGCAGCGCATGGGTGCCGACGACGATGTCGACGGAGCCGTCGGCGAGGCCCTTCTTGACCTGGTTAAGCTGCTTGGTCGGGACGAGGCGTGAGGCCTGCGCCACGTTGACCGGAAAACCCTTGAACCGCTCGGAGAAAGTCTTGTGGTGCTGACGGGCGAGCAGCGTGGTCGGCACCACGACCGCGACCTGCTTGCCGTCGAGTGCCACGGCGAAGGCCGCGCGCAGCGCCACCTCGGTCTTGCCGAAGCCGACGTCGCCGCAGATCAGGCGGTCCATCGGGCGGCCCTTTTCGAGATCCTTCAGAGTGGACTCGATCGCGCCCAGCTGGTCCTCGGTCTCGTCATAGGGAAAGCGCGCGCAGAACTCGTCGTAGAGGCCCTGCTGCACCGGCAGCTTCGGCGCCTCGTGCAGCATGCGTTCGGCCGCGATCTTGATCAGCTCGCCAGCGATCTCGCGGATGCGGTTCTTCAGCTTGGCCTTGCGAGTCTGCCAGCCCGAACCGCCGAGGCGGTCGAGCTCGACGGTGGTCTGGTCGGAGCCGTAGCGCGACAACAGCTCGATGTTCTCGACGGGGAGGAACAGCTTGGTCTCGGCGGCATAATGCAGCTCGAGACAGTCGTGCGGCGCGCCCGCGACGTCGAGGGTCTGCAGGCCGATAAAGCGGCCGATGCCGTGATCGACGTGGACGACGATGTCGCCGGCGGCGAGGCTCGTCACTTCCGAGATGAAATTGTCAAGCTTGCGGCTCGCCTTGCGCGGCCGCACCAGACGGTCGCCGAGGATGTCCTGCTCGCTGATCAGTGCGATCTCGTCGGTCTCGAAGCCGCTTTCGAGGCCGAGCACGGCGAGCATGGTCTCGTTTCGCGGCGTCGCCTGCACCGTCCGCCAGCTGTTGACGCTGGTTGTGTGGGCCAGCTTGTGGTCGCGCAGCATCGAGGTCATGCGGTCGCGCGAGCCTTCGGTCCACAGCGCGATCACGACCTTCTTGCGCTGGGCCTGCAAGGCCATCACATGCGCGACGACGGACTCGAACACATTGACGGTGGTGTCATTGCGTTCCGGCGCGAAGTCGCGGCCCTTGCGCGCGCCGGCATCGACGACACTCGTGCCGTCGGTCGGCACGGAGAACGGCGTCAGCCGCGCCACCGGGACGTCGCCGAGGCGTTTGCCCCACTCCTCCTCGGTCAGATAGAGCCGGTCGGGCGGCAGCGGCTTGTAGATGGCGCCGCCACCGGGATGCTCCAGCGCCTCGCGTCTGGCCTCGTAATAGTCGAGGACCTGCTTGAAGCGCTCGCGGACGGCATCCTCGGCCTGCGGCTCGATCGCGACGGCCGCGCCTTGCAGATAGTCGAACAGCGTGTCCATCCGGTCCTGGAACAGGGGAAGCCAGTGCTCCATGCCGGGATGGCGGCGGCCTTCACTGACCGCCTCGTACAGCGCGTCTTCGCGCTCGGGCGCGCCGAACTCGGCGACATAGCCCATGCGGAAACGGCGGATGGTGTCGGTGACGAGCTGAAATTCCGAGATCGGCACGAGGTCGAGCGCGCGCATGTCGAGCAGCGTGCGCTGCGTCTCGGCGTCGAACGAGCGGATCGACTCCAGGCTGTCGCCGAAAAAGTCGAAGCGCACGGGCTGATCGAGGCCGGCCGGAAACAGGTCCAGGATCCCACCGCGCACGGCGTATTCACCGGGCTCGCGCACGGTCGAGGAGCGGTTGTAGCCGTTGTGCTCGAGCCAGGCGACGATGGTGTCCATCGGCACCACGTTGCCTGGCGCAACCGACAGCGCCTGCGCCGCGACGAGGTCGCGCGCAGGCACGCGCTGCACCACGGCGTTCACCGTGGTCAGCACGATCAGCGGCTTGTCGCTGCCGGCGAGCGAAGCCAGCCGCGCCAGCGTCGTCAGGCGTTGCGCCAAAATGCCGCCATGCGGCGAGACGCGGTCATAGGGCTGACAGTCCCAGGCCGGGAAGGTCAGCACCGGCAGATCGGGCGCGAAGAATTGCAGTGCCCGTTCGAGCTGCTGCATGCGCGGACCGTCGCGGCAGACCACCGCAAGGCTGACCGCCGGCTTCTTCGGCCGCGCCGCGATGGCACGGGCGAGATCGGAGACGACGAGGCCTTCGGCGCCCTCGGCGACATTGGCAAGCGTCAGCGCGCGGCCGGGCGTCAGCAGCTCGGCCGGTGATTTCATGCCCTGCTTCATGCGTCGCCGTCCGCGATCGGGAATGCCTTGATGCGGGCAAACAGCGCGCCGGGGACATCGGCCGGAAGCACCTTGTCGCCGGTGACCGCGGCATAGAGATCGGGATCGTTGACCTCGAGCAAGCGCTCGAGCTCGATCAATTCAGGCTCGGACAAATTGCCGATCTCGGCATCCGCAAAGCGGCCGAGGATCAGGTCCATCTCGCGCGTGCCGCGGTGCCAGCAGCGGAACAGAAGCCGCTTGCGGCGGTCGTCGAGCCCGCTGCTCGATCGTGTCGTTCCCGTCATGTCTCAAATCCAGTCAAACGCAGAAAGCCCGGACGTGCCGGGCGGGGTGGATATAGCCACTCGGACCGGCCGTGTCAGCCCTTTGTTGTTGCAATTGTTTGTGGTCGTCATTGCCGGGCTTGACCCGGCAATCCATCCTCTTGAATAGATGGATGCGCGGGTTGAGCCCGCGTGACGATTGTTGCGAGAATGCGCCCCAGTCTGCTCAATCCGCTGTTTGCTCCCGTGACCAGCCTGCCCGGCGTCGGTCCGAAGCAAGACAAGCTGTTGCAGTACCTGCTCAGCCGCAACGAGACGCCGCGGCTGGTCGATCTGCTGCTGCACCTGCCGAGCCACGTCATCGACCGCCGGACCCGGCCAAAAATCCGCGACGCCGTCCAGGGAACCATGGTGACGCTGGAGGTCACCGTCGACCGCCATCGCCCGCCCCCGCCGCGCAACGCGCGCGCGCCCTATCTCGTCTACGCCAGCGACGACACCGGAGAGGTCGTGCTGACCTTCTTCCGCGCCAAGCCCGGCTATGTCGAAAAGCTGCTGCCGGTAGGCGAGAAGCGCTACGTCTCCGGCACGCTGCAGATGTATGACGGCATCCCGCAGATCGTGCATCCCGATCGCGTGCTCGACGAAGAGGCGATTGCAAAGCTCTCTGGCATCGATCCGGTGTATCCGCTGACCGAGGGCCTCGCGCTCGGCTCGCTGCGCCGCGCGATCGCGCAGGCCCTTCAAAAGCTGCCAGCCCTGCCGGAGTGGATCAGTCCGGAGGTGATGCGCCGCTGCAATTTTCCTCCGGTTACCGAGGCGCTCACGCGCGTGCACCAGCCGGTCGAGCTCACCGACGTCCTGCCGGACCAGCCGTTCTGGTCGCGTCTCGCCTTCGACGAACTGCTCGCCGGCCAGCTCGCACTCGCCCTGATCCGCGCGCAATTGCGCCGCCCCGCCGGCGTGCGCAATGCCGGCGACGGGCACCTGCGCAACAACATCATCGACGCCCTGCCCTACGCGCTCACGCCGTCGCAGCGCAGCGCTGCTGCGGCCATCGCCGAGGACCTGAAACAGCCCGTGCGCATGCTGCGCCTGCTCCAGGGCGACGTCGGATCCGGCAAGACCGTGGTGGCGCTGTTAGCTGCCGCCGCGGTCGCCGAGGTCGGCAAACAGGCCGCGCTGATGGCCCCGACCGAGATCCTGGCGCGCCAGCATATCAAGACCATCGCCCCGCTCGCCGAGCGCGCCGGCATGCGGGTTGCGATCCTCACCGGCCGCGAAAAGGGCAAGGAGCGTCGGGAGCTGTTGGCGCAGCTTGAAGCCGGCGAGATCGACCTCCTCGTCGGCACGCATGCGCTGATCCAGGACGATGTCATCTTCAAGGACCTCGCGCTCGGCATCGTTGACGAGCAGCACCGCTTTGGCGTGCGCGAACGCCTCGCGCTGACCTCGAAGGGCGAATCCGTCGATGTGCTGGTGCTGAGTGCAACGCCGATCCCGCGCACGCTGGTGCTGACCTATTTCGGCGACATGGACATCTCCGAGCTGCGCGAAAAGCCGGCCGGCCGCCAGCCGATCGACACCCGCGCAGTGCCGGTGAGCCGGATCGAGGAGGTCATGGACGGCATCGGCCGCGCGCTCCAATCCGGCAAGCTGGTCTACTGGATCTGCCCGCTGGTCGAGGAATCCGAGGCCGAGGGCACCGAGCACCTGACCAACGCGACGAAGCGTTTCGAAAGCCTGCAAAAACGCTTCGGTGAGCGCGTCGGCCTCGTTCACGGCCAGATGAAGGGCACCGAGAAGGACCGCGTGATGGGCCAGTTCGCTGCCCACGAGATCGGGCTTCTGGTCGCGACCACCGTGGTCGAAGTCGGCGTCGACGTGCCGGCCGCGACCATCATGGTGATCGAGAACGCCGAACGATTTGGTCTTGCCCAATTGCATCAGCTGCGCGGCCGGATCGGGCGCGGCTCGGAAGCCTCGACCTGCCTGCTGCTGTATTCGGAGCCGCTCGGCGAGATGTCGAAGGCGCGGCTGAAGGTGATCCGCGAAACCACCGACGGCTTCCGCATCGCCGAGGAAGATTTAAAGCTGCGCGGCGAAGGCGACGTGCTGGGCGTGCGCCAGAGCGGCCTGCCCGGCTATCGCATCGCGCGTTCGGAAGTCCATGGCCAGCTCATCACCCAGGCGCGCGACGAGGCGCTGCGCATCCTGAAGGACGATCCGAAGCTGAAGGGCGAGCGCGGCGAAGCGTTGCGGTGCCTGCTGTATCTGTATGAGCGGGACGAGGCGATTCCGCTGATCGGGGCGGGCTGAGCTATCGCGGCAGCGAAGGATGCGGCCGCCTCGGTCTCGGCCAAGAGTGCTATCTTTCGTTGCGAGCGTTTTCGTGAAAACCTTCGGCCATGCGCCGGATCATCGTCGTTGGCTCCCAAGGAAGCGGAAAGACGAGCCTCGCCCTGAAGCTCGGGCGAAAGCTCGAGCTGCCGGTGGTGCATCTCGACGTGCTCTACTGGCGGCCGGGCTGGAAGCCATCCGACAAGGCAAGCTTTCGCTCGCGCGTCGCTGAGGCAATCGCGGGCGATGCGTGGGTCGTCGACGGCAGCTTCTCGGGGCTGGCCTTCGATCTCACGCTCGCGCGCGCCGATACGCTGGTCGTTATCGACCGTCCGCGCTGGCTTTGCCAATGGCGTATTCTCTGGCGCTCGGCTTTCGATCGCGCTACCGCACGGCCCGATTTGCCCGAGGGATGTCCGGAACAGTTCGACTGGAAACTGATGAAAGAGGCGTGGCGCTACAACACGGAGCGCGTGCCCGCCATCGAGGCCGAGCGCATTCAATATGGCCCTGATGTCCCGGTCGTGCGCCTGAGACGCGACCGGGATATCCAGGGTTTTCTGGAATCCGTTTCAGCGCACGGCGAGTGAATGATTGTGGTGACGTGAGATCAGGCGATCAGGATTTCTTCTGCGCGATGCGCGCGGCGAACGCCTTCAACAGCTCCGCATCCGCCGCCTCGCCCTTCGCGTCCTCCGCGAGATGCTCGAACCACCGCGCAAAGCCCTCGTAGATCTGGGTGGCCGGATGATCGGGGCCGAGGAATCCGGAAATCTCCCGCATTTCCGCGACCCAGCGATAGGCTTTCGGGATCATGTCGGGCAGCGCGATCTCGAGCCGAGCCAGGATCGCGGGTTGGCTGAGCGCGAGCTCGTCGCGCAGCGCCTCGGCCGCGCCCGCTTTCGTTGCCGCGATTACCATGGCCGAGCCGATGCCGGCGAGACCCTTGACGATGCCGGCGTAGGACATCTTGAGCGCAGAGGCTGCGCCGACCGGGCCTTCAACGATCCGCACATCGAGACCAAGGTCATTCAGAACGGCGACGTCCTTGGCGTACTCGCCGGACATGTAGAAGGCCGGGCTCTTGCCCCCCGGCTGCGGCGGAAAGCCGATGATGCCGGCATCGACGAATGGCGCCTGCGCCCAACCGATGATCTCTGCGATCCTTTGCACGGTATCGACATTGACGGCGTTGCAGTCGACCACAACCGGTTTCTTCTCGCGCCGGATGATCAGCGCGGCCAGCCGTTCAGCCAGCGCCACTGCTTCGCCCGGAGGCACGATCGAGAGGATGATGTCGGCTTCAGCAAGCGCGTCGTCCTCGGTGCCGACCATGCCAGCGTCCGCCGCGCGCTTCAGTGTGGCTTCACTTCGCCCTTTCAGGGACGTCAGCACGCGCGCGCCATTCTCGCTGAGGCGGCGAGCCACGGCACTGCCCATGGCACCCGGCGCGAGGATCGCAATGGTTTTGGACATCATGCACTCCAGGCCGAATTCCGAACGATACGCTCAGTCGACCCGACACTAGCAGAGGACGCGAACGCCTGCGTGAATGTGGCCATCCCGCCGGAATGGCCCTACTCCACTTTCGCAGGCTGGAGCGCAGACGCATTCGCGATGCGTGCGGCGTTGGCGACGCCCGCGAGCGCGGCGGCCTTCTTCGGATCTGGCGCCGAGCCCGGCTGAACCACGCCGGCCGACATGATCAGCGTGGCCGCGTCCTCAGCGGTGAGATCGACCTCGATGATCTTGCTTTTGGGGACATAGAAGAAGAAACCGGTGGTCGGATTCGGCGAGCACGGCAGGAATACCGAGACGTGTTCCTCCTGTCCGGGCAGGTTGCGCGCAATGTCTTCGTTCGGCGATTGCGAGATCAGCACGATCGACCACATGCCGGGCGAAGGAAACTCGACCAGGCCCACTTTCCGGAAGCTCGAGCCCTTGCCCGAGAACAATGTCTCGAACACCTGCTTGAGGCCGCGGTAGATGGCGCGCACGGCCGGGATCCGGCCGAGAAAGGTCTCGCCGACATCGACCAGCGTCCGGCCGATCAGGTTGGCCGCGAGGAAGCCGACCAGCGTCAGCGTGAAAAACGCGACAACCAGTCCCCATCCGGGAATGACGTAGGGCAGATATGTTTCAGGCCGATAGGCCAGCGGCACGAACGGCCGCACCACGCCATCGACCCAGGTCACGAACCACCAGACCAGATAGAGCGTGATCGCGATAGGCCCCGTCACGACGAGGCCGGTCAGAAAATAATTGCGGAAACGGCCGATCAGGCCGGTATGTGGTTCCGGAATGGGATCAGGTGGCGCAGGCGCGTCGTCGCGGGGGGTCATTAGGGTTCCAGGTGGGTCGCAGCACACAAGCTAGGGGCTTCTAGCAGGTTTGGGAAGACTGCGACCAACCGATATCCCTTGTGCCTATTCCACGGTCACCGATTTTGCGAGGTTGCGCGGCTGGTCCACGTCGGTGCCCATCACCACGGCCGTGTGATAGGCGAGCAGCTGCACCGGAACGGCATAGACCATCGGCGTGAACGCCGCCGCCATGTCAGGCATGACGATGGTGACGAGAGAATCGACGGTCGCCTCCGCCGCGCCCTTGGCGTCGGTCATCAGAATGATTTTGCCGCCGCGCGCGGCGACCTCCTGCATGTTTGAGACGGTCTTTTCGAACACCTGGTCATACGGCGCGATGACGACGACGGGCATGGCTTCGTCGATCAGCGCGATGGGTCCGTGCTTCAGCTCGCCGGCAGCGTAGCCTTCGGCGTGGATGTAGGATATTTCCTTCAGCTTCAGCGCGCCTTCGAGCGCCAGCGGAAAACTGGTACCGCGGCCGAGATAGAGCACGTCGCGCGACTTTGCGATCTCGCGCGCCAGACGCTCGATCTCCACCTCGGTGGTGAGCGCATCCGACATCAAGCGCGGGATCTCGACGAGGCCATGGACGAGCTTGGTCTCGTCCTCGTCGGACAATTCACCGCGAGCCTTGCCGGCCGCAATGGCAAGGTTTGCCAGCACCATCAACTGGCAGGTGAAGGCTTTGGTCGAGGCGACGCCGATCTCGGGACCGGCGAGCGTTTGCAGCACGGTCTCGCTCTCGCGCGCGATCGTCGAGGTCGCCACGTTGACGACGGCGACCGTGTGCACGCCCGCGGCCTTGGCATAGCGCAGCGCCGCCAGCGTGTCGGCAGTCTCGCCGGATTGCGAGATGAAGATGGCGAGATCACCCTTGCGCAGGGGCGCTTCGCGGTAGCGGAATTCGGAGGCGACGTCCACCTCGACCGGCACGCGCGCAAAACGCTCGAACCAGTACTTTGCAACGTAGCCGGCATAGCTCGCGGTGCCGCAGGCCGTGATGTTGATGCGCTGGATCGTCTTGAAGTCGAACGGCAGCTTGACCGGCAGCGCGACGTGCTCGGTTGCCATGTCGACATAGCGCGCGAGGGTGTGGCCAACCACTTCGGGCTGCTCGTGGATCTCCTTCGCCATGAAGTGGCGGTAATTGGCCTTGTCGACCAGCGAGGTCGAGGCCGCGTGCCTGATCTTGTCGCGCTGGACGGCGTGACCGTCCTTGTCGAAGATATCAGCGCTCTTGCGTGTGAGCACGACCCAGTCGCCGTCTTCGAGATAGCTGATCGTGTCGGTGAAGGGGCCGAGCGCGATGGCATCGGAGCCGAGATACATCTCGCCGTCACCATAGCCGATCGCCAGCGGCGGGCCGTTGCGGGCGCCGATCATGAGGTCGTCGTCGCCGGCGAAGATGAAGCCGAGGGCGAAGGCGCCGCGTAAGCGCGCCAGCGTCAGCTTGACCGCCTCGACCGGCTTGTTGCCGCGCGCGAGCAGATCGTCGACGAGGTGCACCACGATCTCGGTGTCGGTCTCGGTGTGGAATACCGTGCCCTTCGTCTCGAGCTCCTCGCGCAGCTCGCGGAAATTCTCGATGATGCCGTTGTGGACCACGGCGACGCGTTCGGTCGCGTGCGGATGCGCGTTGTTGACGGTCGGCTTGCCATGGGTGGCCCAGCGGGTATGACCGATGCCGGTGGTACCCTGCAACGGCTCCGCCTCGAGCCGCTTCTCCAGGTTCTTCAGCTTGCCCTCGGCGCGGCGGCGCTCCAGGTGCTTGCCTTCGAGTGTGGCGACGCCCGCGGAATCATAGCCGCGATATTCGAGACGTTTGAGCGACTCCACCAATTGCTCTGCAACCGGTTCGCGCCCGAGAATGCCGACAATCCCGCACATGCGGATCACTATCCCCCAAATCGCCGAAAAATCGCCTAAACGACGCGGTTGGTTTTAGCGAAACTCCTACGGAACCAGGTACTCAATAATTATTGCTGATTGAGACAGCACCGATCACACCGAGCCCCGCCTGCGTCGATTTGGCCGGCCTTTAACCTCGCACGTTAACTCACTGTCAACATGTTTGGCCAACGATTCCCGCCCAGGAGAGACGGCCATGAGAAGCTCATCCGACCGCAAAGGCCGGTCGTCGATGTATCTGCGCGCCAGCGAGACCTCGGGCACGCACCTTGCGCATTGGCCGCCGCCCCTGCGCGGCAAGGAGAACAAGCCGCTTTTCATCAAGCATCCCGAAGGCGAGCCGGCCAAGCGCGCCAAGCCGCGCGGCTGGCGCCTGACCCGCGCCATCTTCTCCGAATTCGCCGACGACGAATAGCCTCGCTCACGTCTCCGGCTTCTTTTCGGGAGTCTTGCCGCCGGTCTTCATCTCGCGATAGCGCGCCGCGCCGCCTTCCCGGATGGTCTGCTGGTTGCGCTCCAGCGCCATCGCATCGTCGGGTACATCGCGGGTGATCACCGAGCCGGAGCCGATATAGGCGCCGTTGCCGATTTTCACGGGCGCGACCAGCGAGGAGTTGGTGCCGACGAAGGCGCCCTGCCCGATCACCGTCTTGTGCTTCCCAAAACCGTCGTAGTTGCAGGTGATGGTGCCGGCGCCGATGTTGGACTTGGCGCCGACGACCGCATCACCGATGTAGGCAAGATGATTGGCTTTCGCTCCCGCCTCGAGAGTCGCGGCCTTGGTCTCCACGAAGTTGCCGATTTTGGCGCCTTCGCCGAGCGAGCTGCCCGGCCTCATGCGCGCGAACGGACCGACAGACGCGTTCTTGCCAATCGCACTCTGCACGATGTGTGAGAAGGAATGGATCACCGCGCCGTCGGCAATCGAGATGCCCGGGCCGATTACCACGAACGGCTCGATTGTGACGTCCTTGCCGAATACGGTGTCGGCGGACAGGTACACCGTCTCCGGCGCGATCAGCGTGACGCCGGCCTCCATCGCCGCTTTGCGTAAGCGCGCCTGCATCACGCCTTCCGCTTCGGCGAGCTGCGCCTTGGTGTTGATGCCGCGCACCTCGTCTTCACTGGTCTCGATCACCACGGACTCCCATCCCTTGTCGCGGACGATGCCGATTGCGTCCGTCAGATAATATTCGCTCTTGGAATTGGCATTGCCGACCTGTCCGAGGATTTCGAGCGCGCGGCGACCATCGATCGCCATCACGCCGGCGTTGCAGAGATCGATCTTGCGCTCCGCTTCGCTGGCGTCGGCCTGTTCGCGGATCGCGACCAGGTGATCGCCCTCGACGATGAAGCGGCCATAGCCGGTGGGATCGGCGGCGCGAAAACCGAGCGCGGCGATGGCGGCGCCCCTGGCGAGCGGTTCGCGCAGCCGCGCGAAGGTTTCGGCCGAGATCAGCGGCGTGTCGCCGAACGCGATCAAGAGATCGTCCACCCCCTGCGCGATCGCCTCGCGCGCCACCAGCACCGCATGCGCGGTGCCGAGCCGCTCGGCTTGCACGTAGGTGAGTGCGTCGGGGCGGCTGCGCCTCGCCTCCTCCGCGACGGCCTGGTGATCGGGACCGATCACGACGGCGAGCGACGTGCCGGTTCCCTTTGGTGCGGCGGCGAGCACATGGGCGAGCAGCGTCTGATGCGCGACGGGATGCAGCACCTTCGGCAGGCTCGATTGCATGCGCGTGCCTTCGCCGGCGGCGAGCACGATCGTAAGGCTGGAACGGGCGGTCATCGGAATCCTGTCAGATACGGCCGGATCAATGGTGCGGCGGACGGCAGGCCGCCCAGATGCTCTCGCCTTGCTACCCCCGCAAACGCCCGGAATTCAAGTGCGGCACGCTTTTCCTGTTAATGTTCCCTGATTGATTCGGGGAAGCCAGACGGGGCTGGGCACTTAACGTTCATGGCAAAGGATTCCGACCCACTGGCGGATGCCTTCGACACCAAGGAGACCGGCGGGCTGTTCTCCGGACTTTTGGCCGAGGAAAGCGCGTTCGACCGCCGCATGATGTGGCGGCTGGGCTCGTGGGGCGTCGCGGCCGTCGGGGCCGTCGTCATCGCGGTGGTGGCCAACCAGGCCCATATTGGCTGGCGCCGTGACCAAATTGCCTCCGTTGACCTCGCGCGCCAGGCCGACCGGCTCCAAATGCTGACCAAGGACAGCCAGAACGAGGCACGCCGCCTCGCCGCCGCCATCGAGACGCTGAACAGCGACCGCGACCGGCTCTATTCACGCGTCACGGTGCTCGAGCAGGGTCTGGATTCCGTCACCGGTGCCATCGCCAAGCAGAACGCCACGCCGCCGCAAGGCGCCAAGCCGCAGGATGTCGCGCCAGCGACCGCAGCTCCCAGCGTCGCGCCGGTCGTCTCGACGCCAGCTCCGGCGAGCGAGAAGCCGCGCACCGAAGCCGCCAAGGATACCCAGAAGGATACCCAGAAGGATACGCCGAAGGAGACTGCGAAGGAGCCGTCGAGCCCGCCGCCGCAGACGGCGGCCGCCGCTTCGCTCGTGCAGCAGTCACCGGCCATGACTTCGGCGCTGCCGACCATTCCGCTGGTGCCGTCCAAGTCGATCATGGCGCCGCCGGATACAGCCGCGTCGAAACTGATTCAACCTGAGGCAGCCGAGAAGGCCGCCGAGAAGAAGCCCGAGCCGGCTCCTACTCCAACCGAGGTCGTCGCGACAGCAACGAAGCCCCCGGAAGCAGCCGAGACCGAAGCGCCCGCGATCGCAGTCCAGCAGACGCGCTTTGCCATCGACCTCGGCGGCGCCAACTCGATCGATGGCCTGCGCGCACTCTGGCGCGGCGTGACCAAATCCCATCCGGAAGTTGGAGCGTTGCGGCCGATCATCATGATCAAGGAGGGCGCCGCGGGCCTCGGCATGCAGCTCCGTTTGGGTGCCGGGCCCCTGATCAACGCCGCCGCCGCCGCAAAACTGTGCGCCGGCCTGACCGAGAACGACCGCCACTGCGAGACCACCGTGTTCGACGGCCAGCGCTTATCGATGCGCGGCGGTCAAGAGAGGGCTCAAGAAAAGGGGCCGGAGAAGACTCAAGACAGGGTTCAAGACAAGAACGCCGAGAAGAGCCAAGAGGCGGTGCCGCAGGCCGAGAGCGCCTCGGCGCCCGCGCCAATTGCAAAGCCGGACAAGCGCCGGCGCAACTATTCCTCGAAACGCTCGAAGCGCGAGGAGCCGCCGCCTGCACCCCCACCTGCGGCGCAGCCCGCGCCGCCGAAGCCGGAGGCGGCGTCAACGTCTGCAGGATCGACGCTGTCCTCGTTCTTCAGGCGATAGGCGCCAAAACATTCGCGGGCGCTTTGTCGGGGGCGGCGCGCGGACTCGCCGCAAGATCAGCGATGAAATCCGGCGTTGCGCGCGCATGCGACCATCGGACGCTTGGACCTGAGACGCTCTTTCGCAGCAAGTTCGCGCTCGTCCAACGCCGCCTCAAGAGTCGCCCATCCGAAACCTCGCGTGCTTTGATGAACGAACTGGATCACGTGCTGAGGCTTCTCGTCGCGGCGGGAACAGGTCTGCTGATCGGCATTGACCGCGATATGAACGACAAGCCGATGGGAATGCGGACCCTGGCGCTGGGCCCTCGGCTCCGCGTTAAGGGGCTGCTCGCATTGGCCGAGAAATACGAGCGCCGTCCCTCAGAACAGAGCCGAAAGGCGCAAAATTGACCTTGATGGATCTCCGCGCAGGCAATCACTATTCGATGCGCGCCTTTTCCTTCAGATCGCGAATACGCATCTCCGCTTCATCCTTGGACTGTACGACCTCGGACCAATCGTCGACCCGCGCTTCCTTGCTCAGCCTCTTGAGCTCTTTCAGCTGCTCCTGGGTTGGCTTGTCCATGCTCACTCCTCGAAGACATCATGCGTTAGGCGTCACAACATCAGAACCAGCCCGCCCCTCTTGTGTTCCTGGGGGATGCGGTCAGCAGAAACTTCGCCTGCCCTGTTGCCTGCCGGTGCCATCCCGACCATATTGCCGCCATGACAAAAAAGCCCTTCCGCCTCACGCCCTACCAGGTGCAGTTCCTGATCGTCGTCGGCTTCGCCTCCGTTGGCTATGCGCTTTATCTGCGCTACCTCGCGATCGAACTGTCGCAAGTCGCGCTCGCCTGCGATGCCGGCCTTCAGACGCTGCTCTGCAAGGCGCGCTCGGTCTCGACCGTGCTGTTCAAGAATTCGGTGTTCGGGATCGTCGCGCTGGTGGTTGCGACGCTGAACCTGATGCGGCCGTCGATCGTGCTGCTCACCGTCGGCGTCATCGCCGCCGGCCTCGGCATCGTGCTCTACAATGTCGTGCTGTCGGGCCTTGCGATTGGCCTGTTCATTCTTGGATTTGCTCGGCCCGCGCCCGCCACAGCGTGAGCGCGAACAAGAGGTAGATCGCGCAGGTCCACAGCGACTGCCAATTGTCGCGGCCCTCGTTGAACAGCACATAGACGGCCGACAGCGCCAGCAGGCCCGCGAACACCGCCTCCGCGATCGGACGCTGGCCGATCTGCGGCCGGTTCAGCATCAGCAGCGCAAATGGCACCACGGCCATCGTCAGCGCGGCGTAGGGAAAATCCTTGTAGCGCGGGTCGAACACGAAGCCGAGCGCGGTCTGCGCCGCGATCACCGCGGCCACGGCCAGCGTCAGGCCGAGCACGGCGGTGAGCTTGGACCATTTCCGGCCCTCGCGCGGGCCGAGCAGATCGAGGAAGGTGGGAAGGCTGCGGCCGATCACCATCGCCTGCGCGCAGAAGA
Source organism: Bradyrhizobium sp. 154 (assembly GCF_023073875.1). NCBI lineage: Bacteria > Pseudomonadati > Pseudomonadota > Alphaproteobacteria > Hyphomicrobiales > Nitrobacteraceae > Bradyrhizobium > Bradyrhizobium sp. 154. The sequence goes on from NZ_JADPKG010000123.1 coordinate 246,407, forward strand.
TCGGCGACAGGATGCCGGCGAGGAGCAGCGCGCCCCAGAGCAGCCAGCCGCCGATGCCGTAGCTCTCGTAATACATCTTATCGGCGCCGATGCCGAGCAGGATGCCCGCCGTCGTCGCCGAGATGCCGACGCCGAGCCAGGCCGAGAAGCGCGGCGTCCACGGCCGCCGGCGCAGCGTGAGACCGGCAACCGCGAACACCAGCACGCTGAGGCCCATGCCCGCGCCCATGTACCATTTCCAGTACGGGAAATTGCTGATCGGCTCGCCCGGCGGATACTTCAGGCCGCGGCGCACCGAATCATACAGGCCCCAATAGCCACCGACGGTGCCTTCCAGCTTGCGCTTCCACGGCTGGTCGTAGGACTCGATCAGGTTGACACGGAACTTCTGTGCCTTCGCAAGGCTCAGGATCTCGGAAACCACCCGCGCCTGGTTGGTGCGCGACGGCAGCGCGCCGTCGCGCATACGTCCCTCGCTCGGCCAGCCGGTTTCGCCGATCAGGATCTCCTTGCCCGGAAACGCCACCGCCATGCGTTCGCGGATCGACTCGACATGGGCGCTGGCGAATTTCGCCTTCACCGGGAAATCCTCCCAATAGGGCAGGATGTGGATCGTGACGAAGTCGACGGCGTCATAGACCTCGCGATTCTTCAGCCAGTACTCCCAGACGTCCGCATAGGTGACGGGCACGCTAACCTGCGCCTTGACCGAGCGGATGATGGAGACGAGGTCCGCCGTCGTCATCTCGCCGCGAAGCAGCACCTCGTTGCCAACGATGACCGTGGTGATGATGGAAGGAAATTCCTTGGTGAGGCGAACCGCGAGCGCGGCCTGCTCGAAATTCTTGGTGCGGTTGCTGGAGAGCCAGATGCCCTGGAGCACTTTCAGGCCGCCGACCTTGGCGGCGATCGCCGGCACCTGGTCGAGCCCGTTCTCCATCGAATAGGTGCGGACGCAGTCAGTGATCTCCTTGAGCTGGCGCAGGTCCTGCTCGATCTGGTCCGCCTCGATATGGGTCCACGTCTCCAGCGGCGACTGCTCGCCGCGGAACGGCGCGTAGGAGACGCATTGGACCTTCTCGGCGGGATCGATCGGCGCGCGCGCGAGCGTGATTGGCGTCGCCAACCACCACCACACGGCAGCAATCGCACCCAGTGAAACGAGCAGAAGCGCCAGTGGCGTACGAAGAGAAATCGGTTCCGTCCTCCGCGAAGGGTCCGTCGATTACCTGCTTGCACGCCGTCTGCCAAGGGGGTGCGCCCGGGTGTGGATCCGCTGCTCCCAGGAATCTGGCTGCGGCCGTTCGACCGGGGCCTAGGATTGTGACTTTGCTGGACAAAATTCCAAATACAGGTCATGGACTCGGAAAGACTTTTCCGCCGCATTGGAGACCCATTTGGACGCCATCACCGACGCGTCTGCGGGATCCTGACGCGGACGACCAGCAGATACATTGGGGAATTCATGCGGCAACGGGTGTTCGAGTTACGAAATGCGGTCCTGCGGCAGTTCGCCGCCACCTTGGCCGTCTCCTCCCTTCTCGTTCTCGCCGGCCTCGGTGGCGCCTCCGCCCAGAGCGGCACGCCCGCCCCCGACCAGAAGGCCGCGGCCCAGCCCGCGGACGCGGCCAAGGACGCTGCCCAGAACCAGCGCCGCACCGACGAATTCGCGGAAGCGGCCCAGGTCATCAACGGCCCCGCCGGCAATCCCGAATGCGTCTGGCTTGGCCGGCGCGTGGTGCGGCTGATGTGGCGGGATGATCTCGATACTGCATTCCGCCATCTCGACCTCTACGACCGTTTCGGCTGCCCCGGCGGCCACATCCAGGCTGCGTTCCGCTGCCTGACCCGCTTCGGCGGGCAAATCGATCCCAAGGTCGCCGAGACCCTGGATAGCCGCGTGCACGCTTGCTGGATCAACCCGGCGTCCCAGCCGCAGCAGGCGGCGGCGAGCGCCTCGCAAACCCCAGCGCCGACGCCGGGCAATGCGCAGGCCGCCCAGCCAGCCGCAAGCCCCTCGCCTGCGGCAAGCCCGACGCCCGCGCCCCAGAAATAGCCAAGCGTCGTTTCAGCTGTCGTTCAGGAACGATCGGCCAAGACACGGTTGGCACTGCCGCGCGTCGTTCGAAAAAGGCCATGCCCTCATAAGGACATGAGGCCATGACAGTTGTGAAACCGCGCAGCAGAGGTATGCTCCCTTTGCCGCGGACTCGGTCGGATCTCGGGGTCGGATCCGCTTCCCTGCCACCTCAGCCCCTTTTGGTTAGCCGCGATGCGCGTTGTCGCCGCCGTTCTGTTGCTTGTGTCTGCGCTCCATGCGGGACTGTGGGGAGTCCTCCGCGACAAGGAACCCGCGCCCGATTTCAAGGGCTTGGTGCCGAGTCTGTCCTATACGCCGTTCGAACCGGGACACGTCGTCGACATCAACGTCGACCCCGACAAGATTCGCGCGGACATGAAGAAGCTCTCGACCCTCACGCGAGCGATCCGGTCCTACACCGCGACGGAGGGCAGCGAGCTGGTGCCGCCGATCGCCGCCGAGTTCGGCCTCAAGGTCACCGTAGGCGCCTGGATCGACAAGGACGAGGATCGCAACGAGCGGGAGATCAAGGCCGCCATCGAGCTCGCCCGCAAGAACAGCAACGTGATCGGCATCGTGGTCGGCAACGAGGTGATCTTCCGCGGCGAGCAGAAGGTCGAGGACCTCATCGAGAAGATCAAGAAGGTCAAGAGCGCGGTCCGCGTTCCCGTCACCACCGGCGAGATCTGGAACATCTGGCGCGATTTTCCGGACCTCGCCTCCAGCGTCGACTTCATCGCCGCTCACGTGCTGCCCTATTGGGAAAACTTCCGCTCTGACCAGGCTGTGGATCAGGCGGTCGATCGTTACGAACTTCTGCGCAAGTTGTTTCCCGGCAAGCGCATCGTGATTGCCGAGTTCGGCTGGCCGAGCGCGGGCTACAACTTGCGCAATGCCGACCCCGGTCCATTCAAGCAGGCCCTGACCTTACGCAATTTCGTCAGCCGCGCCGAAGCGATGGGCATGGACTACAACATCGTCGAAGCCATCGATCGGCCCTGGAAGTTCTACGAAGGCGGCGTCGGTCCCTATTGGGGCATCCTCAACGCCAGCGGCGAGCCGAAATTCGCCTGGACCGGTCCGGTCGAGAACCCCGATTATTGGAAGCTGATGGGCATCGCGCTGCTGGTCGGCACCCTCTTGTCGCTGCCGATCCTGCGCATCGAGAAAGCGACCGCCAAGCAGGCCTTCCTGCTGTCGGCGGCAGCCAACGGCGTCGGCGCCTGGGCCGCCACGGTGTTCGCGTTCTGGAACAGCCATTACTTCGTCTTCGGCTCGGCCTTCGCGCTGACGCTGGGCATGATCCTGCTCGTTCCGCTCGTCCTCATCGCGATGGCGCGTATTGACGAGATCGCGGCCGTCGCGTTCGGCCGGCGGCCGCAGCGGCTGCTCACCAAGAGCAAGCCGGTCGAGAACGTGCCCGAGAATTACTACCCGAAAGTCTCGATCCACATCCCCGCTTATTTCGAGCCGGTCGAGATGCTCAAGCAGACGCTGGATGCGCTGTCGCGGCTGAACTATCCGAACTACGAATGCGTCGTCATCATCAACAACACGCCGGATCCCGCCTTCTGGCAGCCGATCCAGGATCATTGCCGCGCGCTCGGTGAACGCTTCAAGTTCATCAATGCCGAGAAGGTGCAGGGCTTCAAGGCCGGCGCGCTGCGCATCGCGATGGACCGCACCGCGGCGGATGCCGAGATCATCGGCATCCTCGATGCCGACTATGTCGTCGATCCCGACTGGCTGAAGGACCTCGTGCCGGCTTTCGCCGATCCGCGCGTCGGCCTCGTGCAGGCGCCGCAGGAGCATCGTGACGGCAACCTGTCGATCATGCACTACATCATGAACGGCGAATATGCCGGCTTCTTCGACATCGGCATGGTCCAGCGCAACGAAGCCAACGCCATCATCGTGCACGGCACGATGTGCCTGATCCGCCGCGCCGCGATGGACATGGCGGGGGGCTGGTCGTCAGATACGATCTGCGAGGATTCCGATCTCGGCCTGGCGATCCAGGAGCTCGGCTGGACCACCCACTACACCAACCATCGCTACGGCCAGGGCCTGCTTCCCGACACCTACGAAGCCTTCAAGAAGCAGCGTCACCGCTGGGCCTATGGCGGCCTCCAGATCGTCAAGAAGCACTGGCGCTTCTTCCTGCCCGGCAGGAGCCGGCTTACGCCCGACCAGAAGCGCGAATATGGCCTCGGCTGGCTGAACTGGCTTGGCGCAGAAAGCCTCGGCGTGGTCGTGGCGCTGCTCAATCTTGTCTGGGTGCCGATCGTCGCCTTTGCCGACATCGCCATCCCCGACAAGATCCTGACGCTGCCGATCATCGGCGCCTTCATTGTCTCGCTGGCGCACTTCCTGTCGATGTACCGCGCCCGCGTCGCGATCAAGCCTGGCCAGATGCTGGGCGCCATGATCGCGGCGATGAGCGTGCAATGGACGGTGTCGCGTGCGGTCGCGCAGGGCCTCATCACCGAGCACATCGCGTTCGCCCGCACCTCGAAAGGCGGCCTGTCGCGGATGTCGATCGAGTTCCAGGCGTTCTGGGAGGCCGTGATCGGCACTCTGCTGGTGATCGGCGCCGGCGTCCTGATCGCCTCGAACAGTTTTAGGCAGATCACCGAGATCTACATCTTCGCCGGCGTCCTCGTGCTCCAGAGCCTGCCGTTCCTCGCCGCGGTCGCGATTGCCATCCTCGAACTCAGCCGCATCAACTCGTTCCAATTCTGGCGCGACAGCGCGATCCGCACCGCCGAGCTGATCGGCCTGCGCCCAGTGGCGCTGCCCCACCCGGGCGGCACGCCGCAACCGGTGCCGAGCGAGGTCCGGCGGGAGGCGAACTGACGGATGGCAGGCCATCCTCGCTTTCGGCGTGGATGATGGCCCGCCAATCAGGTTGAAATTCCTGACCTAACCAACGGAAGCAGCGCACGAATTGCCGCTCCTGCCGCGATCTTCGGCAGCCATCCGCACTATTGACCTCCGCAGCCACTCCCCCTACACAGCGCGGGCCGACAGCATGATCCGGAAACAGCCGGTTTTCCCCGCAACGCAAGTAGAGCGCGGCGGCAAGACATGCTTCTCGAAATGACCGAACACGATGGCGATCTCTTTCAAGCCATCAGCGGCCATGGGAGCGCGTAGCTCAGCCGGTAGAGCACGTGACTTTTAATCACGGGGTCCTGGGTTCGAGCCCCAGCGCGCTCACCAAGCAAAAACAATCACTTACGACCATATTCGGCCTCTCAGGTTGAGAGACTTTTTGCTGTCTGCACACAATGTGCACACTCGGCAGGTGCAACAATGACAGCGGAAATTTTCGTTGTTGTCGGGCTCGCCATTTTTTGGGGCTCGATCGTTGCTCGCCTCGCGCTGAGGATAGCGCCCGACAGCAAGAAGCCGATGCCGTTGTCCACACCCACCACAGAAAGTGGTTAGCTCACCTTTCGAAACGCTACCGTTCGACGATTTGACTCTCGCGAGCAGTGCGTTTGGATGCGCAATGCCTCACCCAAAACGCCACACGCCTACTCACTCAGACGGCAGGCCACTGAAGATCACCTTCGGTGCAATGCGCGCGATGGGTGTTCGCGGCGTGTTGGCCTATTGCCATTGCGGGCGTCACGTTGCTTTGGATGCGGATCGTTGGGCTGATGAGGTGCGACTGTCTGATATCGAAGCGCGGTTCGTCTGTCAGGGGGTGCGGAAGCCGCGGCGCCGACGTCCAGCCCGACTTTGAGGGAGGCAATCCCCGGCTCGCGATCCGGGGGCGTCGCGTCGATTCCTGAGGAACAAGGCCGCCATATGGAGCTTGAGAGTCTTGCCGGCTCCCTGCCGAGCTGGCGGAGCGGCCCCGGCCTACCCCAAAAGCCCCCTGAAGCCGGGGGCCGATTCTCCAGTAGTAAGCCTATGCGTCGCCCTTGATCGTGCGCCGCGTGTCAGGCGAAACAGGCGGCCAACTGAGGCGGCCTTACTTATTTTCGCCGACTACACGAAGGCGCGGACTCGCTAGCTTTCCGGGAGAAACGCAAACTGGCGAGATCTCGCGGTCCTGGCGCTGAGCGCGCTTGCAATTAGGGCAGACAAAGAGGTGAGCGAGTATCGACGGCGGATTGTCTCGCACCAACTCGGATCGAAACCACCTCATGCCGATCTGGCAATTAGGGCAGATCGGAGCCTCAAACTGCCCCCGCGCGTGCTTTAGCCGGTCCATGCTTGCCCCCTCTGTTTGGGAAAGACTAGCAAGGCACGTTGGTCAGCAAAGTATCAAACGATACAGAACTCAAAATGAGGCCCCTGCGAAATCAAACCGGGCCAGTAATGTCGGAAACAGGCCAGTGCCAGAAACGAGAACAAAGCGGCCCCCGAACCGGCGGGCCACTGAGGCGGCTTAATGCGGAGCCTTGTATTCTCGGTTAAGCAGCTCCAGTCGTCGTTCGAGCTCTTCTTTCTTCGCCACTAGCCGCTTCGCGAGAATATCATTGACGACCGTGTGCAGTTGCCACAGTTCTTCGAGAGACATGCTTTCAAACGGCTTCCGCTCCATGAATCACCCGACCCACGCGTTCCCATAGCTTGGGCTTAGAAGCGGGAGCCTGGCAATTCTGTGTAGGTTGAGAGGAAAGGTTATCTACAGGTGCGGCCTCGGGCCACCTTCTTGAAAGCCGACCGGCTCGCCCTCAACCGAAAGCGCCGCAACTCAGCGTGCGCCAGTCGATTCCGCAGGTTAGCCAATTCGGCCATCTGACCTTCGAGAAATGCAAATCGCTTCTGCAGTGAAATGGCGCGATGGAAAACAACTTGATCAAAGGTACTCATCATCCCTCAACCCATTAAAATAATTTAAAATACGCGAGATATCGTGCCAGAATAATCACTGCGTTTAATGGTGACTAGTGTGCACAAACTAAAAAGATGTCCGCCAGCGTGAACCCGGCGGGCCGCCAACTGAGGCGGCCTAATCGTCCCAGTCCCCGCACTGGCATTTGAAAACGCGGACGTAGCTGGAGGTTTCGAGGCGCCAAAGCCGCTCCACAAGCCGGGTCGGCTGCTTGCACTTGGGGCACCTGACGTCGGCAGGCTGAGCGGCGGTCATAGGCGCATCCCGTCTACCGAGATTGACTCCCAATGCGCGGTGGGCGCGCTGAAGTCGCCATTTCCCTAAACATTCCCAGCAGTCGGGGGTCAAGGAGTGACTGCAGTGACCAAATGAGACCATTCTTGACCTTGCCACTTATTCCCGCCTATTCCCGCGACGAAACCATTTTTCAGCGCCGCGAAGCCATCCAGAAACAAACCCGGCCTAGCCTCTCCCAATGGACCAATGGGGATTCGGCTATGTCAGCTTTCATCAATGCCTTGTCTCGTAAAGCGCGCACGCTGGTGATCGTAAATTCCTTCGCCGGCGCGACTCTTCTGTTCGCCATGGCAGCTCCGCATCCCGTCTCAAGTGGTGCACTTGGTAGCGAGTGGCACTGCAGCACGGCAGCGTTTGTTTTAACGACGTGCCGTCAGACCCCGAGTCACGCGGAAGCTCCGGCGGGCCTCTTGGCACAAGCATTGCTCATATTCGGATGACTGGGATTGCTGGACCCAGTTTGAAACAGGGCGCCGCCGGGACAATGTATTTCGAGCCCGGCGGCGTATCTTTTTGAGACTACCGCCCGCCTAAGCGCAGGGAAGATCCCGCAGAGAGACCACATTCGCGGGTAGTGGCGCGGCTGGTTCCTGCATCAGGAAGGTCTCTACCAGCTCTTGCACCGCCTGAAGCACCAGCCGAGCGTTATCAACGTTTTCCGGCACCTAGCTTGCCAGGCCGACTGCTTGCCGGCGGTGCCACGCCTCCATGCTGGTTTCATGCCATCACCGTCCCGGTCCAATCCCGCATACCAATCTGCTCTAGCAAACCCTCCCAGTCAGCAATCCCGGACTCGGTAGGGTCTTCCTCCAGGTCGGTGCTACCGCCGCCCGCCCATTGCTCTTGGCTGTGGTGGTGGTCGAGGCTTCCAAGGGACGTCCTCGTGATCCCCCTCGCTGACCTCCAATTCGTCGGTATCGCAGGGCCCATCATCAACCCCTTGCTCAAGCTCGGTCACGACATAGGGATCGGAGGCGTCCAGGAAGGCGATCAACCGTTCGATCTCGGCGGATGCCTCTTTCCTGAGTCTGGCGATGTCGCTGAGGGCCCTTGCGCGCTCCCGCTGTTGGATAGCGAGACCGGACAAAATCGCACGGGTGGACTCCGGATCAAATTCTCTGACGTTTCGAAGATGGTTGCTTTGATCGAGGGCTTTCCAAGGCCCACATCTCGCGGGTCAGCCGCGGAGGACGAGCATCCCTGTCGGCGGCTGACCTGCCAATGCGTCCCGTCAACGGATCAAAGATGCTGATGCACCGCTTGATCCAGATATTCGGGCATAGGAACGTTTCGACCGGCAACGAGTCCTAGAGGCGCAATCCATCCCGTATTCCTTGTGGATCGAATGATGGAAAAAGCACTCGCCTATGCTATCTCGGCGGCCCTCGTTGGCTTCGGTCTCTTGATCTTTTTCGCCGGCCTATCCTCCAGCTCGCCCGCCTTATGGACAATCGTCGCGTTGGTCCCGATCACGATCGGGATCGTGAGCGCCTTTGGCCCGGTATGACTAGCTGTGGAAACCAGGCTTTAGGTCAGCGCGTCTGTATTTTCCGAATCGGTGTCTCGTGTTCGCTCTCTGTAGTTTCAAACTGTGGTGGACGCGCGTGAGCCATTTCGTCTCGATGCTTCTGCTTGCGACAGCCCTGATTTTGACCTTGTGCTTCGGGGTGGCAGCCTGGCGCCTCTCAGCGGACAAAGAGGCCGACATCACCGCCACCATTCCGCATCAGGAATACGGCTGGAGGTCGAGGTCAAGCAACTGATGGCTGTTGCGCTAGCCACCGCTCGCGCTCCAATCGCAAAGAAGTGCAATATCCAATTTCAGAAGAAGTCAGAGGGTGAGCCACCCAAGACCCAAAGCACCCTGCGTTCGCCGCTCAGGTTGCTGAATAAAATGCTTCAGCTTTCCGGAGCCGGCGGCGTGGCCGGCGTACTCAGCGGAGCTCCTCCAACCGAAACAGGCCCGACAGGCTTCGCTTCCCGAACCATCCGTTTGCGCATCGCCAGTCGATTGCGGGCGTGCCCTCTTGGAATGGAGGAGGTTATGTCCGATATCATTGCACTTTGCAGCGAGTCGACCTTCGCGATCAGCGTGGAAAGCTGCGAAGATATCTTCCTCACATCGACCCGTTCGTCCGTGATGCTCTGTCGCAGAGAAAGCAGCACCATCGAATCCTGCTGCAGCAAAGCTGCATTTTGCTGCACGGAATCATTGTTCTCCTTCAGCAAGGCAGTCTGTAGCTGTTGGGCCGATTGAATGTCCTTCAGAGCAGCGACAACCGAATCGGCTTTTGGCGCCGAAGCTTCCTGGCGCGGAAGCAGTTCAGCCAAGCTGCCGACATTCAGCGACGGAAACTCAGAGGGCAACGTATAGATGGCGGCCGCGCCGTTGATGGCCAAGGCACACACCGACAGTGCCAGGACCGACTTGCGGCTGGACCGCTTGACCGGCCCTGGAGCTTCTGGGACTGCGGGTGCGGCGACTGCCGCTGCCAGTGCTGCAGGGTCGAGCTCTTCGACGAAGCCTTGCGTTTCGAAAGTCATGGTCACGTGCATTGACCCCAATGAGCGAGCAAAAGGAAGCCGCTCCCGGAACGTCCTCGCGACGCCTCCTTTACGCAGCACCCATACACAAGTGCCTAAAATTGTGGGCTTTTCGGATTAATTCCACGTTAGCGGCTTGGGCGGCTGACAGGCTCAGCCACTCCGGCTGAATACGGGGTGTGTGCGAGGAATGACCAAAGTGCTTCGCGGCGGATTTTCCGAAGATGGCAGAATGCCACTGTTTTGCCCGACGCGTCAAATGACCTTTGCGTCCAATGCAGAAGACGTTGTGCCGGCGGCACTTAGCTACTGTGCATGGGGTTGTTTTCGCAGTTTTGGCAGCGCCTCAACCTTCATCCAGCAACTCTGCTCGGGTACCGCTGAAGATGACGTCAAGCTGCGGTCGAAGGACGACGCCGACAGACCGCGTGCCTGCCCTGCTTCCGGTGCCCGTGCTGACGAAGGCGCAAGCGCCCTTACCCCTCGTCCAGCACCTCGAACAACTCCTCAACCCGCTCGAATGGCGCATCGCGCATCGGGCTGTAATAGACGACGCGATCGCCGTCGCGCTGCAGCGACTTTCCCCGCGACTTCCGCAAGCGCCCGGGCAGGAATGTCGCGGCGACCGCCCCGGGGCCGACGTCGAGGCGGATGATGCCTCTGCGCTTGCATTCGATCCTGAGCCGAGCTGCGCCGAAGAAGTCGCGCGCGACATTCGGCAAGGGGCCGAAGCGGCGCGACGTTTCCTCCTCGAGGTCGTCGAGGTCGTCTTCGTCATTGCATCGTGCTGCACGCGCGTAGAGCTCGAGCCGCACCGGCTCGGACTGCACGTAGCTGTCGGGAAGCATGTCCCCGACCGGCAAATTGAGGTCGGGCACCCACACCGGGGCCCGCCCCTCGTCGACCTTCTCCGAGGCCATTTTCAGCAGGTGACTGTAGAGCACGGGCCCGAACACCTGCACGTGGCCGGATTGCTGCTCCGAGAACAGGTCTCCCGCGCCTCGCAGATCGAGGTCGCGCTCGCTGATGGCAAAGCCGGCGCCGGGCCGACTGAACTCCTCGAGCACTGCCAGGCGCTTCTCGGATTGCCCGGACTCCGTCTCCGTCAGCAAATGGGCGAAGGCGCGGATGCCGCTGCGGCCGACCCGCCCGCGCAGCTGGTGCAGCTGCGCAAGGCCGAACTTCTCCGGCCAGCACACCACGATGGTGTTCGCACGGGGAATGTCGAGGCCGCTCTCGACGATGTTGGTCGCGAGCAGGACGTCGGCCCTGCCCTCGACGAAGCTCATCATGCGGTCGTCGATCTCGTCGGCCGCCAGCCTGCCGTGCAGACACACGATGCGGAGGTCCGGCGCCACCGCCTGCACCCGCGCCAGCATGGGATCGAGATCCTGAATGCGCGGACAGATCAGAAAGCTCTGGCCGTGGCGCCGCTGCTCGCGCAGCAATGCGTTGGCGATGGCAGCATCCGACAGCGGTGCGATTCTGGTTGCGACCGGCAGCCGATGAACCGGTGGCGAAGCGATCACGCTGAGATCGCGAAAACCGGCAAGACCGGCGGCCAGCGTCCGCGGGATCGGCGTCGCGCTCATCATGAGCACATGTACATTCTTGGCGAGGCCGGAGAGCTTTGCTTTTTCGGCGGCACCAAAATGCTGCTCCTCGTCGATGATGACGAGGCCGAGATCATCGAACTTCACGTCCTTGCCGGTGAGCGCCTGCGTGCCGATCACGACCTTGATCCGGCCGCTGCGCAGTCCCTCCCTGGTCTCGCGCAGCTCAGCGCCTGACGTCGCGCGCGACAGGTTGCCGACCTCGATGCCGAACGGGGCAAAGCGCTTCTGGAACGTCGCGACATGCTGCCGGGCCAGCACCGTCGTCGGCACCGCGATCGCCACTTGCTTGCCCGACAGCACCACGGCGGCCGCCGCGCGCAGCGCCACCTCGGTCTTGCCAAAGCCGACATCGCCGCAGATCACACGGTCCATCGGGTGACCGGACGCGAGATCGTCCAGCACGTCGGCGATCGCCTTGGCCTGGTCGCTCGTGGTGAAATACGGGAAGCGCGCCACGAATTTCTCGTAGGCCGATCCCGGCGGAACCAGCTTTTCGGCGCGCCGCCGGCGGCGCTGGCTGATGTGCTTGGCCAGCACCTTGCCTGCAAGCTGGATTTCGCGCTCGGCCTCGGTGCGGCGCGCCCACCACGTGCTGCCATCGGCCTTGTCGAGCGCCAGCTTGCCGAGTTCGGTTGCGTAAGGCCACATCAAAGCGAGATCGGGCGGCGGTACGAGCACCGCATTGTCGCCCGCGAACTTGAGGCGGATCATCTCTCGCATTGCGCCACCGCCCGTGTTCACCGTCTGCAAGCCATCGAGCACGGCAAGGCCACGCTGGAGATGGACGACCACCGTGCCCTGCTCCGGCACGTCCGGATGATCGAAGGCTGCACTCCAGGCGCGTGCCATCGGCTGGGGATGATGCGCCCGGCTGCCGAGCACGTCGGATGCCGTGACGACGGCAAGAGGCTTTTTCCCCGGCAGGACGAAGCCGGCATCGAGATCGGCCAGCAGCGCCGTCTCGCCGTTGCGCCCACTCGTCGCCTCGTCCCAGTCCTCGCAGCGCTGCGCCCTGACGCCGCTCATCCGCTCCATCACGCGTAGATCGTCCTCCTGCGCGGCGACGAGGATCAGGCGCGAACCGGCCCGCCGCGTTTCCTCGACGAAGGCCCGAAGTGCTTTCCTTGCGGATGTCAGCTTCGAAAACTCCGGCGTGGTCTGGAACGGCGCCGCCCGCGGCAACACCTTCATGCCCTTGGCGAGCCGTTTCCAGTCACCTCGGCCCAGATATTCGCGCTCCCGCTCCGCACGTGGCGCGGCTTCCTCGATCGTGCTCAGCCAGGCGCCGGCGTGCAATGGGACCCCTGCATCGGCGATCCATTTGGCACGCCCGCAATAGTCGAACAGGCTCGCGCGCTTGCCGCGCTTGCCGGCAAAGCCAAGGCGCTCCGACATGGGATCGACCAGAAGTTCGCTGGTCTCGAATATGATGTCGTGCTCTTTCGGATCGAACGCCACGATCCGCCTGATCGCGCGATCCGAATGCTCGATCCGGAATGGTCCCAGCGCGCCTGCGGGAAATATCTCGAAGGTCTGGCCGTGAAACAGCGCCCCGCCCGGATAGTCGGGCTCGTCCTCGAGATCGTATCCCAGGGATTGGAGGCGCGCCTCGAGGTCCTGCTCGGAAAACGCGCCGCCCACCTTCAAGCTCACGCTCAAGCGCGACAGGTTAGCCGGCGGCGGCAGGCGCTCCATCACGGCTTCCGCCGTTGAAACCAGAAAGAGCGGCTTCTTGGATCTTGCGAGGCGCCTCAGGACCGAGGCTCTGCGCCCCGCGAGTTCGTGGGACGGCTCCAACTGATCGAACGGCAAGGTGTTCAATCGCGGAAACACCAGCACCTCGCAGGAAGGGTCGAGCGCGTGGATGACGCTGCCCAGCCGCTCCGCCCGGTTCTCGCTCTCGGCAAGAAAAACCAGACCGCTGCGTCCGGACTGCTTCCATTGTGCCAGCAGATGCAGAGCCATCATACCGAGGGGCGAGGAAGACGAGATCGTTGCGCGCTGCGCCCGCTTGCTCTTCTTAGGCGACTTTTTAGTCGCCCGCGCGTTTCTGGAAAGCCTCACTTGAATCCGTCTCTGATCGTCAACCGCCGGCAACTGCACGCGAGCCGCTCGCATCTCGATTCGGCTGCTTGCCGCTATGCATATGGGATTTGCCCCGCGAACGCACGCTCATGGGCAACGTCGGGGGCATCATCGTGATCCCGGCAATTTGGCCGTTGTTCGCCCAGCAGATCGGAACTGGCTCCGTTCCGACGCGTAAATGCGGACCCTGCTCTCGATGCGAAAGTCAATGCGATGGAGAACGCTCCACGGATCCAGCAGGCACGAAAAAACCCCAGCGCTTGGAGCCACGCTGGGGCGTTTCGTTCAAAATGAATCGGTTAAGCAATGACGTCCTCATAGCAGCGATTCCGCCGGGCGTTTGTGAACTGGTTCACACCCCTTGCGGCATCCAAATCAAACGACCTCGGGGAAACCGAGGTCGCCAACCTTTGTGGGGAAAGGTTTTCTCTCAGGCCCGGGGCTTTTGGGGTTGGGGATGGGCCGAGAGCCTGGATTCTACGCTCGGCAGGCGGAGTCGTTCCAAAGCGGCGGGCTAGATATCGATCGGCGCGGACCGTGCATTCAACGCCCAACTGCTCCGGATCGGAGTACCGCATCTTCGGATTTGAGCGCCCACACAGCGCGAGCTAGGATGCCCGCTTTTACGGAGGCGCATTTTGAAACCATTCATTTTCTTCATTGCGGCCATCGCACTGCTTGCGACGGCTCCTGCACGCTCACAGGCGCTGGTCGACCCAAGCAAGGTCGCCCCCGAATATCGGGAGGCGGCCGAGAAGCGCCGGGCCGAGCAGCTGCGGCAGCGCGAATGCGCGATGAAGGCGGATCTCGAGAAGGTGCTGCCGAGGGATCGCACCGCCTATCTCAACCGTTGTCTGGACACTATGGCGGCCAAGCAATAGCGCTGATCGAGCCAATTGATCGGTCGGGGCCGCTGCGGCGGCGCGATGACGGCTGCGCGCATTCTGCGAGCACCGGCCCACTTACCCGCATCGGCTGCGACAAAGCCCGTCGACCGACTCCCGAAGGCGCTTCAGGCTTTCTTCAGACCTTTGAGATCACCTGAACATCCATTTTCAATAGTTGATCGCGCATGAATTTCGTCCAGATTCAGTGCACACGCTGCAAGGATGTGTTTCGCGATCGCGCCGGCCGGTTGCAGGACGGCTATTCCAGGCAATGTCCGAGCTGCGAGGTGGTGCTGTTCTTCGCAGAGGACTCCCAACACCCCTTCATCAAGCGCGCGATGCGCAATGCGCGCAAGGCTCGCAAGGAGCAACGCGAGGCCGATGTGATCAGGCTCGCTGCGCCGGAGTCGCGAGCAGCCCGGTCGAGGTCATCCGCCGCGCGGACACGACCTGCGGGGCGAGAGGATTAGCTCACCGCCGCGACTTTCTCGGAAACAGGCGGTCGCGGATGTAGCGTGAGGTCGGCGTCAGGCGGATGCCGCGGGGCTTCTGCCAGGCGGCGCGGTCGATCTCCTTCTTGTCACCAATCGCCAGCCTGCCCTTGGCGTCCTTGGCGATGAAGATTGCGTCGCTCATCTTGCGGCCGGAGCGCTTGTTCCTGGCCTTCACTTCCTTCCAGAGACTGATCCGGCCGAGCTTCAGCTTGGGCAGCTCCTCCTTGATCTCCCGCCGCAGGCAGTCCTTCTCGGATTCGCGCGCGCGCTTGCGCCCGCCCGGGAACATCCAGAGGCCGTCCGACCGGCGTCTGACCAACAATACCTTGCCGCGCCTGGCGGCAACCAGCTTGGAAGACTTCGCCATCACTGCCGTAGATCGAGACCAGAATCGTCCAGATCGTAACTTGTCTAGTCGGATAGACAAGTTCGGGACGCATCTTGATCAGAGGCCGCGGAGCCGTTGGCTCCTGGTGCGACACGGCGGGCCGGTCGCACCGGCGAGCGCAAGGTCAGCCCTTGCCCGCCTCCGTCCTGTCCTCGGTCCTGATCCAGGCCATCATCATCTCCCACGCCACCGACAGGATGATCGGACCGATGAACAGGCCGACGATACCATGGGCGAGCGTGCCGCCGATTACGCCGACGAAGATCACGATGGTCGGCGTGGTCAGGCCGCGCCCCATGACGAGCGGCTTCAGCATGGTATCGATGAAGCCGACCAGGACGAGAAACACGGTGAGCAGCAGCGCCGTGGTGACGTCCTTGGCGGTCCAGATCCAGATGATCACCGGCAGCAGCACGAGGAAGGCGCCGATCTGCACGATCGAGAGCAGCAGCACAATGAAGGCGAGAAGGCCGGCGCTGGGCACGGCTGCGAGCTTGAAGCCGAAGCCGGCGAGCAGCGCCTGCACCACTGCGACGCCGATCACGCCTTGCGCTACGGCGCGGATGGTCGCGCCCGCGAGCTCCAGGAAATGCTCGCTCTGTTCGGGTACGATGCGAAACAGGAAGCTGCGGCCGGCTGCAACCAGCTGCGGGCCGTGCGGAAACAGGAAGCCGGCAACGAACACCGACAGTAGGAATTGGACCGTGCCGAGGCCCGCATCACCCGCGAGCGACAACAGCGGTCCCGCCAGCGGCTGGAGATAAGGCGCCACCTCGCGCAGCACTGCGCGGATGTTGGTGTAGGCCTGGTCCCAGAGGTCATAGAGCCACGGACCGACCAGCGGCCACGATTTGAGCTGCTCCGGCGCCGATTGGAGCGCCAGATCGCCGGTGCCGAGCTGGTGCGCCAGCTCCCGCACACCGTCCACGGCGCTGAGGCCGAGCCAGGTCGCAGGGCCGATGACGATGCCGAGCGTGATCAGGGTCAGGATCGCTGCCGCGGTTTTCGGCCTGCCGCCGAGGATCTTGGCGACCAAGCTGAAGGCCGGATAGAACGCGACCGCGAGCACGCCGCTCCAGGCCAGGATCGGCACGAACGGGCGGATGATCAGGAAGGTCCAGATGATCAGCAGGGCGAGCAGGCCGAGCCGGATCACGAGCTGGATGATATCCTCACCCGTCAGGAGCTGACGGAGACTTTTCACGGCTAATGCCTTCCTTGCGACATGAACGCAACTTGCGGCGCTTGCGCGGCCTAGCCGTTATTGCCAGCAACAAGCCGGGCGTCAAGGCGACCGGTTCCCGCAACATCCGCTGACTAGGAACGCATCGGACCTACCGGCATTTTGAGGACGATGACGGCCGGTCCCAGAGAGCCTGATGCACATGCGGGGATTCACCGCGGCGTCCACTATTCGCTGAAGCGGAATGCCGCGCCGGGCTACTGGCGCTATGCCTATGCGATCGGCGACAGGGTGCGCTCCGGGCGCGTGCAAGGCAAGCTGCCGCTGCTCGCCATCAGACGCGTGCAGATGCGCATTGATCGGGACTTGCGGCCTGGCTTGGCTAACGTCCGTTAACCGGATTTCCCTGGGCCAGTTTACGCCGCTGCAAAAGCCCGTGGCTACCGTGGGTTGAGGTCCTCAAAGACATTCTGTGCAATGGCCAATAGCATCTGGACGATCGAAGAATTCACCTGCCGGGGTTGCAGCATGACCTACGCCGCGACAAGGGAGGAACATGATGACGCGCATGCCGGCAGCTTCAAATGCAGCATCTGTAGCAGCGTGGTGCATAGCTGGTCGGGCAAGCATCACTTCTTCGGCTGGGAAGCGGTGAAGTCGAAACCGCCGCTGTTCGGACGGCGCTGGGCCGGAGCTGGATGATCGGCTGAGCCGCCGCGTTCCCTGACCGATCGAACGATCGTGCCTGGACACAGCGGCAGCGAAATTCGTAGCCGGGTATCGACCGAATTGCGCCAAGGGTGTTTGGACTCCGTTCACTGATCGCCGTTAGATCAGGACAGATCCTCCGCGCCGAACATCCGCCATGGCCGACCTCAACGCCGTCCTCACCAGGCTCAACGACCGTCTGCTCCGCCTCGAGGGCGAGCTGTTCGTGCTGCGTTCGCTGGCACGCGCGACGCTGACGGCGGGCGATGATCATGCGGTGCGCATGCGCAAGCTGGTCGAGGCCGCAAAAGTCGCACTCGATGACGAGGCCAAGCGTCCGCTCGACAAGCCGACGCGCAAATATGTCGATGCGGCGACCGCACTGGTGGAAGAGCTTCTGGTCGAGCCGACTCCGGCGCGGCCGCTATTCACGGTGATCGACGGCGGCCGGCGCGACTGAACGGGTCAGGTCGGCTGGCTGGTGCCGGCCGTGTTGGAATCGCCCGCCTTCAGCCGGCTGAGGCCCGCTTCGATGGTTGCGATCTCCTCGTCGATCTGACCGATGGGCAGGCTGAAATCATAGCCCGACCTGCTCTTCAGATCGACCGCGAGCCGCTGCCTGTGCATCATCAGCTCGTCGAGGCCGCGTCGGTTCTTCAGTCGGACATAGATGTCGACGATCTGCTCAATCGCGCTCGGCATGAGATTGGTCCCGGCGAAAAGGCCGGCGCGGCGCACCTACGCCGGCGGAACATTCTCGGTCGCGGTACGCAATACAAATCCGCGACGGATTCGTCGATACGCCAAGCTTGTTGATAACGTATTACCATCAGATGATTTCGCGATGCGCGGTATGAAAAAGCCGCTGGCGATCACGCCAGCGGCCAAGCCGGTTTGAAAACGGATGCGGGTTGAAATGTCGCCAGCCCCGATTTGTGCATGCTCTTACGACAGATGGAAGATCTCTTCTGTCTACAACGAAACACAAGAGCCGGCTTGCCCACATTTCCCATCCGACCGTGGCACCACGGCAACGCTGGTGGCTGCACAATCGCTGAGTTCATCGCGCCCTCACCCGGTGCATTGTTGATAACCCGCGCAAACGCGGCCTGGGTGGTGACAGGACGTCCGGACGTGTTATCGGGGGATAACGCAGCTGCGAGACGGATCGGATACCCATGCGCATTACCCTCGTCGGCTCCCGCCATTTCGGCGTGACCACCCTGAACATGCTCCGGGAGCACGGCGTCTCGATCGCGCGGGTTGTGGTGGCCGATGCCGAGGATCGCCTCGCCGCCACCGCCAAGGCGGCCGGCATCGAGGTGGTGGTCCAGGCCAATCCGAAGCTGGTGGTGGCCTCCGAGATTGCCTCCGATACCGATCTGATCATCACGGCGCACAGTCACGCCCGGATCGGCAGGGACGCGCTCGCCGCCGCCAAGCTGGGCGGGATCGGCTATCACCCTTCGCTATTGCCGCGCCACCGCGGTAAGGCCGCCGTGGAATGGACCATCAAGGAAGGCGATCCGATCGCCGGCGGCACGATCTACCACCTCGCCGACCGCATGGACGCGGGCGCCATCGCCGCCCAGGACTGGTGCTTCGTCAAGAAGGGCGAGACGGCGCGGGAGCTCTGGGAACGCGCGCTGGCGCCTCTCGGCCTCAAGCTACTGGCCGACGTGATCGATTATGCCAAGGTCCACAAGACGCTGCCGGCCAAAGTTCAGGACGAGCAGTTCGCGACCTTGGCACCAAGTCTCTCCTGACGTTTACCCTTAACGCGAGTCCGCGTTGATTTTGCAGCGGAAATCGGAGCACCAAGACTCAAATAAACCATTGTTTCCACAGGAACAATTTTCGATTTGGCATCGCAACAAATTTCCGTCACATTTGGTGCGAATAAACGTCAGCATATCAGACAAATTCGAGGACGGATTTCATGCGTTTAGGTCGCATTGCGGTGTTGTGTGCCGCTTCAGTTGTCGCCGGCACCCTCGCCGCTCCCGCCTTCGCCCAGAGCCCCTATGACGGCAATTGGCAGGTCACGATCGTGACCAAGAGCGGCTCCTGCGAACCGACCGCAAGCTCCATGCTGACGGTTGCCGATGGCAAGATCACTGCGCCCGGCGCTAACGTTTCCGGCACCATCGGTCGTGAGGGACTTGTGAAAGTTTCGATCAATGGTGCATATGCCAACGGTCAACTCAACGGCAACGCCGGATCGGGGAAGTGGAATGGAGCATCTGCAGGCATACCATGCAGCGGGCGGTGGGAAGCATCGCGCCAATAAACCAACTGAGGCTCGCGCCAGAGGCCGGCGGCTGCTGATCGCGGCCGCCATTTTGTTTGTGGCGAGCATCGCCCGCACTGAAAGCCAAGCCCAGTCCGGCCCGTTTGCCCCGATGGCAGGCACCTGGAGCGGCAGCGGTACCGTCATCCTCGATGATGGCTCGACCGAGCGGATCCGCTGCCGGGCCAAGTACACCCCGATCGGCCCGACCATGGAAATGTCGCTGACCTGCGCCAGCGACGCCTACAAGTTCAATCTCGGGGCCAGCGTCAAGTCAGAGGGCAGCGCCATCACCGGCAGCTGGTCCGAGGCCAGCCGCAATATCAGCGGCTCGCTCCAGGGCCGCGGCGGCGGCGGAAACTTCGATGTGGTCGCCTCTGCCGCCGGCTTCAACGCCAATATCGCGCTGAAGACGAGTGGCAACAAGCAGACCGTCACGATGCGCGCCGATAGCCAGTTCCGCGGCGCCAACATCTCGATGTCGCGCTGAGATAGCACGTTCAAGACAGTCGACCCGGCGACCTCGCCGGGTCGACTTTTTATGCCTGCGGCACGAACGCCGTGACCTCGATCTCGACCTTGGCCCGCTCGTCAACGAGACCGCCGATGTAAAGCAGCGTCGAGGGCGGGAAGTTGCGTCCAAGCGTTTCCTTCCAGCCCGCGCCAATGCCGGCCCCGGCGGCCTCATACTCGCTGCGGCTGGTCAGGTACCACGTCAGGCGGACGATGTGCTCGGGGCCCGCGCCGGCCTCGCCCAGGAGCTTGATGATCCGCTTCAGAGCTGTCGCAACTTGCGCCGCCATGTCGGGCGCGTAGTTGCCGCTCTCATCGCCGCCGGTCTGCCCGGCCAGCACCACCCAACGCCCCGGCCCGTCGACGAGGACGCCATGGGAAAAGCCGCGCGGTTTTTTCCACTCGGCTGGCTGCAAGATACGCATGAGCGAAGACCTCCCGATTTTCTCGTCGTTCGCTGACGCCTTAGCACGCCGACCTGCATCGCTGCATCCGCAGATTTGGCCGTTGCAAACGGCGGCGATGTCGCTGATACCGGCCGTCCTTTCAAGATTCCATTCTCCAGCATCTGCCCTCAATGAGCACGACACCGTCAAAAACGATGGCCGCACTGTGGATGGCCGGCTGGCTGTCGCTGATGCTGGTGATGGCGGTTGCCGGGCGCGAAGCCACGCGCGAGCTGAACGTTTTTCAAATCATGGAAGTGAGGTCGCTGCTCGGCTTCGTGCTGCTCTCGCCGATCATCTACCGCGCGGGCGGTTTCAAGGTGCTCAAGACGTCGCGCCTGCCGCAACATATCGGTCGCAACCTGGTGCACTATGTCGCTCAGCTCGGCTGGTTCTTTGCACTGACGCTGATCCCGATCGGCCAGGTGGTCGCGATCGAGTTCACCATGCCGATCTGGACGGCGATCCTGGCGGCGAGCTTCCTGTCCGAACGCATGACGCCTTGGAGGATTGCGGCCATCGTGCTCGGCCTTGTCGGTGTGATCGTCATCGTCCGTCCCGCCGCCGGCGAGATCAATCCGGGGCAGCTGATCGCGCTCGGCGCTGCCGTCGGATTTGGCGTGTCAATGGCGCTGGTTAAATCCCTGACGCGCACGGACAGCGCGCTGTCGATCCTGTTCTGGATGCTGGTGGTGCAGTCGGTCGCAGGCTTCGCTCCGACGCTGTTTGTCTGGACTTGGCCATCGGCCCATGTCTGGGCCTGGGTCGGCGTGATCGCCGTCTGCGGCACGTTTTCACACTATTGCCTCGCGAGCGCGATGCGCTATGCGGACGCGACGATCGTGGTCCCCATGGACTTCCTTCGCGTTCCACTAACCGCGACGGCTGGCTGGCTGCTGTATTCCGAGCGGCTCGACGCCTGGACGGTCCTCGGCGCGGCGCTGATCCTGTGCGGCAATCTCCTGAATTTGAAGCCGGCTCCGCCCGTTCCCGCCCGCGCGCAGTGAACCTTGCGCTGCCTTGCGCGACAAAACGAAGTGGCCGTGTGATTTGGATCACGTTCGGGAAGCATTCCCATCGTGCACATTCGGCCACACAGCAGCGGTTTGGACGCGACTTACTGCCGTTTTGGTGGCGCGGAGTCGGGCACTTCGTGTAGGTTCGTTGCCAATTTGTTGCTGCCTACAATTCGATTCTGTTGGGGATCTCAGATGCGCTATTTCACCCTCCTCGCTTCGCTGATGTGCATGGCCCTGTCGATCAGTGCCGCGAAGGCCGACCGCCGCGTCGCCTTCGTCGTCGGCAACGGCAACTACAAGAACGTCGCGCAATTACCGAACCCGCCGATCGACGCCAAAGCGATGGCGGCGACGCTGCGCAATGTCGGCTTCGAGGTGATCGAAGGATCCAATCTCAGCCGCGACCAGATGACGGAGAAGCTGCTCGACTTCGGCCGCAAGGCGCAAGGCTCCGACATCGCGCTGTTCTATTATGCCGGCCACGGCATCGCGGTCAGCGGCACCAATTATCTCCTGCCTGTCGACGCCGACATCAAGTCGGAGATGGACGTCAAGCTGGGGGCGGCCATCAACATCGACCTCACGCTCGAGCAGACCATGGGCGATGCCAAGGTCAAGCTCGTCTTCCTCGATGCCTGCCGCGACAATCCGTTCGCCGCCAAGATCAAGTCGAACTCGGCGACCCGCAGCGTCAACGTCCAGAGCGGTCTCGCCGAGATGAAGTCCGGCGAAGGCACGCTGATCGCGTTCGCCACCGGTCCTGGCCAGACCGCCCTCGACGGCCAGGAGGGCAACAACAGCCCGTTCACCCGCGCGCTGATCGACAACATCACCAAGCCCGGGGTCGAGATCCAGCAGGCGATGACGTCGGTGCGCGCCCAGGTCAATGAAGAGACCCGCAAAGGCCAGCTGCCCTGGGGCCACACCAACCTGACCGGCTCCGTCTATCTCAACCAGGCCCCCACGACCCAGGTCGCCAACGCGGCTCCGACCGCGGCTGGCAGCGTGCCAATAGCGACCGGCGGCGGCTCGGACGGCGTCGAGCTCGAATATTGGCGCTCGGTAAAGGAGTCCAACAAGCCGGAAGAGCTCAACGCTTATCTTGCCGCCTATCCGAACGGTCAGTTCAAGGCGCTGGCGCTGGCACGCCTTGCTGCGATCAAGAGCGGCCCCTCGACCGCGACCCGCACGCTCACTGCTGGCGTCGATCCCGCGACTTTTACCGACGAGGCCACTCAGCTCACCGAGGACCAGATCGGCCTCGACAAGAACCAGCGCCGCGACGTGCAGCGTCGCCTCACCGGCCTCGGCTTCGACACCAAGCAGACCGGCGTATTCAGCGATGAGACCCGCGCCGTGCTCAAGCGCTGGCAGGCCGCGCGCGGCTATCCTTCCTCCGGCTACCTCAATAAGCACCAGCACAAGGCCCTGCTCTCGGAGATCGTGGCTGCACCGCCGACCGCCAGTGATAACAGCCAGAAGGCGGCTCGGCGTGCCAGCGCTCCGGCACCCAGCAGTGCGCCGGCACCCGCTCCCCAGCGCAGCAATCCAGGCGACGCTGCCGGCGCGGCCTTCGTGGGTGGCGTCGTCGGCGGCATGATGGGCGGCATGTTCCGCCGCTGAGGCGCGAAGCCAATCAAAGCAAAAGCCCGGCTCAGGCCGGGCTTTTTCGTTGCGAGTTCCTCATCCCGAGGAGCGCGCCATAGGAGCGCCTCTCGAAGCATGAAAGGCCCGGAGGCCTTCATCCTTCGAGACGCTTGCCGCGCAAGCTTCTCAGGATGCGGTCCGCTGCCTGGGCTGCGGTGCCTACTTCCCCGCGGCCTTCCGCAGCGCCTCGTTGATGCGGTCCTGCCAGCCCGGCCCGCCCTCCTGGAAGAACTCCAGCACGTCCTGGTCGATACGCAGCGTGACCTGTTCCTTGATGCCGGGAACGGCGGTTTGCTTGGGCGGCGCCACGGCGGCCTTGGCTGTCACCTTCTTGAACGCCGCCTCAGCTTCCGTCCTGGCGTCGCCAAGCGTACGCGGCCGTCTTGGTTGATCCGCCATATCCTAGATTCCCTCAAACAGAGCCGTTGAAAGATACCGCTCGGAGAAGGACGGCACCACCGCCAGGATGGTTTTTCCCGCAGCTTCGGGGCGCTTGCCGATCTGGAGCGCCGCCGCGATCGCGGCGCCCGAGGAGATGCCGCCTGGAATGCCCTCATGCCGCGCCAGCGCGCGGGAGGTCTCGATTGCCATGGTCGAGTTGATCTTGACGATTTCGTCGATCACGGAGCGATCGAGGATGTCGGGGACGAAGCCGGCACCGATGCCCTGGATCTTGTGCGCGGTGTGCTGGCCGCCTGAGAGCACCGGGCTCTCCTCCGGCTCGACCGCCACCACCCGCAAGGATGGTTTGCGCGGCTTCAGCACTTGGCCGACGCCCGTGATGGTGCCTCCGGTGCCGACCCCGGCGACGAAGATATCGATGCGGCCCGCCGTGTCATTCCAGATCTCTTCCGCCGTGGTGCGGCGGTGCACCTCGGGATTGGCGAGGTTCTTGAACTGCTGCGGCATCACCGAGTTCGGCGTCGTCTTCAACAGTTCTTCCGCGGCGGCAATGGCGCCCTTCATGCCCTGGGCTGCCGGAGTCAGCACCAGTTCGGCACCGAGAAAGGCCAGCATCTTGCGCCGCTCGATCGACATCGACTCCGGCATTACCAGCTTGAGCCGGTAGCCGCGCGAGGCCGCGACGAAGGCAAGCGCGATTCCGGTATTTCCGGACGTCGGCTCGATCAACACGGTGTCGGGCGTGATGATGCCCGCCTTCTCCATGGCGATGATCATAGCCGCACCGATGCGGTCCTTCACGCTCGCGGCCGGGCTGAAATATTCAAGTTTTGCCAAAATGGTCGCATTCACGCCGTGCATGCCGGGCAGTCGCTGCAACCGCACGATCGGCGTGTCGCCAAAAGCCTCGACGATCGAGTCATAGATCCGGCCGCGACCGGGCTGGTGCGCTGCACCCGTGTTGGACGATGCGTCCATGATGAACTCCCTGTGGCGACGATCTGCGCTTCTGTCGCGGCTCTTGCGCAGTTACGGACAGCTTGCGGCGACACGCAAGCGACAATGCAGCACATGTTAAATACGCTGCATCGCAAAATCACGTGAGCTGCCAATATCAGAAAACCAACGCATTTGTGTTGCGACCTCGTCAAGCGCATCTGCTTATGTTAGACTTAAGTCTCAAGCAGGGAGAGGTCACCACGATGTCAGCGATTGCTGAAGTGTTGTCGACCGTCGCGCTCAACCGCGATCCGCGTTGCAGCGAGTTGCCCACCTGTCCGGTCTGCGCCGACTCCATGGTCGCCGCCGAAGCATCCGCCTACGTCTCGGACCGCGTGATCAGCTATCTCTGGACCTGCGATAATTGCGGCTACGGCTTCGTCACCAAGCACGCCATCAAGCAGCGGTTCGTATGCAACTGATCGTGGAGTTGCTCTAGCGCGGGGCGATGTCGCCCCTCGCCCAGTCCTCACGCGTAAGCTGATAGAACTCCTCGAACTTGCCCTGTGCGATCGCAACCCTGATGCCCTGCATCAGGGTTTGATAGTAAGCGATATTGATCTCGGACAGCAGCATCGCCCCGAGCGTCTCGCCTGCCTTGACGAGATGATGCAGATAGGCGCGAGCGCAGCTGCGCGTCGAGGGCCATGAGCTCTCCTCATCGAGCGGACGCGGATCTTCGGCGTGGCGCGCGTTGCGCAAATTGACCTGGCCGAAGCGCGTGAAGGCGACGCCGTGACGGCCATTGCGCGTCGGCATCACGCAATCGAACATGTCGACACCGCGCTTGACCGCCTCGAGGATGTCGTCGGGCGTGCCGACGCCCATGAGGTAACGCGGGCGCTCTTGCGGCAGCAGCGGGGCGGTCTCGTCAATCATCCCCAGCATCACCGCCTGCGGCTCGCCGACGGCAAGGCCGCCGATCGCATAGCCGTGGAAGCCGAGCTCGACCAGGCCTTGCGCGCTTGCATGGCGAAGCTGCGGCACGTCGCCGCCCTGCACGATGCCGAACAGCATGTAACCAGCGGGCGCGCTCTCGAAGGCCCGCTTGCTGCGCTCGGCCCAACGGAGCGACAGGCGCATCGCCCGCTCGATGTCATCACGCTCGGCCGGTAGCCGCACACATTCGTCCATCTGCATGGCGATGTCGGAGCCGAGCAAGCGCTGCACCTCGATCGAGCGCTCCGGGGACAGCTCGACCTTGGCACCGTCGATATGCGAGCGGAAGGTGACGGCGTGCTCGCTGACCTTGCGCAGATCCGCCAGCGACATCACCTGGAAGCCGCCGGAATCCGTCAGCATCGGCCCGTTCCAGCCGGTGAAGGTCTGCAAGCCGCCAAGCGCCGCGATCCGCTCGGCGCCGGGCCGCAGCATCAGATGATAGGTGTTGCCGAGCACGATGTCGGCGCCGGCGTCGCGCACCTCGCGCCAGTGCATGCCCTTCATGGCACCGGCGGTGCCGACCGGCATGAAGGCCGGCGTCCGCACCACGCCGTGGGGCGTCGTCAGGCGCCCGCTGCGCGCGGCGCCATCGGTAGCGAGCAACTCAAAGTGATTGGGAAGATCATTGTCGGGATTCATGGCGGTGCTTATTGCGTGTCGGAGGACGTCGATCAACCCGCCCGAACCATGCCATGGCCGGCCAATGGCTCAACTGGGAGGACTTGAGCGATATCGAGGTCCGCCGCTCTTGTTAAACAAAACGATACAGTATAGTTTTACTTTGGAGGCTGGACGAGAATGCCGCGGCAGATTTGCCGGCGGCCGTATGAGTATGATCGCCCGCCACCGACGATGCCCTACCCTTCAAGTTCGACTGACATGTCCGCCCCATCGCAGGGCTGGACAAGGCCGATAGGCGCCCGCCTGGGCGGAGTCCTGGTCTTGACGTGCAGCCTGGCGCTCGGTGCCTGCACGTCCCTGCCCCGGACGCCCTACACGGCCGCTGAAGCCAGCACATCGCGCGTGCTCGACATCGATGGGCTCCGGCGCTACGCCGACGAGCCCGTTACGAAATTCAGCTTCGAGAAAGACAACAGCACCGCGACCAAGACCTACCTGGCGCTATCCGGCGGCGGTGCCGACGGCGCCTATGGCGTCGGCGTGCTGAACGGCTGGACCGCGTCCAGAACCCGTCCCACCTTCTCGGTCGTCTCGGGCGTCAGCACCGGCGGCCTCATCGCGCCGTTTGCATTCCTCGGCTCGCAATATGACGACACGCTGAAGGAGGTCTACACCAGCGGCATCGCCGAGAGCCTCCTGAAGGATCCCAGCATCATGCGGGTGCTATTCGGATCCGGCCTGTTCGGCAACACGCGGCTGCGCGAGCTCGTCGCCCGCTATGTCGGACCCGAGATCATGGCGCAAGTCGCGCGCGAGAATGCCAAGGGCCGGAAGCTATTGGTGGTGACGACCGATCTCGACACCCAGCGGACCGCGATCTGGGACATGGGCAAGATCGCCGCGGTCGGGACAGCCGAGGCGCTAAAGCTGTTTCGCGACGTGATGGCGGCCTCCGCCAGCATTCCGCTGGTTTTTCCGCCGATCATTATCGACGCCGAAGGCCAGGGCCGGCGTTTCCAGGAGATGCATGTCGACGGCGGGGTGACGGCGCCGGTGCTGACGTTGCCGGAAGCCCTGCTGTTCCAAGGCAGCCGCCTGCCGGGCAACACGAAGATGGACATCTACATCCTCGTCAACAAGAAGATCGAACGCAACTTCGAGCTCGTCTCCAACAGCACCATCGACGTCGCCTCGCGCAGCCTGTCGTCGATCACCCAGTCGCAGACGCGCTCGATCATCTTCTCCACCTATGATTTCGCCAAGCGCAACCGCCTCGGCTTCCATCTCTCCTACATCGCGCGCGACTATCCGGCGGCGCCCTCGGAAGGGTTCGATACCGCCTACATGCGGGCGCTGTATCAGTACGGATATGACAAGGCGGCTTCCGGCCAAGCCTGGATTTCGACGCTTCCGTGATCCCTCATGACGGAACGAGGCCACAGGGAAACCGTTGATGACACGGCCAAATCGGCCAGATTCGCGATGACGCCCCCGCTGCTGCGCGATATAGAGCGAATGACTGATATCACGATCGCGCAGGAATCATTGGGCATGGGATTGACTGCGACCAAGACCAGACCGGCTGCGCCACGGCGCGAGGTGCCGAAATCGCGCGGCGGCCGGCCGACGAAGACCGCCGCGATCGAGCGCGATCAGCGGCTGATCGAGGTCGCCACCCGCCTATTCCTCGATCGCGGCTTCGACGCGACCTCGCTCGACGCAGTCGCGGAAGCGGCCCGGGTCAGCAAGCCCACAGTCTATTCCCGTTACGGCGACAAACGAGGGCTGTTTGCGGCCGTGCTGAGGCGCGAGATCGCACGATGGCTTGCACCGTTGTCGGCAGCCGCGGAGACGCAACTCTCTAGCGCCGCGAACATCTCGGTCGAGCAGCGGCTGGTCGAGATCGGGCGCGAGATGCTCACATTCACCTGCGGTCCCGACGCCGTCGCCTTCAGCCGCATGATGACGTCACAAGCCATCAACTTCCCTGACGTCGCCAAGCTCGGCAAGGAAGAAGGCTGGCTCAAGGCCGTCGCCACCACGGCGCGCTTATTCGATCACCTGGTGGCGCAAGGCGCACTTGATGTCGAAGACACCACCATTGCAGCCGAGGTGTTTCTCGACGTGGTCGTCGGGCACACCCACCGCATGGCGACGTTCGGAACGGCGCTGGAGCTAAAACCTGCGGAGAAGCGCATGCGTGCGGCGATCAAGCTGTTCCTGGCCGGCGCGCTGGGACCCGCCGACCGCGTCCAGAGCGCCGCAAAGAGCACGCCGCGGCGCCCGTCCCGCTGACAATTCCGTGAGCTCGCGATCAAATTCCCAAGAACCCGTGCCTCGGCCATTGACCAAATGAAACGATACGGTATGGTTTTGTTATAAGGCGAGACGGACCGCTTTTTTCACCAGCCCCAAGGAGGTCCGTACCGCTTCGATCGTCGCGCCGGGTACAGCCCGATGCGGCGCTCCGCGGCCGACCGGTGCCCAAGGTCGGCCGCGAATTCTTTACGATCATCCGGCACACTCGCTGGCCGAGGGTTTCGAGCATGACGACAGCCAAACGATGGACCTCGCAACTGCTTGCGATCGCCCTGCCCGCACTGCTCCTCGCGGCACCGGCACAGGCGATCATGACCGCAGGCACGCCGACCGCGCTTCACAGCGACACAGATGGTGATGCCGAAGCGGACCGCCAGGCGGTCAGCCGCGAGATCGAGCGCTTCCGCAGCTCGTCGATCTCGATCAGCCAGGCCGTGGCGATTGCAGAAGGCCGACACGCCGGCGCCACCACGGCAGATGTGAGTTTCGATGGAGCTTCCGGCGCCCCGGTCTACCGGGTGAAAACCCTGCACAATGACCGGATCTGGCGCCACACCATCAACGCGTTGACCGGAGAGCTCGTCGGCGGGGAAGCCGCCCTCCCCCTCGCCGAGCTCGACCATGAGGACCGCGACAACCTCGCAGCGCTCGGCGCGATCAGGCACCGCCTCGCCGACGCCGTGCGCGTCGCCGAACGCGCAGCCTCGGGCAAGGCAATCAGCGGCGGGCTGGTGCGCGAACGCGGCCGTCTCAATTTTGCGATTGTCGTGATCAGCGGCGACGACCTCAAGGAGGTCATCCTGGAGCCGCCGGGCGCGCGGGCCAAATAGCGGCGGCCCGGCCCCGGCATCGACCGGGGCGGAAAGCCATTGACGGCTGCAAGACTCTCCCGCATAAGTCGCCGCCATGTTCGCGACCACCAAACGCACGACCAAAACCACCACGGCCTCAGGGGCCGGGGGAGGCGTGCGCGCGTAGGTCGTCGACTTAAACGCATCAGCTCTACCGAAGCCCCGCCCTCGATGGTCCGGGGCTTTTTTGTTGTCTAAATTCTCAATGCAATGGAGGACAAAGTGAGTAACGATCCCGTCGTCGCGATTGTCGGCGTCACCGGTGCGGTGGGCGCCGAATTTATCGCCACCATGGACAAGCGCGGCTTTCGCGTCGGCAAGCTCAAGGCGCTGGCGAGCGCCCGCTCGGCGGGCAAGACAGTGTCGTTCCGCGGGCAACAGGTCGTCATCGAGGAATTGACCGAGCGCGCTTTTGACGGCGTCGACATCGCCCTGTTCTCCGCCGGCGGCAGCATCTCCAAGAAGTTCGCGCCGATCGCGGTCAAGGCCGGCGCGGTCGTGGTCGACAATTCCTCCGCCTTCCGCATGGACCCGAACGTGCCGCTGGTGATCCCCGAGATCAACGCAAACCGCATTCGTGATCACAAGGGCATCATTGCCAACCCGAACTGCGCGGCCATCACGGCGCTGGTGCCGCTCTGGCCGATCCACCAGAAGAACCGCATCAAGCGGGTGATCATCTCGACCTATCAGGCGGCTTCCGGCGCCGGCGCCGCGGCGATGGAGGAGCTCGTCGAATCCACCCGCGCCAATCTCAACGGGCAGGTCTATACGCCAAAGGTGATGCCGCACCCCTACGCCTTCAACCTCTTCAACCACAACACCGCGGTCGATCCTGAGACCGGCTACAATGATGAAGAGACCAAGGTCATCAAGGAGACCCGCAAGATCTTCGAGGATGAGACCATTGCCGTCGGCGTCACCTGCGTGCGCGTGCCGGTGCTGCGCGCCCATTGCGAAGCCATCACCTTCGAATGCGAGAAGCCGATCACCGAGGACCAGGTCCGCGCCATCATGGCGCAGGCGCCCGGCGTCAAGGTGATCGACGACCGCGCCAAGAACTACTTCCCTATGCCGATCGACGCCTCGGGCCAGGACGACGTCCTGGTCGGCCGCATCCGCAAGGACCTCAGCGACCCCACAGGACATTCGATCTCGATGTTCGTCGCGGCCGATCAGCTGCTCAAGGGCGCGGCATTGAATGCTGTACAGATAGCGGAGCTCTTGCCGCAGCGGGCGATGGCGTAGCGGTCTCGTAGGGGCGGGCAAAGCGAAGCGTGCCCACCAATCGACCTCAACTATGCAGATCGATGGTGGGCACGGCGCTCTGCGCCTTTGCCCACCCTAGGGCAGTGTTGTAGCCCGCAAGAGCGCAGCGAAATGCGGGAAGCCGCAAGGCAGGAATCCCGGATTTCGCTTCGCTCATCCGTCTTAGGGCTCTGCCCGGAACAGCAAACACGCATCGCCATACGAATAGAACCGGTAGCCGCTCCCGATGGCGTGCGCATAGGCTCGCTTCATCGTCTCCAGACCCGCAAACGCTGACACCAGCATGAACAGCGTCGACTTCGGCAGGTGGAAATTGGTCAACAAAATATCGACCGCGCGAAAGCGATAGCCGGGGGTGATGAAGATCGAGGTCTCCGCCGCGAACGGCAGAATGGTGCCATCCTCGCTTGCCGCGCTCTCGAGCAGGCGCAACGACGTGGTGCCGACGGCGATGATGCGGCCGCCGTTCTTGCGCGCGGTGTTGAGCCGCTCCGCCGTCTCGGCCGAGATCGTCCCCCACTCGGCATGCATCTTGTGGCTCTCGGTATCGTCCACCTTGACCGGCAGGAACGTCCCTGCCCCGACATGCAGCGTCACGCGGTTGATGCCGACGCCGTGCTCGCGCAGCACCTGCTCCAGCGCGGGCGTAAAATGCAGCCCGGCGGTCGGCGCGGCGACGGCGCCTTCGTTCGCCGCGAACATCGTCTGGTAGTCGGCAAGATCCTGGTCATCAGGCGTACGCTTGGAGGCGATATAGGGCGGCAGCGGCGGGCTGCCGAGATCGGCAATGGCCTGGTCGAGCGTGGGCCCGTGGAACGAGAACGACAGCGTCACCTCGCCTTCGCTGCCCTTGGCCTCGACCTCGGCGTCGAGATGGCCGAGCAGGCAGACCTTGCCTTCATTGCCGAAGCGGATGCGGTCGCCGGCTGTGAGCTTCTTCGCCGGCTTGACCAGCGCCTGCCAGCGCGAGCCGTCGAGACGCTTGATCAGTGTCGCCTCGATCTTCGGCTCGGTCTCGCGGCCGATGCGGCGGCCCTTGAGCTGCGCCGCGATCACCTTGGTGTCGTTGACGACGAGCTGATCGCCCGGCTTCAGCGATTGCGGCAGGTCGGAAATGGTCTGGTCGCGCAACGCGCCATTCTCGACGACCAGCATCTTCGCGGAGTCGCGCGGGCTCGCCGGACGCAACGCGATACGCTCGGGCGGCAGGTCGAAATCGAAGAGATCGGTGCGCATGTCGAGTTCAGCGCCGCACAGTCAGACCCTCATGGTGAGGAGGCGCGTAGCGCCGTCTCGAACCATGAAGGCCAAACTGCAGCAGCGGCCTTCATCCTTCGAGACGCGCGTTCCGCGCTCCTCAGGATGAGGATTGAGCACTTATTCCTTGTCCGCGGCCATCCGCGCCTTGACGATCTTGTCGGGGTTCTGCACCGGCTCGCCGCGCTTGATCTTGTCGACGTTCTCCATGCCCTCGGTGACTTTGCCCCACACCGTGTACTGGTTATCGAGGAAGCGGGCGTCGTCGAAGCAGATGAAGAATTGGCTGTCGCCGGAGTCGGGATTGGCGGCGCGGGCCATCGAGGCGGTGCCGCGCACATGCGGCTCCTTGTTGAACTCGGCCTTCAGCTTCTTGCCGGAGCCGCCGGTGCCGGTGCCCTGCGGGCAGCCGGTCTGCGCCATGAAGCCGTCGATCACGCGATGGAACACGATGCCGTCGTAAAAGCCCTCGCGGACCAGCTCCTTGATGCGCGCGACGTGGCCGGGCGCCAGATCAGGCCGCATCTCGATGGTGACGGGGCCCTGCGTGGTCTCGAGGATCAGGGTGTTTTCGGTGACGCTCATGCTCGTCTCTCTTGCGTTGGGGGTGAAGTCTTCCGGCTGCGGAACTGGATTGCGAATGGACGCCCTGCGGCGGCGCCGGCCATTGCATCGGTAAATGGCATCGGCGTGCAGCGTTGCAACGCTTCCATCACCGCGATCCGGTATTGCAGCCGGTCATCGTCGGAGGCTTCCGCGGATTCATAGGTAATCCTCGGATGGCCCAGAATGTTTCCGGCCCGGTTAAAGCTCACGACGACGGTGATGTCGAGTGGGCGCGCCTTGGCCGGCGGTGGCGGCTTCCAGCAGGTGCGCAGATGCCGGAAAACGTCCTGGATGGTGTTGACCTGCGCATCCGCGGCGGCCGCACTGGGAATGCCGAGCTGCAGCATCGCGGCAACCAGCAGGAGCTTGCCACCGCGGCGCGCCATCGGCCTCTCCTATTTGATGTCGGATGCGACCTGCACCTTCACCATCTTGTCGGGATCGCTGACGGTGCCGCTCGGCGAGCCGGGCGGTGCCTTCTTCAGCTTGTCGACGACCTCCATGCCCTGCACGACCTCGCCGATCACCGTGTACTGGTTATCAAGACTGCCACCGTCGGCGAACATGATGAAGAATTGCGAGTTGGCGCTGTCGACGCTGTCGCCGCGCCGCGCCATCCCGACGATGCCGCGCGCAAAATGCACCTTCGAGAATTCCTGCTTCAGGTTCGGATATTTCGACCCGCCGGTCCCGTTGCCATTCTGGCCGTCGCCGGTCTGCGCCATGAAGCCGTCCATCACCCGATGAAACGGCACGTTGTTGTAGAAGCCTTCACGTGCGAGCTGCTTGATGCGCTCGGCATGCTGGGGCGCGATGTCGGTCCTGAGCTTGATGACGATGCGGCCCTTGGTGCTGTCGATGACGATGGCGTTGGCCTTGTCGAGGTTCGCCGGCAATTGCTGCGCCACCGCCGGCGCCGCGAACACGAGCGCGGCAAGAACTGCGAGAATTCGGATCATGACAACTCCGGATCAGATGAGGAAGAAGCGCGCGGTTATCAGGCGAATTTTGCCTTGAGCAGGCTTGCTACGAGCGGCGGGACGAAGGCCGAAACGTCTCCGCCCATACCGGCGATCTGGCGCACCAAAGTGGCGGTGATCGGGCGAACCATGGGAGAGGCCGGCAGGAACACCGTATGCACCTCCGGCGCCATGGCCTCGTTCATGCCGGCAAGCTGCATCTCGTAATCGAGGTCGCTGCCGTCGCGCAGGCCCCGGATCATGATGGTCGCGCCGTGCTTGCGCGCCGAGGTGACCGACAGATCGTCAAAGGTCACGGCTTCGAGCACGCAACCGGCCTGGGCCGCCACCGGCCCGCAGACGTCGTGCAGCATCTTCAGCCGCTCCTCGGTCGAGAACAGCGGCTTCTTGCCGGGGTGGACTCCAATTGCGACAACCAGCCTGTCGCACAGCGACACGCTGTGCCTGACCACGTCCAGATGGCCGTTGGTGATGGGGTCGAAGGAACCGGGATAGAAGGCGATGCGCGGCATGGCCTCCTCCTACCGCGCCCGGCCCGGGGCGGCAAGTCGGGCGGGTTCCCTGCCGTTTTTTCCGCAAAACCATGTCGAAATCCCTCGAATTGTTTCGTCCTGGGGGCGGCCACGAAACAAAGGGCGCATCAACGAAACCATTTCCCGCTCCGGCGAAGACGTCTGGAAACTGGCCATGGTTACCAATCTAGCCAACGAATGACGGGCCGCACACAAGGCGCAGCGGCCGCATCACAGGGGACTGTCAATGATCAAGGCTCTTTCGGCGATCGCCATCTCAGCATGTGCTGCCGCCGCCCTCACCCTGCTGCCCGGCTTCGCCCCGACCGTCGAAGCCAGCGTGCCGCAGCCGCTGGCCAAGAGCGACCGGCTCGACATCCGCAGCATCGGCAAGGACTGCTCGCAGCAGGCCTGGCCGAACTTCGAAGCCTCGTGCCTGCGCCGCGCCGGCACCAAGGCCAATGTCCGTGAGGCACGCCTCGTGACCGCCGATCGGACCCCTTAGTCGGACCTGTCAGTTTCACGTCAGCCAAAGCGCGATGAGATCAGGATGAATCGTCATCGCGCGTTAGGTTGTTGTTTGAGCATGATCTTTTCGGAAAACCGCTGGGCACTTTTCGGGATCATGCGCTAGCCCGCTATAGACCGACCCAATACAAACCCCATGGATATTTGCGACGTCTCGTCGCAGACTGCGTGATGCTCGCGCCCGCCGGAATGATCCGTCGGGCGCGATTCCCATCGGGGGTCGCCATTGTCCAGTACGCCCGCAGTCGCTTCCGGCCATCATCCCGATCCGCTGCCGCTTGCTATGACCATGGGCGCCCTTGGGGTGGTCTATGGCGATATCGGCACCAGTCCCCTCTACGCCCTGAAGGAAGCCGCCAAGGCGGCTGCCCATGGCGGCACGTTAAGCCACGATGCTGTCCTGGGGGTTGCCTCACTGATCCTCTGGGCACTGCTGCTCATCATCTCGCTCAAATATGCGTTGTTGATCCTGCGCGCGGACAATCGCGGCGAAGGCGGGATCGTCGCGCTGCTAGCGCTGCTGCACGCCCGCAATGCCCAGCCTGGCACCTGGCGGGCGCATCTGCTGGTCGTCGGCCTCGTCGGCGCCGCCCTGCTCTATGGCGACGGCGCGATCACCTCCGCGATCTCCGTGCTCAGCGCCATCGAAGGCCTCAAGGTCGACGCCCCCTCGCTTGCGCCCGTCGTCGTGCCCGTCACCATCGCGATCCTGATCGGCCTGTTCATGATGCAGAAGCAGGGCACCGGCTTCATCGGCCGCATCTTCGGCCCGGTGATGCTGGCCTGGTTCGTCGTGCTTGCCGCGCTTGGCATCCACGGCATTGTCAACGCGCCGGCGGTGCTGGCGGCGCTGAGCCCGCTCTATGCCTTCGACTTCCTGATCCACCAGGATTTCCATATCTCCTTCGGAATCCTCGGCGCCGCTTTCCTCGCGGTGACCGGGGGCGAAGCCATGTACGCCGACATGGGGCATTTCGGCCGCTTCCCGATCCGGCTCGCCTGGTTCGCAATCTGCCTGCCCGCGCTGGTGCTGAACTATTTCGGTCAGGCCGCGCTCCTGATCACCGATCCCGCCATGATCGAGAATCCGTTTTTCCAGCTCTGCCCCGACGCCCTGCACTATCCGCTGGTGGCCTTCTCCGCGGTTGCGACCGTGATCGCCTCGCAGGCGATCATCTCCGGCGTGTTCTCGCTGACCCAGCAGTCGATCCAGCTCGGCTTCCTGCCGCGCATGCTGATCCGCCACACCACGAGCGCTGCGATCGGCCAGATCTACGTGCCGCTGGTGAACTGGCTGCTGGCCGCCGCAACGTTGGGAGCGGTCCTGAGCTTCGGGACGTCGGACGCGCTCGCCGGCGCCTACGGCATCGCGGTGTCGCTGCTGATGGCAATCACCACGCTGCTCGCGGCCCTGGTGGCGATCCAATGGGGATATTCGCCCTGGCTCGTGGTGGCCGTGAACGGCACCTTCTTCGTGATCGACGTGATCTTCTTCTCCGCCAATTCGATCAAGCTGTTCGAGGGCGGCTGGTTTCCCCTGCTGCTCGCCGGCCTCGTCGCCTTCCTGATGCTGACCTGGCGCGCCGGCGTGAAGCTGGTCGAGGCGGCGCGGGCGAAGCTGCGCCAGCCGGAGGAAGACCTGATCGAGACCGCGGTCAACAAATGCCGCGCCAGGCTGCCGGGGACTGCCGTGTTCCTGGCCTCCGCGCCGCGCGGCGTGCCGCTGGCGCTGACCCAGTTCGTCAAGCACAACCGCGTGCTGCACGAACGCGTGCTGCTCGTCACCGTGCTGATCGAGGAGTCCCCGCACATTCCCGACCAAGAACGGGCCGAGGTGATCGAGATCATTCCCGGCATCACCCGCGTGATCCTGCATTACGGCTTCATGCAGAACCCGACGATCTATGAAGGATTGGGGTTCGTCGGGCGCCTCGGCAAGCTGCCCGGCATCGATCTCTCCGACGTCACCTACTATGTCGGCCGCGAGACCATCATCCCGCGCGAGGACGTGCCGGGCATGTGGGTCTGGCGCGAAAGCGTGTTCGCTTTCCTCCAGCGCAATGCCGAACGCTCGGCCGCGTTCTTCGGCGTGCCGACCAAGCAGGTGGTGGAGTTCGGGACCGAGCTGGAGATTTAGCGCGCAAATGCGCAGTCCGGATGGAGTGCAAGCGTAATCCGCGATTCCGAACGTTCGGCAACATGCGGTCCCGGATTGTGCCTTTGGCCGGCGCTTGGCACCGACTTCCTGCTCCATCTGCGCTACACGTTACTCCCCATTCGCGCCGTTGCTCTCCGCCTCTTCCGTGATGTGCTCGACCGAGACGACGTGCTCGTCCTCGGCGGTGTCGAACACGATCACGCCCTGGGTCGAGCGGCCGGCGATACGGATGCCTTCGACCGGGCAGCGGATCAGTTGGCCCTTGTCGGTGACCAGCATGATCTGATCGGCATCCTCCACGGGGAAGGACGCAACCAAGTTGCCGTTGCGGTTGTTGACGCTCATGGCGACGATGCCTTTGCCGCCGCGTCCCGTGGTGCGGTACTCGTAGGACGAGGTGCGCTTGCCATAGCCATTGACGGAGACGGTGAGCACGACCTGCTCCTGCGCCGACATCTCGGCGTAACGCTCCTGGGCAAGCTGGAAGCTGCCGGAGGTCTCCTCGGCCTCTCCGTCCGCGGCGGTCTCCTCAGTCGCGGCTTCGCCGGCGACCGCACGGCGCATCTTCAGGTACGCCGAGCGCTCGTCCGATGTGGTCTCGACATGGCGCAGGATCGCCAGCGAAATCACCTTGTCGCCCTCACCAAGCGCAATACCGCGCACGCCCATCGAGGTGCGCCCGGTGAACACGCGCACATCGGTGACGGGAAAACGGATGCACTGGCCGCCAGCGGCGGTCAGCAGCACGTCGTCGCGCTCAGTGCAGATCTGCACGTCGACGATCGCCTCGTTGTCGTCGAGCTTCATGGCGATGATGCCGGAGCGGCGGACATCGACGAAGTCGGACAGCTTGTTGCGCCGCACGTTGCCGCCTGTGGTGGCGAACATCACGTCGAGATTGCCCCAGGTCGATTCATCCTCGGGCAGCGGCATAATGGTGGTGATGCGCTCGCCCTGCTCCAATGGCAGGATGTTGATCAGCGCCTTGCCGCGCGCGTTCGGCGCAGCCATCGGCAGGCGCCAGACCTTTTCCTTGTAGACCTGGCCGCGTGAGGAGAAGAACAGCACCGGCGTGTGCGTAGAGGCGACGAACAGGCGGCTGACGAAATCCTCGTCGCGGGTCTGCATGCCGGCACGGCCCTTGCCGCCGCGGCGCTGCGCCCGGTAGGCCGACAGCGGCACGCGCTTGACGTAGCCGGCGTGGGAGACGGTGACGACCATGTCCTCGCGCTGGATCAGGTCCTCGTCCTCGACCTCGCCTTCCTGCTCCATGATCACGGTGCGGCGCGGCGTGGCGAACTCGGCCTTCACCTCGGCGAGCTCGGTCCTGATGATGTCGAGGATACGGGCGCGCGAGCGCAGGATCTCGAGATAGTCGCCGATCTCGCCGGCGAGTTTTGACAGCTCGTCGCCGATCTCGTCGCGGCCAAGCGCAGTGAGCCGCGCCAGACGCAATTCCAGAATGGCCTTGGCCTGATCCAGCGACAGGCGGATGGTGCCGTCCTCGTTGATGCGGTGGCGCGGATCGTCGATCAGCGTAATGATGTCCTCGACGTCGCGCGCCGGCCAGTCCCGCGTCATCAGGGTGTCGCGCGCAGCCGCTGGCGTCGGCGAGGTGCGGATCACCTTGATGATCTCGTCGATGTTGGCGACCGCGATGGCGAGGCCGACCTGCTCATGCGCGCGCTCGCGCGCCTTGCGCAGCTTGTACTTGGTCCGGCGCGTGACGACCTGCTCCCGGAAGCCGACGAAGATCGTCAGCATGTCCTTCAGGTTCATCGTCTGCGGACGGCCGGAATCGAGCGCGACGGCGTTGACGCCGAAGCTGGTCTGGAGCGGCGTGAACTTGTAGAGCTGATTCAGCACCACGTCGGGCATGGCATCACGCTTGAGCTCGACGACGACGCGGTAGCCATCGCGGTCGGACTCGTCGCGCAGGTCGGAGATGCCCTCGATCTTCTTTTCCTTGTAGAGCTCGGCGATGCGCTCGACCATCGTCGCCTTATTCACCTGATACGGGATCTCGGTGATGACGATCGCCTCGCGCTCCTTCCGGATCGTCTCGAAGGCGACCTTGCCACGCATCACGATGGAGCCACGGCCGAGATGGTAGGCGCTGCGGATGCCCTGGCGGCCGAGAATGATGCCGCCGGTCGGAAAGTCCGGGCCCGGGATGATGTTGTTGAGCTCGTCGATGGTCAGCGAAGGATTGTCGATCAACGCTAGGCAGGCGTCGATGACCTCGCCGAGATTGTGCGGCGGAATGTTGGTGGCCATGCCGACGGCGATGCCGCCGGCGCCGTTGACCAGCAGGTTAGGGAACCGTGCCGGCAGAACCACCGGTTCTTTGCTCGAGCCGTCGTAATTGTCCTGAAAGTCGACGGTCTCGTTGTCGATGTCGTCGAGCAGCTTCAGCGCGATCTTGGTTAGGCGCGACTCGGTGTAGCGCATCGCCGCTGGCGGATCGCCGTCGACCGAGCCGAAATTGCCCTGCCCGTCCACCAGCAATTCGCGCATCGAAAAAGGCTGCGCCATGCGCACCAGCGCGTCGTAGATCGCCTGGTCACCATGCGGATGGTATTGGCCCATGACGTCGCCGACGATACCGGCCGACTTCTTGTGCTTCTTGTCCGGCGTATAGCCTTCCTCGTTCATCGAGAACAGGATGCGGCGATGCACCGGCTTCAGGCCGTCGCGCGCGTCGGGCAGCGCGCGCGACACGATCACGCTCATGGCGTAATCGAGGTAGGACTTCTTCATCTCGTCGAGGATGGAGACGGGGCGAATGTCCGAGGGTTGCGCCGGCTGGTTGCCGGGCTTGTTATCGTCGTCAGCCAAGGGGAAATCCGGTGAGGTTTTATCTGGGAATCATATAGCGCATCGGGGCCGCGATAACTACCCTCGCGAAGGTCAGGGCAAGCGATTTTTCCGCCTATTTTTCCAACAACTTAAGCCCTTCAGAGCCCTGCTCCCGAGAGGCGCGAAATCGGCCTTCCGAAATGGCCTCCATCGCCTGAAGATCGCGCTGCGAGTGCCCTTTCAGAATATTTGCCATGGCGCAATCCAAGCTCACGTCAAACATGAAGCGGGCCCGGAAAATCCGAGCCCACCCCGCCGATGAACAGGAATTGCTGACACGACACACCAGGCGGAGCCCGATCGGGCAATGCGCCTCGGCCGCGTGATCCGTGTTCTCAGAACGGGATATCGTCGTCCATGTCGCTGTTGCGGGCACCGCCAGCGGCAACGGGACGGCGAGGCGCGCTGCTTACGGGACCGGACGAGCCGAAGTCGCCGCTGGGTTCGTCGCTGAAGCTGCCACTGCCTCCGCCGCGACCGTCGAGCATCGTCAGGGTCGAGTTGAAGCCCTGGAGCACGACTTCGGTCGAGTACTTCTCGACGCCGCTCTGGTCGGTCCATTTGCGGGTCTGGAGCGCGCCCTCGATGTAAACCTTGGCGCCCTTCTTCAGGTACTGCTCGGCGACCTTGCACAGCCCTTCATTGAAGATCACGACGCGATGCCATTCGGTCTTTTCCTTGCGCTCGCCGGTGTTCTTGTCGCGCCAGGTCTCAGAGGTGGCGATGCTCAAATTGGCAATCGGTCGCCCGTCCTGGGTGCGGCGGATTTCGGGATCCTTGCCGAGATTTCCAACCAGAATGACCTTGTTGACGCTTCCCGCCATCGCCGCTCTCCACTCCAATGCCACTGAATTTCAAAGGCCGAGTCCGCTCTGTGCGTTCCTCCGCCGCCCGTTGAGGCGACCCTATACGCTTGCGGGCGCCGCTCAGCCCATCACCCCTCGGGTTATCCCCACATATAGCACCGCCATTGGCTTCGTTCCAGATTTGTTCTTTGTGACAATCCGAGGCGGACATCGGGCCCTTCGAGCCGCGATGGTGGTGATGAAGGCAGCCGCTCGATGGAACTTTTTTGGGTTCCCGCGAAAGGCGGAAACCGCTTAACATTCATCAAGTTGCGCTTGGCTCAATCGGTCCGCGAGTGTGGCATTTCGGAGACGGACTTTGCCGGTTTCGTAGGCTAGGGTTGCCTCGGAATTAGTTCATATGGGCGTCCTGCCTTAATTAGCCGCTTCGGGGAGTTCGAGAAGCGGTCGAAACTGGGGAGACTGCAATGAATAAGATTCTGTTTAGTGCAATCGGTGCAATGGCGCTGGGCCTCTCGGCTCCCGCAAGCGCGGCAGATCTCGCTGCGCGCCCATACACCAAGGCTCCGGCTCCTGCCGTTGCCGCGATCTACGACTGGAGCGGCTTCTACATCGGTATCAACGGCGGCGGTGGTTCGAGCCACAAGTGCTGGGATTTCGTGACGCCTGTTACCGGCACTCTGGTTGGCGAAGGCTGCCACAACGCGACGGGCGGCACGGTCGGTGGCCAGATTGGCTATCGCTGGCAGTCGACCAATTGGGTGTTCGGCTTCGAGGGCCAGGGCAACTGGGCTGACTTTTCCGGCGACAACGTGAGCACCCTGTTCCCTGGCACCGCTTTGGTCACCGGTGATCGTAACCGCTCTCGCATCGACAGTTTTGGCCTGATCACTGGCCAGGTCGGCTATGCCTGGAACAATGTGCTGTTCTATGTGAAGGGCGGCGCCGCTGTGGTCGGGGACAAGTACGACGTCTATGCCGCCGCAGGCACTCCGGGCGCTGGCACGCTGCTGGCATCGGCACGTGAAACCCGCTGGGGTGGTACGGTGGGGGCCGGTCTGGAATTCGGATTCGCACCAAACTGGTCGGTCGGCGTCGAATACGACCACATTTTCCTCGGCCACCGCACGATCGGCTTTACCACGCCGGCGGGCGTTGTGTTCGGGAGCGACCGAATTGGCCAAGATGTCGACATCGGTCTCGTCCGGCTGAATTACCGCTTTGGCGGCCCGCTGGTCGCGAGGTACTGATCGCTCTGATTTCGTTCAAGGATTAAAGGCCGGCCTCGTGCCGGCCTTTTTCGTTTTATCCAAAGCGGACGGTCGGATAAGTCAGTGATCGAGACGTTTTGTA
The DNA here is from genome assembly GCF_023073875.1 of Bradyrhizobium sp. 154. Lineage (NCBI taxonomy): Bacteria > Pseudomonadati > Pseudomonadota > Alphaproteobacteria > Hyphomicrobiales > Nitrobacteraceae > Bradyrhizobium > Bradyrhizobium sp. 154. The sequence goes on from NZ_JADPKG010000123.1 coordinate 287,918, forward strand.
ACTGTTGTGGCTTTTCGGAGACACAACTTGCGGCTTTAGTGGTGTAAGCACGGCATTAGTTGGGCCGTTGAGTCCGCTGCCTTCGGCATGGAAGGCGACAACAGAAACTGGGACTGGGATTAGTTGAAAATGAAAAAGGTTTTGTTGGCTTCGGCCTGTTTGTTCGCTCTCGCTGCTCCGGCTTCAGCCGCTGACCTCGCAGCGCGCCCCTATACCAAGGCCCCGATCGCTCCGGCCGCTGTCTACAACTGGACCGGCTTCTACCTCGGCGTCGTCGGCGGCGGCGCTTGGGAAAACGCGTCCGACCCGCGGATGCAGGGTGGCTTCGTCGGTGGCACCGCCGGCTACAACTGGCAGACCGGCAACGTCGTGTTCGGCATCGAGGCGGATGGCGCCTGGGCTGACGTGAGCGCTTCGGCGACCGCTCTTGGCATCACTGTCGCCTCCAAGACCGATGCGCTCGGCACCGTGCGCGGCCGAATCGGCTGGGCCGTCAACAACGTCCTGTTCTACGGCACCGGCGGCTACGCCTGGATCGACAACAAGATCACCGTCAGCGCCCTCGGCGTGAGCGTCTCCGACAGCAAGTGGCATTCCGGCTGGACCGTCGGTGCGGGCGTCGAAGCTTTCTTCGCTCCGCAGTGGTCGGTCAAGGGCGAGTACCTCTATCGCAGCCTCGGCAGCGAGAACTACTTCTCTAACCTTGGCGCTCCGCTGGCCTCCGGCACGATCAACTTCCACACCGTGCAGGTCGGCGTGAACTATCACTTCGGGGGCCCGGTGGTCGCCAAGTACTGAGCTGAGTACTGATCACTATCGACGTCACATCGTCACGAAAGGCCGGCCTCGCGCCGGCCTTTTTGTTTTACGGGTCGTTCCGCGCAGTTCCGCTCGCGCCTGCTGCTGCCAGATGCCGCCAGCCCGCCAACAATCCGTTGACGATTCGCACGTGCCACTGGAAATCCGCTCGCGTTCTTCCTACGTTCGCTGACATACCCATCGGCGCCGATCCCGGTTCCGGGCGAAGCGCGCCTTTTACATTGGCGCGATCGCGCGTCTTTGGGATTCCTTGAGGACCAGCGGGATGGACGAAGTGATCAAGGCCAAGCGCCAACAACAGAACGCGGGCTCAAGCCTGCGCGCGATTACGATCCGTGGCGCGCGCGAGCACAACCTCAAGAACATCGACGTCGAGATTCCCCGCGACAAGCTGGTGGTGTTCACGGGGCTGTCGGGCTCCGGCAAATCCTCACTCGCCTTCGACACCATCTACGCCGAAGGCCAGCGCCGCTACGTCGAATCGCTGTCGGCCTATGCGCGCCAATTCCTCGAGATGATGCAGAAGCCCGACGTCGATCAGATCGACGGGCTATCGCCGGCGATCTCGATCGAGCAGAAGACGACCTCGAAGAATCCGCGCTCCACGGTCGGCACCGTCACTGAGATCTACGACTACATGCGCCTGCTCTGGGCGCGGGTCGGCGTGCCCTATTCGCCGGCCACCGGCCTGCCGATCGAGAGCCAGACCGTCTCGCAGATGGTCGACCGCGTGCTGGCGTTGCCGGAAGGCACGCGCCTCTATCTGCTCGCTCCGGTCGTGCGCGGCCGCAAGGGCGAGTACCGCAAAGAGCTCGCCGAATGGCTCAAGAAGGGTTTTCAGCGCGTCAAGATCGACGGCACCTTCTACGAGCTGGCGGAGGCGCCGACGCTCGACAAGAAATTCCCGCACGACATCGACGTCGTGGTCGACCGGATCGTGGTGCGCGCCGACATCGGCCAGCGCCTCGCCGAGAGCTTTGAGACCGCGCTGAAGCTCGCCGAAGGCCTTGCCGTCGTCGAATTCGCCGACGCGCCGGCGGCCGCACCCGCGGAAGAGAAAAAAAAGACCGCGAAGATCCACGACAAGAGCGGGCCCGAGCGCATCCTGTTCTCGGAAAAATTCGCCTGCCCGGTCTCCGGCTTCACCATCCCCGAGGTCGAGCCGAGACTCTTTTCCTTCAACAATCCCTACGGCGCCTGCCCCGCCTGCGGCGGGCTCGGCGTCGAGCAGCATGTCGACGAGGATCTCGTCATCCCCGAGAAGGATCTGACGCTGCGCAAGGGTGCGATCGCGCCCTGGGCCAAGTCATCATCGCCCTATTACGTGCAGACGCTGAACGCGCTCGGCAAGCACTACAAGTTCACGCTCGACACCAAGTGGAAGGACCTGCCCAAGAAGACGCAAAACGCGCTTCTCTACGGCTCCGGCGAGGATGAGATCAAGTTCTCCTATGAAGACGGCGTGCGCTCCTACGACACCAAAAAACCGTTCGAGGGCGTCATCACCAACATCAACCGCCGCTATCGCGAGACCGAGAGCGAGTGGGCGCGCGAGGAGCTGGCGAAATATTTCCATGACGTCCCCTGCGAGGCGTGCCACGGGTTTCGGCTCAAGCCCGAGGCGCTCTGCGTCAAGATCGGCGGCAAGCATATCGGCGAGATCTCGGAGCTGTCGGTCAGGAAGGCCGGCGAATGGTTCGAGACCGTGCCTGATGCGCTCAACGCGCAGCAGAACGAGATCGCCGGGCGCATCCTGAAGGAAATTCGCGAGCGCCTCACCTTCCTGCTCGACGTCGGCCTCAACTATCTCACTTTGTCCCGCTCCTCCGGCACGCTGTCCGGCGGCGAGAGCCAGCGCATCCGCCTGGCTTCGCAGATCGGCTCGGGCCTGACCGGCGTGCTCTACGTGCTCGACGAGCCCTCGATCGGGCTGCACCAGCGCGACAACGCCCGTCTGCTCGATACGCTCAAGCGCCTGCGCGACCTCGGCAACACCGTGGTCGTGGTCGAGCATGACGAGGACGCGATCCGGCTGGCCGATTACGTGCTCGACATCGGCCCCGGCGCCGGCATGCACGGCGGCCACATCGTCGCCGAGGGCACGCCCGCGGAGATCATGCGCAATCCGAAATCGCTGACTGGCAAGTACCTGACCGGCGAGCTCGAAGTCGAGGTGCCGGAGCGGCGCCCACCGAACCATCGCCGCACCATCAAGGTGGTCAATGCGCGCGGCAATAACCTCAAGAACGTCACTGCCGAGATTCCGCTCGGCCTGTTCACGTGTGTGACCGGCGTCTCCGGCGGCGGCAAGTCGACGCTGCTGATCGACACGCTCTATCGTGCCATCGCCCGCAAGCTGAACAATGCAAGCGAAGGCGCAGCGCCGCACGACCGCATCGAGGGCCTCGAGCACATCGATAAGATCATCGACATCGACCAGTCGCCGATCGGCCGCACCCCGCGTTCGAATCCCGCGACCTATACCGGCGCCTTCACGCCGATCCGCGAATGGTTCGCCGGCCTGCCCGAGGCCAAAGCGCGCGGCTACGAGCCCGGCCGCTTCTCCTTCAACGTCAAGGGCGGCCGCTGCGAGGCCTGCCAGGGCGACGGCGTCATCAAGATCGAGATGCACTTTTTGCCCGACGTCTACGTCACCTGCGACGTCTGCAAGGGCAAGCGTTACAATCGCGAGACGCTGGAGGTGCTGTTCAAGGGCAAGAGCATCGCCGACGTGCTCGACATGACCGTGGAGGAGGCCGCCGAGTTCTTCAAGGCGGTGCCGCGCGTACGCGAGACCTTCAACACGCTGCACCGCGTCGGACTCGACTACATCCACGTCGGCCAGCAGGCCACCACGCTGTCCGGCGGCGAAGCCCAGCGCGTCAAGCTGGCAAAAGAGCTGTCGAAGCGCGCCACCGGGCGCACGCTGTACATCCTGGACGAGCCCACCACCGGCCTGCACTTCCACGACGTCAAGAAGCTGCTGGAGGTGCTGCACGAGCTGGTCGCGCAGGGTAACACCGTCGTCGTCATCGAGCACAATCTCGAGGTCATCAAGACCGCCGACTGGGTCATCGATCTCGGCCCCGAAGGCGGGGACGGCGGCGGCGAGATCGTGGCCTGGGGCCCGCCGGAAGACATCGCCAAGGCACCGCGGAGCTATACCGGCAAGTTCCTGGAGCCGGTGCTGAAGAAGGCAAGCAAGCCGAAGCGCGGGAGGACGAGCGAGGCGGCGGAGTGACGCCGCCTCGCAGCCGTGATCAAATTTCCCGGAAATGACTCGGACCAGTCGGACGCGCGTTCGTTAGGACGCATCTCAAGTGGCGCCTCGGGCAACAATCTGTGGTTCAGTTGAAGGTTGTTGCTATATTTTTCTGACTTCGCCTGCAGGAGGTTAGATTGAGCGACGCAACCGCCTCATCCAGCTTTAGCTTTGAATTCATAATTTCTAGAGAAGAAGATAGATTCTTCAGAAGACTTGCGAAAGCCAACCTGAAGGCCCTCATCGATTGGCGTAGCCAAATGACCTTGGCGTTGACCATTTATGCCTTCATGATCGTGGCAAGCTATATCGCCTTACGTCAGGAATGGCTGACGCCGCCCGCCGTGTTTGCCGCGATACTGTGCTTAGTAGTGGGACAGCTCTACATGTATTTTGTCTCGAGCTGGATTTCTCGCCAAATATTCGAGAAACTCTTTGAGTTGGATCGTCTCAGTCAGAAGACATGGCACGTTATTTTTGACGACTTCTCGATCGTCGCCAGAGGTCCGAACACCGAGAGCCGGATGTCTTGGGATGAGATTGCGACGATTCAAGACAGCCCAGTCATGGTCGCATTCTGGTACCATGCGAGACAGGGGTTTTTCATCCCGGCACGAGTCATTGGTGACTCCTCCGCGCGCGCGGTCTTCGTAGAATGGGCCGGGGAGCGCTTGCGCCGCCCTGCCATTGCGGCGGACGCCACCAAGCCCACCAAATTGTTCCCAACACCCGCCCGAAGCTAGCGTCCTACAGCGAGACCTTGCCAATCCAAAGATCCAAAGCCCTCGCTTTGTGACGGCCGCGCTGTGTGAAATGAACGTAAATCTCTTCCGCAAGGTTATGTTCGGACTAAAGGGCTCTGCGAACCAAAGCACCTCAGCGAGATCAATGCCCTACTCCCTCGTCATCTTCGATCTCGACGGCACGCTCGCCGACAGCTTTCCCTGGTTCCTGCGCACCATCAACGACGTCGCCGATCGCTTCGGCTTTCGCCGCGTGAAGGATGAGGACATCGAGGAGCTGCGGCATGCGTCGAGCCGCGAGATCCTCAGCCACCTCGAGGTACCCTTGTGGAAGCTGCCGGCGATCGCGCGGCATGCGCGGCGGCTGAAGGCGGAGGCAGCTAGCGAGATTTCGCTGTTTGCGGGTGTCGAGGCGATGCTGCAGGCGCTTGCCGGAAGCGGCGTGCAACTCGCGCTGGTGACCTCTGACAGCGAAGCCAATGCGCGCGAGAAGCTCGGCGAGGCCGCGGCGCTGTTCGCGCATTTCGATTGCTCTGCATCACTGTTCGGCAAGGCTGCAAAATTCCGCCGGGTGATCCGGCGCGCGAGTGTCGAGCCTAGTAAGGTCATTTCAATCGGCGATGAGGTCCGCGACATCGAGGCGGCACGCAACGTCGGCATTGCCTGCGGTGCGGTGTGCTGGGGCTATGCGGCCCCGGCGGCGCTGCGGGCCCTGAAGCCGGACCACGTGTTTGAGCAGATGGACGAGATTGTGGGTGTGTTGTGCGGGACCCGCGGGACTCGTAGGGTGGTTAGCGAAGCGTAACCCACTGCTGTGGTCTTCCGATCCTCCGTTGCTCGCGGCTTGGTTACGCCTTCCACTATGACTCGTTGAGACATCCCGCGCGTGGTCCGGGTAACCTACCCTACGCAATCCCCTACTCCGTCCTGCGCAAAAACGCCCCGAACGCGCGCGGGCCGTCGCCGGTCTTGATCTCGCCGATCACCTTCAGATCAGTGGCATCGATGATGTTGAGCGAGTTGCTCTCCCAGCAGGCGGCGATGATGCGCTTGCCGTCGGCGGTCGCGGCAATGCCTTCGGGATAATCGCCGACATTGATGCGCTTCATTGGCTTCAGAGTCGCCAGATCGAACACGCTGACGGTGCCGCCATACTGGTCGGTGACGAAGCCGCGCCCTTGCGTCAGCGCCACCGCGTAGGGCCGCATCCCGACCGGCACGCGGCCGATCTCGCGGCCTTCGGTGATGTCGATCACGGAGACGTCGTCGGATCCGACATTGGCGGTGTAGGCGCGCTTGCCCGCGGCGTCGATGGTGACGCCGAACGGACGCGTGCCGACCTTGATCATTGCTTTGCGCTGCCGCGTCGTCGTATCCACCACAGAGACGCTGTCGTCGTCGCGGTCTGCCGAGAGCAGCAGCTTGCCGTCCGGCGTCACCGCAAGGCCCGATGGTGAGGCGCCGACCGCGATGCTGGCCATGACGCTGCGCGAGGCCGTATCGATCACCCGCACCGCGGCGGCAAACCAGTCGGCGACATAGACGGTCTTGCCATCGGGCGCGACCGCAATGCCGAGCGGCCCGCCGCCGACCTCGATCCGCCCCGCAACCTGCCGCGCGGCGGCGTCCACCACCGTCACCGCCTTGGCATCGGGGCTCGTCACATAGGCAAAACGTCCGTCCGCGCTGACGGCGACGCCCGCCGGCTTGCCGCCGATCGGAATGGTTGCAACGCTGCGGGCAGTGGCGAGGTCCACGACCATCAGATCGTCGCTGAGCTGGTTGGTGACGAACGCCTCGTCGGCGGACGCACGCGGGAGACCGGCACCGCAAAGGCTGGCGGCCAAGGCCGCCAGGACCAGCGCTCGCACCATCAGCTACCGCTCTCGATCTTCTTCTTGAGCGACTCGAGCCCGGCCCTGTACAGCCCGCTCACCGCCTTCACCGCGGCTTCGTCGCTCAGCTCCGGTGGCGGATCGTTGTTGGGATAGCCACGATAGAACGCGCCGGCCCATTCCAGCTTCGCCTTGCCATCCGGCGCAGGCGACACCGTCAAGGTCGAGGAATAATTGGTCACCGGCAGCACCTTCACGTCGACCTTGGTAATCCGGTACGAATAGCTCAGCATGTCGGGCTCGTATTTGTAGAGCTCCTCCTCGACCGTCGGGCCGCCGGTTAAGGTCAGCGTCCGCGTCGCGCCGATCTCATTGCCCTTCTGGCCCTCGGTTTTGGTGACGGGCGGGAGCCAGCTCATGTCCTGAAAATTGCCGATCGCCGCCCAGACCTTGGCTGGCGGCGCGCTGATCTCGATGGATTCCCGCACCTTCTGCCGTGTCGGCCCATGGGCCCAGACCGGCTCAAGAGCCGCCGTCAGAGCCATCCCCGCCACCACCAGCGCCGCCACCCCGGCGATCGCCGTTCCCATCGTCATCCTCATGTCGTTTCCTCATTCATCAATCTGCGCGACTTGGAGCGCGCTGAGGTCATCGTAGCGCATTTTTAGACCGCGGGGAGACGTGTTCGTGGCGCGGTTGTGGCGGGCGTGGTGTCGAATCTCCACACCATCTCTTGCGTTGCCTGACGGGCAAACACACGAGGCCAAGGTCAATGCGTTCATTCAAAATAATTCGCTTTACTAGAATTCGGAATTATCGCATGTTTCGGCCACCCCAACCCGGGCCGAGGGGCGGATCGCGATCGTCACGAACGCGGGATGGGACGTGGTGGACGCGGGCAGCGCCGCGCGCGATGGTTTGCAGGGCGGGTCACTCCGTGAGCGAACGCCGCGCGCATACGACGGGTGCAGCCTGCGTACGGCAAAATCGTGTGGTCCTGGCGCCCGGGGTCTGTGCGCCAAGTGTTGCGGTGATGCCTGCGGCCCAACCGGACCGCGGCATCAGCCATCGGCAAGGCGACGGGGGCAATAGTGCATCGCTCCCCGGGGAGCAACTGTGTTGAAGTAGACCGGTGATCGAGCGGGCTCAAGGCTGGCGCTGCGCGCCCCCGCCTCCGGCGGCTGACGGCCTTGACCCCGCCCGCTCAACGGTCTTTAGGCTGGGCATTCGCTCGGCGGAAGCCGAGCGAGGCCGCTCACTTCGTACCGGCCGGCGTCCCATTTCTCTCCGCGCGCGATCATGACGTTGAGGATCACAATCAGCTTGCGCATGCAGGCGGTGAGCGCAACCTTCGCCTCTTTGCCTTTGGCGATCAGGCGATCGTAGAAGGCCTTGAGTACCGGGTTGTGCCGTGTCGCGGCTCCCATGCACGCCATGTAAAAGAGATTGCGGAC